>JASFEM010000046.1:0-22791 GCA_050124835.1 Syntrophobacterales bacterium | reverse complement strand
CCGATTGCAGGGTAAACTAGTTCTGGGAATCGATTCGCCAGAGCCAGGGTAGCTTGGTTTGAGTCCACGTCCATGCCCACGGCCACGATTGCAGTAATTCCGATGTTCTTAGCCCTTGAGATTACCCGCTCTATGGGTTCGATCTCGTTTAGATGAGCATGAGTGTCAATCATAATACAGATTTCAGATTGTAGATTTTAGATTGCAGATTGAAAAAGTGGAACCTTCAGTGCCAAGTTTACAGTCTCGAATCTTAAATCCGCAATCCGCAATCTGAAATCTAAAATCCTCAACCCTTCCTTTAGTCGGTGTAAAAATCCACTGCTACTACACTCTCGCAGCACTCGTTTACCTTTTTCAAGACAACCTGGTGGTCAGGGTGTTTTTGATAACGCTGCAATGCGTCAAGATCCTTGAAGGTAGAGACCAAGGCCAAATCGTATGATCTTTCCGATCGGACCAGGTCTCGACCGAATTCGTAGGACAGAATTTCCGGGATCACAGGAGGCAGCCCAGCAAGGCTTTGCACGAGGTCTGTTATTTCTACTTCCCCCACCCCTTTTTTGAACTTGAAGAAAACTACATGCCTGAGCATATGGTACTCCAGTCGATTGCAGATTTAATATCTATTCTCTGGTGACCTGTGGGGCAGGCCTCCGTGCCTGCCAAGTACATGTGTTTGGTCATTTGCCGCTTCTTGCGTCGCGCCGCCTTATCGCCGCTTCTCCGCGTCATCCTTTGCTGCCTGCTGCAGGCTGCCAGCTATCCATGCTCTATGCGCTCTGCTTCTTTCTTTTCTCCACCGACTCCTTCCGGAATCCGAGAGACACGAAGGTGTTGAAAGCAAGCTCGGGCGGGAAAAGGGCCACCCGATCTCCGTCCCGAATTGGTGAGGTCAATGTACCTCCCCGGCCATTTACCATGATCATCTTGACCCTGTTCCGAGGGAGCCCAAGGCGAAGTAGCAGGTCTTCAACCTGCGATCCGGGCCGGAGTTCAAATTCAAATTCTTGGGACCCCTCCCCCGCTTCGTTTCTTAGATTTCCACCTAAAAGAACGGTTATTCGCATGTCTGCATCTTTAGGTAAGAATGATCCTCAAACTAGCTGGCAATGTTAATCCTTGAACCGTAGAATATCGAAGTGAAGAAAACTTTCTTATTCATTTCAATAAGTTCTGCTGTTCGAAATTCCTTGTTCGATATTCGATATTCAATTAGCAAAGGGGGCCAAAGCCCCCTTGATCGCGAGTCAATTGTGGTTCTTTCTAGAAGTCGTGGACTGTGTCCAGTTCCTCATCCGGAACATCAAAGACCACGTTGTGAGGCGTGAGCGGCTCTTTCTGGAAGAATTCGGGCAGCCTGTCATCAAGGGCTGTGAAACCTGCTGCCTTGTTGAATTCCCGTTCCGTTTTGAGTATTTGCTTGCCGTATTCGATCACGTCGTCCAGGGTTAGGGCCCAGCCGTATTGGGCATTGAGCATCTTGGGAATCGCCTCCAAGCCACTGGCAATATCCAGAACCGCGAAAGCCACGAAAACGCAAAGGCCCGCCGCATCTACTGCTGCTGTGGCGAGCTGGAGATTTCTGGAAAGGTCAACCTGACCCTCGCGTTTGAGAGGATCTACAAATCCTCCCACTTTCAGGATGTTAGTGGCCACCGCGTATCCGGCTGTATGGTCGGCGCCCATGGTGCTAGTGGCGTAAGTGACACCAATTCCTTTAACAGCCCGGGGGTCGTAGGCGGGGAGGGACTGTCCTTTAACCACAGGCACATGGGATACTCCAAAGGCCTGACCCGTTACCGCGGCTCCATTACCCAAGATGCGACCCAGAGGGCTACCTTTACCGATTTCGTGGAGAAGTTCGATGGCACCGGCTCCATCCCCGAAAGATTTAACCCCGGCATGCATGGCAACAGCTATTGCGCAACCGGTTTCAATAGTGTCCAGCCCGTAGTCATCACACAGGCGGTCAAGTTGGGCGATGGCATCCAAATCGTCTATGCCGCAATTTGCGCCAGTGGCCCAGACAGTTTCGTACTCCAAGGCCGAGGTTACATAGTTTTTGTCTTTGTCAACATACTCGTTGGAGCACTGTATGATGCAAGTAGAGCAACCAGAATGGGTGGTGTTGCCGCCTCGCTCCTTGATGATATCGTGCATGGTCTCACCACTAATTTTCTGCGCTCCCTCAAACTGGCCTTCGGTGAAATTGCGCGTAGGAAAGCCCCCCGCTTCGTTTACGATACTGGTGAGCACATTGGTGCCGTAGACGGCCAAGCCGCCCCCTGGCTTGGTAACCGGATGTTCCCGGAGAGCGTCTCTGAAAACGGCTGCCGCTTCTTTAAAAGCTTCCTTATCATGATATGTGACCCCAGGAGCCTCCTTATCATCCACCACAATGGCCTTGAATCCTTTTGAGCCCATAACTGCGCCCATGCCTCCTCGTCCAGCATGGCGGGAAGGGGTTCCATTCGTACTGGTAACTGCCACCGAGGCCGCAGAGAGCTTCATTTCGCCAGCCGGCCCTATTGAGACTATTCCCACCTTCTTGCCGTATTTATCCTGTAGCTTACCGGCAAGGTCATAATTCTTTAATCCCTTGTATTCATCGGCAGGCAACAGTTGAGCACCATCTTTGGTTATCAATAAGTAGAAAAGCTTTCCTTCCGGGGCCTGCCCTTCCAGCACGATGCCGGCGATTCCTAATTTGCCCATTTTCATTGCCACATTGCCCCCCACGTTGCTCTCTTTGATACCGCCGGTGAGGGGGCTCTTGCCGCCAATGGAAAGGCGTCCCGAGTTAGCGCAAGTGGTACCCGCCAAAAGCCCAGCAGCCACCACCAGCTTGTTATCAGCCCCTAGAGGATGGCAGAGCGGCGGCACCTCGCGTGCCACGATCGTTGAAGTTAGGCCCCGCCCTCCCAGAGGGGAGTATTCCGGAGTGAGATCCTCCACTCGGACCGCACCTTCAGCCAGGTTTACGCGGATTAGTTTTCTCATAACACTACCCCCTTTATTTCTCTTATTTCTCTGATTCGCCGATTTATTGTGGTTGTCAGGTAATTGGTTTGTGATTACGGGAGACTGCTTCTTAACTTATGACCGAAGCTCCTTGAGCCTGTCAAGGGAAATTAACATGTCAGTCGTCCGTTGTCCGTGGTCAGTTGTCCAAGATCTAATCTCAGGGTCATTGCTGGTGCAGGCGGATTCTGCCAAAATCCTAGACTCAAGATTCGATTGGTCAATGTAAGAGCCGGTTCCCGCCCGAAATGTTTTTGTGAATCCAACTGTTGAGATGATCGTCGAATTCTAGCGTGGATTTCTCAACTACCTTTTTGAGGGAGAAATTCTTTGAACTTCTTGAGGAGGTCGAGAAGCTTGGCCTGGTAATAGGCTACATTCTCGTCAGGTTTGTCTGATTTGTAGTTTGATGTGAGCTTGCTATTCTCGTAAACTGTGACTCTTTTTGCTTTTCCAGTCACGTAGTAGGAAACCTGGTCTCCGGCGCGGTAAGGTCTCCCTGAAGCTAAAGCCAGTTCGTAGGTCGCTGCGGGATTGCGCTTCTTGGCTTCCACCTTTTCTCGATAACTTTCCAGAGATTCGGTCAGGGTTTCCGTTTTGGCCAACCAACCGATGTCAAACTCGTGGCCATCGAGTTTGCTCAAATATTCCTGTGACAGAGGATAGACCTCTTTTCCTTTACCTTGCAGCATCAGTTGAATCATGTCTGAAAGGAATTCCCGCAGGTACTTCTCCATTCCCCTGGAACGAAGGGCGCTACCCTTTATAATTACATTTCCTTGATCGTCCATCAGGGCATAGTTTTTTTTCTTGTAGGAGAACATAGCCTGATACTTCCCGGCCATTTCTACCTCTATCCCCTTGGGCATGCTATTAGAGAGACGTTCAACCAGAACCCTGACGTCCTTATCGCTCTTCACACCTGGAGGCGGTACAAAGTAGATACCATCAGTGTCTATCTCGATAGGTTCACCACCTTGTTCTCGGATCCACTCTATCATTTGAACAATAATCTCACGGCCATGACCGGTAACTTCCCCTGCCAGATGGGGGTCGGAAAAATGGTGCAATCTCGTACCAAGATATCCATAGAATGAATTAACTAGGATTTTATAGGTTTGCTGCAGGGCCTCGTAGTAGTCTCTTTTATAAGGGTCTTCCGCCGTCTGCGCTTTTTTCTTGGCCTGGAACCTAAAATCTCGCAGGTCTTTGAGCAGCGGCAAGAAGATATTGAGACTGTCGCCTGAAGGTTTCAGATCATAGGAAATCAGGATGGAGGGATACAGCGAGGCAGCATCGCAAGATACCACGGGTCTGACAATTCCATGGCGGAAGACGTCCGTGTAGCCGCCAGCAAAAGATTCCGCCACTCCTGGCTTCGGTATAGAGGCCCGTTGCCTCAGGTACTCTCTTAGGAAAAGAGCATTGATCTTGGTAGCGTTTCCTCGTACGAAAATATTCTGGTAAGAGAAGGGGAAAATCATGGTTTGCAGGAAAAAGGAATATCCCAGCAGCTCAGACAGGGCGAGGGTCTCTCGCACGTCATCAAGATTGTATTGTTTCAGCACTTCAGGATCATGTTCGTAGTACCACTGTATTTTCTCTGGCTCGATGTAAGTCCTTTCTGGAGTTGCAAGCCCGAAATGGCGAGCTGCTGACTTGAGTGCGTAGCTTTCCAGCTCTCGCGCGGCCACGTCATAATATTGGACAAGGAAGAGAGTATCCACCACGTGTCGGCCAAAGATATCCATCCTGGTGTAGTCGATGACCCGCTCTGCCACACTGAGGCGGGACCGGCGAGTGCGTGGTTCACTACCGTCCCGCCCCCATGGGAGCTCGACGCCATGCACCCGAGCCCGGGTGACAATGTATTCCAGGTCAAAATTGAATAAATTGTGCCCCTCCAGCACGTCGGGATCGATCTGAGTTATCCGAGATCCCAAAGCTGCAAGCATCTCCCCTTCCTCATAGTCAGTGGCGAACAGAACCTCCTCACTACCAAGATTATCCATCAGGGCAATGGAGAGTATTCGGTCCTCTTCGCGCTGTGGATTTGAGAAATCGTAGCCCGGTGCCGTGGCCGTCTCTATGTCCAGTGCCAGCCGATGCAGATCCTTGAAGGAAAGTCCCTTAAATAAGGTTTTTCCTGTGAGCAGCAGATATTGATGCACCGGGTCTGAGAGGAAAAGGTATGGCGCCTGGGGTGACGAAACTGGCTGTCCCGTTTTTTTGTGAAGGTACGTTCTGGCCTTGGCACAGTCACCCCACTGTTCAAAGATCGCTAAGACTTTGTAGTCGTTGGTGGAGGAAAACTTTTCAAACCGGAAAGGTTGCTTGAAACCCTGGAGTAACTTTTCGTTCTCCAGAAGGAGAAATGGGGTAAAAGGTTCATCCCGGGTTTCCAACCGATCCCCACGCCGCAGGAAAAGACGCATTTTGTCTTCTCCCACCGGCTCCACTGCCACAATTCCCTCCGTGGGGTCAGAACCGAATAAAACCTCGTTCTTTTCAAAAGAAAGGTCTTTCATCGCACTCGTTCTCTAGGAATAGTTGGCAGTCATCCTAACTAGGCACTAGACACTAAGCACTGTGACAATCCCAGGTGCCTGGTCTTTCCTTTGTCTTTAGTAGTGCCTACTGCCTGGTTCCTAGTCTCAGAGAAGTCTCAAGACCTCCATCGGGTGCTTGACCAGTTTACTCGCCCCATTATCCCTCAATTCCTCAGCCGTGCGAAAGCCCCACAGTACCCCAACCGGAAACATCCCCGCGGCCCGGGCCGTCTTCATATCAGTGCCGGTGTCGCCCAGGTAGAGGAACCTTTCCGCTGGTATCAGAAGCCGTTGTGATATTTCTACTGCGAGAGTGGGGTCCGGTTTTTTCGGCACTGAGGGCAGAGCTCCCGCAACGGGATGGAATTGCCATCGGGAGAGGAGTTCAGCAACCATTTCCTTGGTGGCGTCATCTGGTTTGTTGGATAGTATGGCCATTTTGAGATTGCGAAGCGTCAAGCCATCCAGAAGCTCTGGGATACCATCGTATGGTCGTGTCTTTTGCGCCCAGCGATTGCGATACTCCTCGCGCATACCAAGGGCGCACTTTGCCACTGTGGCCTCATCACGGTGGTTTTCGGGAAGAGCACGGAATGCGAACATCTCCACGCCGTCCCCAACGAAATTCTTGCAAGTCTCCGGATCGTGGGTGGGAAACCCAAGGCGACCGAGCACGACGTTCATGGAATCGGTGAGATCCTCAATGGTGTCGAGAAGCGTTCCGTCCAGATCGAACATCACAGCCTTAAACTTCATAGGAAATACCCTCGGGTGGGTGAATCGCTCAAAGGAGTCAAGGGCAATCTATCAAGATGTAATGGACTAAGCAAGGAGATGTAAAGTGAGATTTCCCAGCGAGCATAAGCCAGCGGTGGAGTTCGCATTGTTCTCGATCAATTACACCTGACCCGCTTCCCTCAGCCAACTGTGAAAATTACCTTTTCTTCCAATTATTTTTATTTACACGGAACAAATCATTATTGTAATCTGCAGTTAGTCACCAACTCTCGCACATTTCAAGAGATCATTACTCCGGTTCTGCACTTCCTGTCGCCGATCTCTCTAAATCATTTTCACAGCATTTTCTTCTATCGATTGGACGTCTTTATGACAAGGAGTTTCCAGAAAGTGCCGATATGAAGCCTCTGAGGGGTTTATTCACGCCTCGGAGGCTTGGGCAATTAGGCTGGTTTTTTTGGGATAACGGTAAACCACTGGGTCTATTTCTAGAAAGGAGGCTGACTCTATGCCGACCTACATAACTCTATACAAATTCACCGATCAGGGGATCAAAAATATCAAGGAAATCCCGCAGCGGATTGCAGACGCCATAAAGGGATATGAAGAGATGGGAGGAAAAGTGATCGGTGTCTACGCGGTAATGGGAGAATACGATATCGTAGCTATCGGTGAAGGTCCTAGTGATGAGATCGCTATGACTTTCGCTCTGGCATTAGGTTCACAAGGCAACGTCAGGACAACGACTCTCAAGGCTTTCACTAAAGAGGAGTTTGTTGGAATGATCAATAAATTGCCATAGTTTGAACAACCAACCTGTGGGAGGGAACAGCGATGACTACAACCGTGAAGAGTAAGCAATGCGTTGCCATCTTGGGACTCTTTAGCATGTTGCTCATCGCAGCCTGGCTCTTGGTGCCTGTCACACCGGCTCAGGCAAAGACTGTAAAGTACAACTACACAAGCCAACTGACCAAGGTTGAGTGGATTCTAGTCGGTGACGAAAAAGGACATGTCCTTGGTTTGTATGAGAGGAGAGGCGTGGCTATCTTTGAAGACGAAGTTGCGGCTATCACCCTCCGAGGTACGTTTGATAAGATCAAAGGGCAAGTTTCGTTTCAAGGGTATAACCAAATAACCTTTAAGGACGGTTCTACAACTACGGTAAAGGTTCAAGGCACCCATGCGCCCGCACCTGGTGAAAAGCTTGACTCGTATGAGGGCAAGGGTGAATACATTAAAGGAACCGGCCGGTTTGAAGGTATCAAAGGGAAAGTCTCTTTCACCGGAAGGTTCATAACGCCCTCTACCAAGGATGAAACTAAAGGTGACAATTGGATGGAAGTCACCGCGACTTATACCCTGCCTAAGAAATGACAACTACTAGAGTGATTTGATTTTGTGTGAAAGTGGGGGGTCACATCTTAAATATTAAGTGCTCATAATCAACACTTTAAGATGTGACCCCGTATGACTAATCATTGTTCAAAGACCATGCGGAGTCACCGGCTCCGCTTTTTCTTTATATGTGCTGGGAGGCCGTAAAGGCGCATGGTTGGCGCAAATCCCGGAAGCTGCTATACTGTGGAAAATCGAAAATTTTGGTGCACTTCTCCTAGAACAGGATAAAAGTCTTCTTGCCACAAGGATCTGACATGGAACTGGAGATTAAACTTTTTGCAACCCTGCGGAAATTCGATCAGCAAGAGAAAATCGAGTTTACCGATGGGACCACAGTGCTTGATATTCTTGAAAGTATGGCAATTCCACCGTCCGAGGTAGCCGTCGTGCTTGTAAACGGTCGCCACGCGAAACTGGAGCAACAACTGCACGATGGTGAGACAATAGCACTCTTTCCACCTATAGCCGGAGGATAACTTGGTTAAAACAGAGAACGACTATGAACACCTGTCCAAGATCCTAAAGCAACTGGTTGAAGCCACTGGAGATATAGAGACAGCAATCGATGAGCTGGTGGTGGAACAGGGCATCCCTAAGAGGATTGCCGAGTCACTAGCGTGCGACTTGGACATTCTCCCCAAGCGGTACGAGCAGAACGAGGGCACCTTTGGCTGTGAAGGCCAGAAACGGCTGTTGCGGTCGAAGGTTCTCGTCGCAGGTCTGGGAGGTCTGGGTGGCTATGTTGTCGAACAACTCGTTCGCTGCGGTACCGGCATTGTGATTGGTGTGGATGCAGACCATTTCGAGCAGACGAATCTTAATCGCCAGCTGCACGCTGACCTCAACTCGATCGGTCTCAGAAAAACAGAGGTGGTAAAGAATAGAGTCGCCGAAATAAATGATGCGGTGGAATTCAGTCCTTTTGCCTGTAAGGTGGAAGATCTGGAGGACGCGGCTTATGAGGGTGTGGGGCTGATTTTCGACTGCCTGGACACGATTCCCGCCAAACTGCATCTCCAGGAGATGGGGAAGCGTTTCGCCATTCCCCTGGTCCACGGTGCAATCGGAGGCTGGTACGGGCAAGTGGCTACGGTTTGGCCGGGAAGTCAGATACTGAGCCATATCTACGGAGAAAGACAGGAGGGCATCGAGAGAGATTTGGGAAATCCTCCCTTCACGCCCGCATTTGTCGCCACTCTTATGGTAGCCGAGGGCATCAAGCTGCTCATGGGTAAGAAGCACAGAGAAGACAGAATACTATTCATTGACCTGCTCAACGGCCAGTGGGAATACGTTATGTTCTAGAGGCTGAACGGGGGTTTTTGGGATTTACATCGCTTCCTTTCAAATGTAGTATAAAAGAGTACAGTACTTTCTATTCCATGGCGCACATTCAGATTCGTCTCTTGACTTGTCACTATATTAGCTAACACCGAGAATCAGTCGTTAAAGGGGAAATGGATGGACACAGGGCGAGCTAGAAGAAAGTGCCTGCGTATTCCGGTCTATCTGGACGTTCGGCTTGACTTGAAGGATGGAAGCACCCTGAAAGGCAAGGTGATCAACCTGAGTACCGAAGGAATTTGTGTCAAGACAGACGATCCATTATTCGCCAAAGAAATGGTCACAGCGGAATTCATAGTCCCTGATACGCTCAATTCCGTCCAACTCGCCGGAGAGGTAGTCTGGTATCGTTTTGATCGTCAGATTGGGGATACGGACGACCCGCTCCATTTTTCCGGTATCAAATTTATCGATCTGGAGGAAAGTTACCGGAGTCTGATCCGCTATTACACACTCAAGATGCTTTACGACGAAGATTTGGTGCGAGAACAGGGTATCGACAAGGTGCTCGGCGATGTTCTCAATCTACCTGTCAAGGAAAGAGAAATGGGTCTAAACATTTTGACTCAGAAAGGCTTTATCACTGAAAAGGAGAAACAAGAACTCATTTCGCGTCACTAACCCACCATCCATGGCAGGCCGACGCCAGTCGATCAAGAGGTCAAGAGTCTTTTTTTCTCCCCCCGTTAATCTCCGCTTGTCGTTCAGAAAAATCTGCAATCTAATCTAAAATCTTCAATCAACCCTGCTCATCAGTCCATTATTCTAATCTTGCTATGGTCTCTCCTAACTACCAAATTCTAGCTCCTGTCTCCTACTCGATCAGACTATCAACCTCTTGTACCAGTTGGCTGACCACCTTGCTGGCACTGCCTTGGAGGAAGATGTCCGTCAACCAATTAGTTAGTACGGTAGGAGCCACATTTATTTCAATAACCGCTGCCCCGGCCGCTTTCGCCGTCTGCGGGATGGTATTCGCGGGCGTTACCTCAGCCGAGGTACCCAATACGAGGAGTGCTTGGCATGAGGAGGCTAAGGCGTAGGATTCCTGCAAGGCCCTGAGAGGAATAGATTCTCCAAAGAAAACGACGTCGGGTTTAAGAATTTTGCCGCAGGTGCATTTCGGGGGCACCTCCCCTTCCAGTTCATCAGCGCCATAGCGCTTCTTACACCAGAGGCATGAGAGGGTTTTGGTATTGCCGTGGTATTCGATTACGCGTGTGGCACCGCCTTCCTGGTGCAAGCTGTCGATGTTCTGGGTGATGATTGTATGCAGTAATCCTATCTCTTGAAGTCGACCGAGTCCTGTGTGGGCAGGATTGGGACGGGCGCGCCGAAGCAAAACAGAGACGTCCTCGAGCATGGTCCAAATTTTTTCGGGATCAGCGCGAAAGGCTTGAATCGTGCCAAATTCCATGGGATCGAATTTTTCCCACAAGCCACCGGGACTGCGGAAGTCAGGAATCCCCGACTCCACTGAAATCCCCGCGCCAGTCAGAGCCAAGGTTTGTCTTGACTGACAAATGATGTTTGCAGCCTCTCGGATTCTCTCCTGCACAGCGATCCTCCAGTTATTTGAGCAAAGAATATTTGGTCCTGTGGGTCCGGATTCTTTGTTTCTCTAAGCATGGCTATTTTTCAACAGTAAGCACGACATGTCAATCTATCTCCTTTAGGCGCGGATCTTACCAGGTTTGAGACCTTTTTCTTGCCAAATATTTTCACCTCCGGTAGGGTTGATTTTTGTTATGGGGGGCTTCCATTGCAAGGTTGCTGCACGAATTTCTGTTTTGAACGGAGATAAGGTCGAAAAATGTCACGTTCTCAACTGCGACAATACCTGGCTCCTACGCTGGTGGCGGCCAGCAGGGCTGGAGAAGCTATACTCCAATTCTATCAGTCCGATTTCGATGTCTCATACAAAGATGACGACACACCCCTGACGCTGGCTGACGAAAGTGCCCACCGGGCCGTATGGGATCATCTGACCACGGAGGCCCCTGGTCATTTTCCCATACTCAGCGAGGAAGGAAAACAAACGCCATACGAAGAAAGAAAAAGATGGGATTATTTCTGGCTGGTGGATCCCCTTGACGGCACCAAGGAATTTATCAAAGGACGCGATGAATTCTCGGTGAACATCGCGCTGATAAGAAAGAACAGACCGGTTCTCGGCGTTGTTTTTCTCCCGGCCCTTGGATCACTCTACTTCGCGGCAGAGGGGATCGGTTCTTACAAGTTGGAGGACCTTGAGGCGGTTGAGCAACTTATCGGTGAACAAGGGCAACCACAGCATGATGAGGTGTTGCTGGATGCTCTGCTTGAAGCGGCGATAAGACTACCAATCCATCAGCCCCCTAAGAGTTCCAGGGACAAGGTCGTGCTGGTTGGCAGTCGTTCGCACGCCACAACGGCTCTCACTGATTTCGTTCACAACGTTGAGCAGAGATATGAAAAAGTGGAATTTACTCCCGCTGGTAGTGCCTTGAAATTTTGCCTTGTGGCCGAAGGTAGAGCAGACATCTACCCGCGATTGAGTCCAACAATGGAATGGGATACTGCGGCGGGCCATTGTGTGGTGGAGCAGAGTGGTGGAAAAGTTATCCGGGTGGCAGAAAGAAAGTCTCTCGATTATAATAAGCGAGATCTGCGTAACCCCCATTTTATCTGTATGGGAAAGTACTCCAAAGACATACAGCTCGAGTCTATTTGATCGCTGGCTGGCACTGATTTTGAGGAGCGTTAGACTGATGCATTCAATCATAAGATCTATACTGATATGCACCTTGGTGGTGTTTGTCACTGCGGCCGGCGTTAGCGGTCAAGGGGAAAAAAGTGAAGAGGAGAACTCGGGTGAAGCGCGAAAAGAAAGTACGTCAGAACAGATACCGGCGAATTTACTTGTTACCCTGGTGGTCCGAGTTGATGAGTGTTATGTCTTCTTGCGGCCCAGTATGGACTCGCCCTTCTTCGGCCCTTTGGTAAAAGAGGAAAATGTCAAACGGCTCGATGGGTCTGGGGACTGGCTTCGGGTGTGGATCCCGAGACTCAGGATCTCGGGTTGGGTTCGTAAGTACATGGTATATGTATCCCAGAAAGAGAGCGCGGACCAGGCGGATGTCCCAATCGAACATCTTAGTACGCTAAAGATTGTCAAGAAACAGGTAAATATTAGGGAGGCGGCCACACTGCAGGCGCCGATTTTCTTCCAAGCAGAGCGGGGTCAGGAATTCCGGTTATTGGATGAGAAAAAGGGCTGGTATCAAATATGGATACCTCACCTGAAGAAGCAAGGGTGGGTTGCAGCCCATCTGGTCGTCAAGCAAAGCAATAAGTGAAGCATTCCAGCAGGCTCACTAAGTGACAAGTGTTTCCGCTATTTCCGTGGTTTGCCGGACTATTTCCTGGGCCGTCGCACTATCCCGTTTTACGAAATCTCCTCCTGCCTTGATCTTAATCCGCGTCACGTTCGAGGTGATCTCTTTTAGTTCTATCTCGATTTCTATATCGTCTGTCCCGGCGATGATCTCTTCACCGTGGTCGATTTCGCGGACCTTTTCCACCGGGATTTGCATTTTGCAGAGGGCAACCAAGAGAGCCTTCTTGACCCGGTCAAAGTCGTAAGAGGCGGTCTTAGAAACGGGTCTTGCCACGACGTATTCTGCGCCGGAGACAAAGCCGGATCCTACCGCTCCTAAGACACCTACTGCGGCGGCACAGCCAGTGAGGGGTAATATTAGGGTGAGCCCGATGGCGAGAGCTCGAACCAACTTATTGAAGTTTTTTCTCATTGCTACCTTCTCGCTCGCTAGATCTGAAAGATCTTATTGCGGAGCCGCGTCTAAAAACTTCAACGGTTGGTAAGAGCAAACGATGTGCCAAAGTTGTAAATTAAGGATATGTTGTAAAATCATTAAGTTACATTTAATGATACCTAACCTCTTTTATTCCATAGGACCGCTTTAAGGCCAATAGTGCCCAATTTCGTCACTCAGCTTCGCAGAAACCAGAAGAGCCGCTTCTCTGGTTTTAGCTTAGCTTTCCAATATGGAATCAAGTCGCTCCAAATCGTTGACCACTCGCCAGCTGCCGCCTCCCGCCTCAACACGCGCTTGCCAGTCCGTAACGCGCTTGTAGTACTCCCGGGGATCAACGTTGTCACTGCGCAGTTTCGTGACATTCAGTGCGACTACATTGCAGCCATCCACCTGAATGGGGAAGTTCCTGACGTGCCCTTTGACCAGCTCTTCCTTGAGATCGGAGAAAATGAGGATGTATTTCTTCCCCGCCCCGGACTCATTCAGATATTCCACAGACTGCAAAACCCCGCCGGTGATGTCGGTGAAAGCACTGCCCTTTGCAGTGGTGACAAACTCGTCCACTTTTTCTTTGAAAAGCCGCTTCTGTTGGTTGGCGACCGACGGACGTTGGTCAAATGTCATTTTGGCTACAATGTCTTTTTCACTGAAGCTGCCACTGTCAATGCGTGCGACCGCCAGCGTGTCCCCTGGCTGTAATGTCCCAAGCAGATAGTTGATAATCGCCTCTGCTCGTTTGAGCTCCTTTTTGTAGGTTCCCGAAGTGTCCAAAAGCATGTAGACGCCCCGGGTGTGGGTGGTGGTATCAGCACAGCCCCACAGCAGCATCGAAGCGAAAAGGATTAGAGTCAGAAGTTTTTTCATCGCTATATTTCCTCCTCTACGATAATGTCCGGTTGATGTCTTTTGTCCCTAATTAGATTTTCCACCCACAGCGGCGGAAAAATAAACAGATCGTAGAGATTCACCAACAACTCTCCCAGATAGTGACCAATATTTCCTAGCAAACGGAGAACGAAGGCAAGCCAGCGCAACATGCCCGCACCCACAACCCCTATTACGGTTCGAGAAGATTGGACAAACGACTCAAGAGGTATGGCCACGAATGTCAGGGCAAAAGGCAGAACAAATCCCATTACCATCTGCCCCACTGTGGGTATCCAACTGTTTACCACTCCGGCTGTTGATTCTACAGCGGCGAGGGATTGTCTCAAGGCCTGCATGTCAGAAGCGATCTGGTCCCGCATGTAAGCCAGAGCCGCCTCAACACTTGCGAGGATCAACAGGATGCTGAAGGTGATCCAAATCATCCGAGTACGCATCTTGTCGTCCATTTGCCCTATGATTGGAAACAATCTGGTGATGCGCAAAGATTCCATCAAGTAAAGGCCCATGGCGACTTCCACCAGAATAATGACCATAGCGGCAACATTGGAGGTCTTGAAACTGCCGATATAGCTGCCGCCTCCCACCATTTCCGACATGGGGAGGGCGATAAGGTTGAAGTTGATCACTGCACCCCCTATTGCGATGAGTAGCACCAGGGCGGAGATGAAAAACTGAGTGAGGGATGAAGCCGTTAGCATGCGTGCCGACTTGTCTGAATGGGCTCTGATGTCTTCATATTCTTTCATCCGGTTGTCGATTACGTTAGCACGTTCATGTAATCCCGTGATTGTTTTGCCAACATGCTCTAGCGTTTGTGAGAGCTTTCGCCAATAGGGCATCATTTTTTTCAATAGAGTGTGACGTACTGCCATTGACTTCCGGTATTCTTCCATTGCACTCTTATACTGGGACACGGTCGTTTTGTGGATTTCATTCAAGATATTCGCCACCGTAGAGTCCTGGGAAGGAAGATTTGCCACCGCCTCCACTGCTTTTACCCACCCGGGTGGAGGTGGCGGTACCTCAGAGCTCTCCCGGTAATCCTCATCTATGCGTGTGGTTTGATCCGACAGAGCTTGATGGAGCGAGGGATAGCCACTCAGGTCACGCTTTACCACCGCATTGACACGATGAAACTCCCGCTCAATCAAACGCTCCACTGATTCCATCCCGGCTGTGAGCAGAACCTCCTTATTGCGCTGCACCAGTTTCTCTTCAGCGAGAAGCACCGACTTGGACATCAAGCGGAAGGCGTTACGAATAACGCGGCTTAGAGAATAGATTGCTTTATGCGCTGGGGTGCGCGCAAGGTAAAGCAAAACCACCAGCACCACAATCCATATGAGCATGGAGAGGACTGGGGATCCCGGCCAGATAATGAGCAATTTTGTCAAGGACATGGAAACCTCCTCTGGTTTTACCGGTATTCTTCCAATACCGATTGGCCTCCAAGGCCATTATCTAGTGGCAAAAAGGGCGCCAAAGAAAAAGCTTGATATGGCATAGTGTCTTTTTTCATACGGGAGCATATACAACTCAACGCTAAAACGTTTTGTTCGAATAAAGCGTGTCTAAACATGGTCTCCAAGCGATGCTAGAAATGATCGATCAACTATTCTGCGCAGACCATACTGGCTGTATCCGTTCCCCAAGTGTTGGCTTGATCCGCCCCGTCAGCCAAATGGTTCTGCTTTTTCCTCTGCAGTTCAGAGCAAGATCCATACCAATCGATTGCCGTTTATGCAGGGTGAGTTAAAATAATGATCCGAGCAGGTCGAGAAAGTTGTAGCACGCGAAAGGAAGCCATTGAAATCCACCGCAGAACTGTCCTATAAAGAAAAGCTAATTTTCAAATGACGCTGGGAGGAATTTAGAATGCCACAAAATGTTGTCGTAATCGGTGCTGTTGCTCTTGGACCAAAGGCTGCTTGTCGGTTCAAGAGGCTGATGCCAGATGCCAAAGTGGTGATGGTGGACAAAGATGACCTTATATCCTACGGAGGATGCGGTATTCCCTACTTTATCTCCGGTGATGTGAGTGACCCGGCCCAACTCCAGGAAACAAGCTTTCACATGCTTCGGGACAAGAAGTTTTTTCGGGAAGCCAAAGATATCGAAGTTTTGACCAAGACCGAGGCGTTGAGCATAGATCGAAAGAAAAAGCGCGTTCTCGTCCATAACCTTTTGACCGACGAACAAAAAGAGCTTCCCTACGATAAACTGGTGCTTGCCACCGGCAGCCGCCCCAAGCGTTTGGACATACCCGGTTTCCAACTGGATGGGGTTTTAGCTGTAAATAATATGAATGCGGCGATTGCTATCAAGGATAGAATTGCCAGCGGTCAGGTGGAGAAAGCACTTATCATAGGCGGTGGGTTTATCGGTCTGGAGATGGCTGAGGCTCTGACCGATATGTGGGGGATAGAGACTACTGTGGTGGAGATCACCGACCAGCTGCTACCCGGCCTAATCAGTCGCAACATGGCCCAGATTGTCAAACATCACATGGAAGAAAAGGAAGTCGATTTTCATCTGGAGGAGAGGGTTGAGCGTCTTGAAGGTAATGGAAAAGTTGAGCGGGCCGTTACCAGCAGGGGAACCATTGACGCGGATCTGGTCATTGTCGCCGTGGGCGCCGAACCAAACTCTGGTCTGGCAAGGGATGCCGGTCTGGAGATTTCTCCCAGGGGCGGCATAGTGGTGAACAGCAAAATGCAGACTTCCGACCCGGACATATATGCCGGTGGTGATTGTGTGGAAGTGACCAATCTGATAACCGGCAAACCGGGCTACTACCCCCTGGGCTCCATGGCCAACCGACAGGGACGCATCATCGGAACAAATCTGGCCGGTGGAAATGCGGAATTTCCCGGTGCGGTGGGCAGTTTTGTTGTCAAAGTGTTTGACCTGTCCGTTGCTGCCGCTGGCTTGAGTATTGACGTGGCACGGCGGGAAGGGTTTGATGCAATTAGTGTCCTGGTGATTCAGTTCGATCGAGCCCACTTCTACCCCGAGAAGGATTTAATGACTCTGGAGCTTGTGGTAGAGAGGAACACTGGAAGGGTTCTGGGGATTCAGGGCGTCGGTCCTATGGGCGATGGCACGGTAGGCCGAATAAATGCCGTGGCCTCAATTCTGAAGTACAATCCCACAGCAGAAGACATCGGCAATCTGGAGTTGGCTTATTCTCCTCCATTTTCAGCGGCAATGGATATTCTGAATGCTCTTGGAAACACAGCAGAGAATACTCTGGCCGGTAAGAACAGGATTTTAGATGTTGACGAATTCGATACGCTCTGGAAGCAGAGAGACAAGGGGGATGTGGTCTTCTTGGATTGCAGAGGATGGGGTAATGCCGAGCCATTTGTAAACAAATATCCAGATCATTGGAAAAGCATACCCCAGGATGAGCTCCGTGCCAGGATGGCGGAAGTGCCCAAAGACAAGAAACTCGTGTTGATTTGTAACACCGGCGTGCGCTCTTACGAGGCCCAGGTGACATTGGACGAGATGGATATAACCAATACTTGTAACCTACAGGGGGGAGTGGCGTGCCTGAAGAAGTGGGGACTTGATCTCGCTTAGCGCGAGGTCAAGCTGGCAGCAGGTAGCGGGCAGCAGGCAGGAAGAACACTAAGCACTAGGCACTAAGGACTAGGCACCAAGAAGCTGGCAGCGGGCAGCCAGCAGCTGTGAAAGACAGGGGACGCTGAGACGTTGCGAGACCAATAACATCTTGAGAAGAGCGGTTGTTTAGGCGACAAAGAGATTTTGTGATTAAACGGTTGAGTTCTGGTGGTGTCATAACCAATTACTATTGCACCTCTGCCTGCGGTCACTGCCTGTATGGCTGCAGCCCGCGATGGAAAAAAGATTACATAGACCGGGAGACTCTGGGCAAGATTCTGCAAAAGATCAAGAGTCTCGGCTGCAACTCGATTCATGTGGGGGGCGGCGAACCTTTCCTAAACCCGGATGGGTTGAAAATGGTTGTCGAAGTGGTTCGCTCCCATGGAGTTCATCTAGAATATGTGGAGACCAATTCCTCCTGGTTCAATGGAAAAGGCTCTGCAATCGAAATCCTCTCATCTCTTAAAGAATCCGGGCTCTCCACCCTCCTGATATCCATGAGCCCATTTCACAATGAACATATACCTTTCTATAGAGTAAAAGGGGTAATAGAGGCATGCAGGGAGACAGGCATAAATATCTTCCCCTGGATATCCGAGTTTTATTCTGAAATCGATGCTTTCGACGACCGTGCTACTCACGCACTTTCAGAGTATGAAGACAAATATGGGGGGAATTATCTCTCCAGGCTTCCATCACGTTACTGGATCCATTTCGGAGGCAGGGCACTTAAAACCTTTGCAGAGGTTTACGGCACAAAAAATTCTCGTGACATCATCTCCGCAAACAAGGGAGGCTGCAAGGAGCTACTTGATGTGAGCCATTTTCACCTCGACTTGTACGGCAACTATATTCCGGGGCTCTGTTCCGGTCTTGCCATCCGGTGCGATGATCTCGGAAGCAACCTCTCACCGAAGGATTATCCTCTGTTGACCACCCTATATGGTGAGGGCATTGCTGGTTTGTTTGATATCGCAACAACTGACTACGGTTTCCAGCCCTCGAAAGATTACCTGTCCAAATGCGATCTCTGCTTTGACATCAGACGGTATCTGGCACTCGAGAAAAACCTCGAATCACAGGAACTACAGCCAAAGGGTATCTACGAGAACGTCTAACCTTCATTTGCTTACATTGATCAGAGAAGGCCACTATAACCTGCTGATATGCGTTCTCACTTCACCTCCACTTTCCCCTCAAATCTAGCCGATTAACCCAGAAAATGATGGTTTTTCGGTTCGCTTGTGGTAAAATACCAATGGCTCACAGGGTAGGAGATTCAGTTAGTCTGCATCATCCTACTCCCTCAGGCTTTGCCCCCACTACCCCTGGGCAGTGGGGGCATTTTTATACGTGTGACGCCTTGACGTTTTTTCAATATATTTTTCAAGAATATGTAATATTTGATGGAAACGATCAACTTATAGAAGCGGAGCTCAACTTTAAATTTGAGCTTAATGAGATATTATAGTCGTTTGAAGTTACAATTATGCTCTCAAATTTATTTCATACTTATTAATTTTATTAGCTTAAAAGAAATTATTCTAGTCAAATTACCAAAAAAAAGTTGGTAATAATATTATACTAATCTCTTTATACTATTACCTCCGGGAAATAATAATCATAAATGACTTGACTTGCGTCAAGGAAGTGGGTATCATCCATTCAATCAATAAAGGGCCGTCTTTGTTGGCGGCCCGGTTTCGTTCTGAGGGAAGATCCATTTGTCAAAAGTGGCAACCCCGAGTTTGGAACCTTGAGAATTTCTTTGAAAGGAGGGTGTCACTATGACCAATGGAATTGTGAAGTGGTTTGATAACCACAAGGGCTACGGCTTCATTGAGCAGGAAGATGGCCCGGATGTATTCGTTCACCACTCAGGGATCAACGCAACCGGTTTCAAATCTCTCAATGATGGAGACAGTGTGACTTTTAACGTGGAGCAGGGCCAAAAAGGTCCTTCTGCCGTGAATGTCACCAAGATCTAGTTGGCGGTAACACGCTTATCAAGGGCATCTCGTCTAAACAAGGCAAGATGTCCTTTTTTTGTTTGCCTTGCCAAAGTCGGGCTTAGCAAGTAAAAATGAGCAAATCTGAAAATAAGACTAAGAAAGGCTGGTTATTATCTGAGCGATGAATTTCTTTAGCGGAATTACTTATAACTTGCGTGGTCTACGGCTGGGCATAAAGACCCCCAAACTTCTTATGTTGGGACTTATTCGGTTTGCCGCCGTGGTCATAATCACCATTCTTGCTGCTAGCCTAATCCTTGTTTACCATGAGGAGATCATGAATCTGGTTTGGGCTGAGCCTGCAAGTCAATGGATTCGTTGGGTGTGGTACGTCCTTTCCTGGTTGCTTTCCTTATTACTTGTAGGGCTGTCGGCAATACTTTCATATCTTGTCTCTCAAATACTCTTCAGTGTGGTCATCATGGATTACATGTCGCGAGTTACTGAACGCATCGTGGTGGGCGAGGTAAACGAACCAGAAAAAGTGGCCGTGTTGCGGCAATTTGTCTATCTTGTCAAACAGGAAATACCAAGAACGATCGTACCCGTTTTGTTAACCCTTCTTATCATGGTTCTGGGCTGGCTTACGCCACTGGGTCCGGTGGTGGCGATCCTCTCATCGGTTATTGTGGTGATTTTTCTCGCGTGGGATAATACGGATCTTGTACCTGCAAGAAGGCTTTATCCCTTTAAGCAGCGTTTCAAACTCTTGCTAAAGAGCCTCCTGTTTCACCTAGGTTTCGGGCTTCTTTTCCTGATTCCTGTATTGAACATCCTTTTTCTCTCCTTCGCACCAGTGGGCGCTACTATCTACTATATCGATAAGCATGAGAAATAGAGGCTACCGAGAGATCAGCTTTACGACTAGCTCTCCCCCAATCCTTCACAAGGTCATCTCTATCTTTGGGTAAGCGGAAATCAGCGAGTCAATCTTGTTGGGATTAAAGCGAAAATAGCCAAGGAGGATTACGTAACATCTTGCGAGGCGATCGAGGTGAAAGACGAAGATAAGACAAAAGAGCAATTCATAAATGAATTGGTGGAGTTGCGTCAGCGGATTGCCGAATTGGAAGCACTGGAAGCCGAGCACAAGCGGTCAGAGCAGGAGACTCGTGAATACGCTGAGAGCATAGTGGATACGGTTCGTGAGGGTCTGGTGGTGCTTGATGCGGACCTGAGGGTAATTTCGGCCAATCGTTCCTTCTACGAGACGTTCAAAGTGAAACCTGGGGAGACCGAGGGACAGCTATTATATGACCTGGGCAACCGAGAGTGGAACATCCCCAAGCTGCGAGAACTGCTGGAAGAGATCCTCCCGACGGACACAACCTTCGACAACTTCGAGGTGGAGCACGAATTCAAGATAATCGGGCGACGATCAATGCACCTGAACGCTCGACGGATATACAGGGAGATCGACGAGACCCATTTGATTCTCATGGCCATTGAAGATGTGACCGAGCGCAAGCGAGCGCAGCAAGCACTGCGACAGAGCTCTGAAGAATTAAAGTTTTTCGCTTATTCGGTTATGCACGATCTTAAGAGTCCGGCTATAGGGATCTATGGACTGACAGAGCTTCTTCACAAGCACTACAAGGATGCTCTTGATGATAGGGGTAAGAGCTACTGTGATCAAATCTTAAAGGCTTCCGTGCATGTTGCGGCGCTCATTGAAAAGATCAATGTCTACATCGCGACGAAGGAATCACCTTTAAAGATTGAGAAAATAAACATAAAAGATATTCTGCAGCTGGTTAGAGAAGAGTTCTCTCCTCGGCTGGTTGTTCGTCAAATAAAGTGGTTGGAACCCGAGGCCATGGTCGAGATCAAGGCAGATAAGCTGTCTATCCTTAGGGTTTTTAGGAATTTTGTGGATAATGCATTAAAATACGGCGGTGAAGACTTAAGCGAGATTAGAATCGGCTATAAAAAATCTGAAGAATTCCACACTCTTTCCGTAAGTGACGATGGTGCTGGCATCAGAGAAGGAGATTATGAAAGGATTTTTGCGGCCTTTCGAAGAGGTGAGACATATAGAGCGGTTGAAGGTGTTGGCCTCGGATTGGCCATAGTGGCCGAAATAGCAGAACGCCATGGGGGCAGGGTGTGGGCGGAGCCCAGAAAGGGCAGATGGACAACCTTTCATATATCTATCGCGAAAGATTGGTAATCTTCTTTTTTTCTACATTTCGGACTTCTTCTCTCGGTGCAAAGCAGAAGACAGCAAAAGCGTTCAAGACCAAAACCGTGAACGTGGGGAATTAAGATGAGTTAATTTAGATCGAGTCGTGAGTGCTTTTGGTATTATATCTCCTGCTGTCACAAACCAGTTTTTTCCGCTATTGGGGTGAGGAAATCTGGACAGAATATGCCAAAGAAATCTGCCGCCGGGGAATGGAGGCGTTGTCCAAACAACAACATCTTATTCGTATCCTAGTCCTGGTTCTGTCGTTCCCGATTTCAAATCAAGATAACCGCTTTTCCTGTTGACATAAACCGTCTGCTACCCTTAATCTGGAAATAGCTTACCCTTCCTGCTATAGTGCATTTTCTGGTGATTTTCACTTCACTTTTTCACCTCTCGGCTCCAGCCGCTGGTAATCCCAAAGAAGGAGGGGGACATGTAAAGAATGGCCGCTTTCTTATTAGTCTTAATTTCAGTATCTCTGGTGGGTTAAAGGAGGATGAGCCGTGAAAGAGCAGTGCGAAAATTGTAGGTTTTGGAGGAGACCTGAAGCTCAAGCAGAAAAGCTCGCTGGTAATTGTCGTCGCTATGCCCCTAGACCTTGGGGCTCCGGTTATGTTGGGGTGGACATTCGTGAAGATGAATCTATTGAGAGAAAACTCTATTCTATTGCAATGTGGCCGACCACCTACGGCCATGAATGGTGTGGCGAATGGCAGAAAAAATAGTGGGTCCATCTTGAGCGGACTGCTCAGAGAAACGCCTCCCAGCAGCTACCGGTACGGCCTATTCATTGCTTAGAGAACAGTTGCGGGGGAAGTGACCCCGCTTCTTATTTGACGTGGGACAACCGTTATTAAGCTATAGTGCTTGACTGTGTCTTGATGAAAGAGTACAGTTAAAAGCAAGCCTAAGGTAGTTTAACTTGTGCTTTATTTTGATTCGGTTCCCCTGCGGTATTGATGATTGGTAGCTCCTTTTTGAATCAACACTTACAAACGGGGACCCTTCCTTGGAACGGTGTGCCGCATCGACTGGCTCGAAGCGCCTAAAGGACCAACAGGGATCCCACCTGATTAAGCCGGGTTCAAAGCAGCCCCAACACCTCCTCCGCGGGGGTTTTTTTATCCAAGAGGACAGTTCATGTGTCAACAGCTAAAAAAACCTCGTTTTCGTGACCAAGCATTTATGGTTGTTACTTA
>JASFEM010000045.1:0-23631 GCA_050124835.1 Syntrophobacterales bacterium | reverse complement strand
CCGAGCACGTACATCAGTCCGTACCAGCGCAGTTTGAACGGACCGATCTCGATCAAGTTGGGGTTTATCTTGGGGTATGGCAACATACTCTTAGGTACTGCCCAAAGGCAGCGTTTTAATGACCACAGGGTGGTGAAAGTTCTAAATTGTTTTTGGCCCCAGTAGCAGTATCACAAGAGGGTGAAATCGGTCAACCATCGTAGTAGGAGGAATTTTTATTTGGCGATTTTGCCTTACAAGAAATGAGGACGGAGGGAGCAGGCTATGCCGGTAGTGCTGTCAATTGTAGGCAGATCGAAAGTGGGAAAAACCACTTTTTTGGAGAAACTCATTCCCGAGATGAGTCGCCGTGGATACCGGGTGGGTACGATCAAGCACGACGCTCATGATCATTTTGAAATTGACCAGGAAGGGAAAGACTCTTGGCGGCACCGGGAGGCTGGAGCTCAGACGGTGGCCATCGGTTCACCCTCACGTTTTGCTTTAATGAAAAAGATCGAAAAGGAACTTGATCTGGATACCATTATTGCCTCCTACTTTTCGGATGAGGATCTGGTGTTCACCGAAGGTTACAAAAGTGGAAATAAAGCCAAGATCGAGATTTGCCGAAAAGAACTGCAATCAGAGCCTCTTTGCAGCCAAGCCGATCGCCTCATTGCTGTGGTAAGCGATTTCTCCGTACCGTTGGAGATCCCCAGCTTTGACTTGGAGAATATAGCGGGTGTGGCGGATTTCATCGAGGAGCGTTTCATGGGCCGGAAAAAAGGACCCAACATCGTACTCAGGCTGGATGGTAAGAAGTTACCAATGAAATCTTTTGTCAAAGAATTTGTCATGGGCGGTATTCTCGGAATGATCTCTTCATTAAGGGGATACGAGAATCCTGCCCGGGTTGACATATCGATCCGGCTGAAAAGAGATTGAGGCCTAATCGAGTTAGAACTCAATAATCGGTTATATGTTATCCGTTATTACTAATAACCATTAACCTCCAATTGAGCGCGATTGCTCAATTGGAGGTTAAAACTGAGGATACAGTGGCTGGTATAGTTGGCGTAGTGCTGGTAGGAGGCAAGAGCCGCCGTTATGGCCGTAACAAGGCCCTGGAAGTGTTCCAAGGTGAGCGCCTCATCGACCGGCAGGTGAGGACAATTCAGTCGTTGTTCCCAGAGGTTCTTGTTATCACCAATGAGCCAGAACTCTACCTCCACTTGGATGTGACAGTTGTCCGAGATGTCATTCCTGGACAGGGACCCTTGGGCGGAATCTATACGGGCCTCCTCTTTGCCCAAGGTGAAAGCGTGTTCGTCACGGCCTGCGATATGCCCTTTGTGCAGCCAGCCCTAGTAGAACACATGGTGCAATTGGCCCGTGATCATGATATTGTCGTTCCGCAAAAGGAAGCCGGTCTAGAGCCCCTTCACGCCATCTATTCGTCCCGCTGCCTGCCGCACATGAAAAAGATGCTGGATCAGCAGAATCTACAGGTTATCAGTTTTTTCTCTGCGGTGAAGGTTTATCGGTTAAGTGAGGAAGAAATTGGACAGCTTGATCCAGCGGGAATTTCGTTTTTTAATATCAATACTCTCGATGATATGGACAAGGCCAAGGAACTGCTGGAGAAGTACCGGGAGAGTTCAGCTGACAGCTAGCAGCAGGGAGCATCCAGCATGCAGCGGGCAGCAAGCAGTCATTTCAACTGGGCACTAAGCACTAGGAACTAGGCACCAAGAGACTATTTCCAGATAATTCGTTGTAGTGCCTAGTGCCTACTCCCTAGTGCCTAGTATTATTTTCTCGCTGCTTGCTGAAAAAAGAGGTGAAATGGCGGTGAACGTGAACAAACTAATATCGCTGGAAGAGGCACAGAGTCTTATTCTGGCGGCAGTGTCACCTCTTGCTACCGAGGCAGTGCAGCTAAGCGATGCCAGTGGCAGGGTACTGGCAGAAGATGTCCGTGCGTCTAAAGATGAACCTTCCATTCCCCTGGCAGCCATGGATGGTTATGGGGTGCAGAGTATAGATGTGGAGTTTGCTACTCCGCAAAAGGGTGTTGTTCTGCCTGTGGTGGGGGCGGTTAGTGCCGGCGACAATAGCCATCATAAACTGAACCGGGGAGAAGCGCTGAAAGTTATGACGGGTGCCCCACTTCCTTTGGGTGCAGATGCAGTGGTACCCATGGAAATGACTGAAGGTGTTTCTGAGGGAATACGAATAACGACGCCCGTGGCGCAAGGGGACTACATTGTTCCTGCGGGAGCAGAGTTTCACCAAAATCAACAACTTTTTTCCAGCGGCGCTGTTCTGCGGGCCAATGAACTGACGATACTGGCAGCCCTGGGTCATACCATGGTGACAGCGCGTAAAAAACCGGAGGTTGCAGTATTGGCCACTGGTACCGAATTGGTGGAAGTGGGTACGAGGTTAGATCCAGGGCAGACGTTTGCCAGCAACCTTCATACGGTGGCACACCTGGTGAAACGTTGCGGGGGCAGAACCATATCCCTGGATATTGCCGGAGATAATTTGGACAATCTAGTCCATTACATCCAGCGGGGGATGAAAGCAGACGTGGTGGTGACTACTGGTGGCACCGGCAAAGGAGATAAAGACCTGGTGTCCGCCGCCATTACCACCTTGAATGGTGATCTGTGCTTTCGTGGGATCGCCATGACACCGGGAAAGCAGACACTGTTCGCCAAGTTGGGCGGAACCCTCTTCTTTGGTCTCCCTGGAAGGCCCACCGCAACCTATGTTGCCTTCGAACAACTGGTGCGTCCAGCATTGTTTCGAATGCTCGGGCTCTCCCCGGCCTTGCTGCCCGAGATCTCCGCCAGATTGAGTGGAACAATCCAAGTAAAGGGAAAGATTCTCTCGTTTCTCTTCTGTCGTCTGATTTTCGGACCTGAAGGTCCGCAGGTGGAATCCCTGCGCTCGGGAACCAGAGGTATATTAACAGAGATGTTGACGGCCAACGGTTTGCTAAAGGTTCCCCCCGGAAGAGAGCGGTTGGAGCAGGGGGAACTGGTCAGGGTCCAACTCCTGGACTTGGGCCTGGAAGGACTTTCTTATTTTTCCGGACCACAGCAGTAATTTTCTACGAACTTTGTTGCTCATTTGGCTTGGTGAGCTAGTGTCTGAGAAGCATAGCGCTAAGCGCAGAGCGCATAGCGTATTGGTTACTAGTCATTCGCTTTGCGCTATGCTCTATGCGCTATGCAGCGAACGGAGTGAGCCACAATGGACAACTTCATTTACGACGAAAACTCACTATTTCAGATACAGCTCGGATTAGGGTATGAATGTCTTCTTCGGTATTGTAGGGGCCAACACTGACTCTTACTGTACCGCTGGGAAAGGTGCCGATAGTGCGGTGCGCTGCTGGGGCGCAGTGCAGTCCGGCCCGCACGGCAATACCGTAAGCCTTGTCCAGAATGTGAGCCACCTCCGAACAATCGACTTCTTGGACATTAAAGGAAAGTGTGCCGATACACTTTCGCCGGTCAGTGGGGCCGTAAAGGATGATTCCAGGAATCTGGGCCAAACCATTGTAGAGGAGTTCCATGAGAGTGCGTTCATGGGTGGCGATGGCTTCCAAACCCAACTCTTGGGTTTCGGCGATACCCTCGGCCAGGCCAGCTAAACCGGGAGCATTATAGGTGCCACTTTCGAAACGTTCAGGCCAGGTATCAGGCTGTTCCAGCGATTCAGAGTGAGTACCGGTGCCCCCGGCCCAGAGGGGTTCCAGCTCAATACCCGGCCGTACATAGAGAAAACCCGTGCCCATTGGCCCCAGCAAGCCCTTGTGACCCGGCCCAGCCATTAGGTCCACATGGGAACTCACCGGAGCAACTGGAATGGAACCTATTGTCTGAGCCGCATCCACCAGAAGGAGTATACCGTGTTCTCGAGCGATCATTCCCGCTTCAGCCACAGGCAGCAAGGAACCGGTAACATTTGAACCATGAAGCAGCGCGAGGAGCTGCGTATGGGGCCGGATGAGAGGGGGTATATCGGCAGGATCCAGTTCACCACGTCCATTACAGGGAATCTGGCTATGGGTTATTCCCAGCTTTTCCAAACCATGAAGAGGACGCAAGATTGAGTTGTGCTCCATGCTGGTGGTGAGCACGTGATCCCCAGCTTTCAACAATCCTTTGAAGGCAAGGTTCAAACCGACCGTTGCGCTGGGGGTAAAGATGATACGTGAAGGATCCTCTATTTCCAGCAACGCTGCGAGGGATCGCCGAGTGTGGGCAATTATGGTGTTGGCTTTTCGAGCTAGAGAATGAGAGGCACGACCAGGGTTGGCCCCAATTTCTTTGCAGTATTGTGTGATGGCCTCGACAACTCGCGCAGGTTTGGGAAAGGATGTGGCTGCATTGTCCAGATAGATCATAGGTATAATCGGTTGAGCTGGCTTAACTGATATTTCACTTAGCAGATCAGATTCTCTTCTCCGGTATAAGCCAGGATGCTGCCGCCGCGAACGTAACCGATTAAAGTCATATTAAGGGTATGAGCCAATTCCAGCGACAGGCTGGTGGCAGCGGAGCGGGAGATCAGCATGGGAATTTGCATCTTGGCAGCCTTTATGAGAATTTCCGAGGTAATACGGCCCGTAGTTACCAGGATCTTGTCATCTGTTTTTATTTCATCAAGGAAACATTCACCAAAGATCATGTCTACAGCATTGTGACGGCCGATGTCGGAGCGGAAGATAAGAATTTTCTTAGCGCTGGCGAGGCCGCAGTTATGAACTCCTCGTGAGAGTCGATATAGCTCTGAGCGTTTGTGCAGGTCAGTCATGAGTTTGCGGACTTGCTCGGCCTTGATGGAGAGCTGGTTCTCAAGAGGCTTACTCTGTAAGGAGTCCAGCACGTTGTAAAAGATGGTACCTTTACCACAACCTGAGGTGAGAGTTCTCTTTCCGAAAAGCTGTCCGGCCAGTTCAGACCTCTCGCTGGTATACACCTGAACCGCCTGACGGTCCTCGGCAACCACCACTTCCTTGAGGTTTTTTCGTTGTTCTAACAGACCCTCCGATTTGAGAAAACCTACCGCTAGGCTCTCAACATGCGCTCCTGTACAGAGAAGGGTGACGATTTCCTGGTCATTAAGGAAAATGGTCAGTGGAATTTCTCTCACAACCGCAACGCGGGTTTGTCGGCTGTGATCTTTGGATATACGCAAAACCTCTACGTCTTTTGTGAGGTAGCTGGAATCAGCTGAAAGGTTTTTTTTCATGGGGGGGTTCCGGAACTCAAAAAACTAATAATCGAAAAAGTCGTGCGGAGATATACTCCTACCTTCGGACAAATTTAGCATAACTAAAGACCAGCCCTTTGTCAAAAGAAACCGCTCGACATTACACCACTTTTTGCTACTATATTAAGTATAACGAATTATTCAGCTTTACTCGGATGGAAACCTTACCGTTGAATCTTGCCGACTATTTGGATGGCCCAAGCAGCCATCGCATCCCCGTATTCACAGAAGATGAGGGTGCAGGAGCTGCAGGTCCCCGGATTGACGAGCGCTGCTTGGCTTGCACATGTAAATCAACCGTTTCGTGGAGCGTTATCGGGTATTCTGTCCGAGCTCTCGCTGAAAGGTGGTGGCTGAACACCATCTCAGTATAGCTGCGATTGGGCCTGCGGGAGGCGAACCGGAATGCTGAAAGGAAGCGCTCTGGAAGCTGCTTACTACCGCTTTCTAGGGAGATATCTGGTTCCTTGCTGTGTATTTCTTCGGCTGAAGGCGAACCATTTGAGTCTCTTCAGCCTTTTCTCCGGGCTGGGGGCGGGCATAGCTTTTGTGTTCAGCCCGCTCTGGGGGGGACTACTCACAATCCTTTCCGGCTTGTTCGACACCCTGGATGGTGCCTTGGCCCGGGAGCTCAACCAGGCGAAAAGGCAGGGTGCTTTTCTGGATTCGGTACTGGACCGTTATTCCGAGTACTTCGTTCTTATAGGTATCTGGGCTTACTTTGTGCGGAAAGGCAGCGCCACACCTCTCATCACCCTGACAATTTTCCTGGTCCTTTTTGGCTCGCTCATGGTGAGCTACACTCGAGCCAGAGCAGAGGGCCTTGATGTTTCTTGCCTGGTGGGCCTTTTTCAGCGGGGGGAGAGAACCATCTCTATCGGTGTGGCCGGGATGGTGAATTCTTTGGTCAATTTCACTGCCAGAGCCAATGAAGCAGCAGTGCTAGGCCAGGATGCGGTTTTGATCGTCGCCCTAATTCTTCTCGCAGTGGGAACAAACCTTACGGCCCTCTGGCGCATGGTTCATGTCCTCAATAAAATGCGGTCCTAGCCCACAGTGAAAGCATCAGGATTTTGCTAGCCGGCCTTGTCCTGGGCTATTCGTCTGACCCGCGGATCACGATCTTCCAAGTAAGGGGCCAGTATTTCAGCCACTCGGGGATCAGGTATCTGGGCCAGAGCGAAGGCTGCGGTTGCCCGAACCAGGTTACTCCTTTTCTTGCGAAGCGATAGGAAGCCTCCGGGCGCCAACATTTTGGCGAGTGGTTCAATGGTGGCAGGATCGGCTATTTGCCCGAGAGCTCTGCAGCAGGCGATCAAACGCTCAGTTTCTTTCGCTGAGTCGAGTAGGGCCACAAGTGCGTCGGTAGCACCTGCGGGTTTGATTTTTCCTAGAGCCTTGATGGCAGCCACCGCCGTGCTCGGGTCATCATGATTTGCATAGTCCAGAAGCAAAGAGGTTACCTCGGCATCGTTCAGGCGCTCACAGAGACCAAAGGCTGCTCGCCGCACCTTGGGGTTCACATCACCAAGTGCATAAGCCAACTCCGTTTTGACGTCCTGGGTTACATTATCAATCACGTCCAGGATTCGCACACGCTCTTCCGCGAAACCCTCAAGGACCAATTCTCGCTTTAGATGTTTGACCGCTTCCGGATCCAACTCCTTCAAAATATGAGCGGCAATCTGTCTGACCCTGAGGTTGTCCTCCCGCTTGATAACCTCAATGAGAAGGTCTGTAGCCATTGGGCCCAGACTAACCAGAAGCTGGGAAACCCTTTGCAGCCTCGATGGTTCCTGCGATTGCAGATCCTGCATCAATACCATCCTGGTTTGCGGCTCGAGTTCTTGAGTGAAGATTGTTGAACTTGGCAGGATCTGTTCATCGGTGTCTTCGAGCACCTCTCTTTGGCGGTCCAGCAGATGCTTAAATATTCGACTGGCTTCCTGATAGTCGCCAAACTGGATAAGGTTGGCACCACTCTGGGAAAGTAAGGCTGCTATTTCTTTTAGGATTTCAAAGTCTTTTTCTTCAGCAGAAACTAGTAAAAGCGGTTCAGTAAAGACTTCCACCCAGGTGGGTTGAGACGCCAGCATGAGGTCTTTCAGCAGACTGGCACAAACATAAATCACTTTTCTGCGGATATGAGGGGCCTGCCTTCCGAAGTCTAGGAAGATTTGGTTGATAAGCTCCCGAGACTGGCTTTCGTCTCCTTTTAGGAGAAGCTTGCGCAGTTGCTCCGCCATTGATTCAAGCGAAGCCTCAGTCAGCACCACTGCATCACCCTCTGACAGAACCGCTTCCGCTGGGATTCCCTCTTCCATTGGTTCGGAGGGGATCTGTGTTCCGGGGTCCAGATGTGTATCTGTAAGAGGCTCTGTCGGATCAGGCTCAGTCTGTCCTACCGAATCCTCCAGGGCTTCAACCTGCCCATAGCCAACGCGATCCTCGAGAATACCGTAAAGAAGCTGGTTGAAAAGAATGCTGGAAAAACTCTTCTCCCGGGCAAAGCGGATCCAGAACCCACTGTCTGATACCTCTGCGGGCTTGTGACCGAGCGTCCCTATGAAGGTGACCAACTCGGTGGCCGAGACATTTTCCAAAAAGGTGAGGCTCCTCAGTTCGACAGAATCTAGAAGAGCAAGGAAGGCTCTAGCCAATGTCTCAAAGTCAGATGTATCCACCTTTTCGCCATTGATCAAAAGGGAACTGGTACCAACACGCGCCAGAGTGATGGCAGGGAGCTTAATAAGGATGCTTCTTAGCGCTTGAATCACCTGCTCAACGGAGCGGGTGATTGCCGTACTCTCCGGGGGATAAAGCTTGATATTGCTTACGGCAGTGAGCAGACAGCGGATCACCTCGGGAATCTGGTTCAAAACCTGTTCATCCAACCCTTTGTCAACGGCAAGCCTTGTGGCAGCATCCTTTGCTGGTGCAACTCTACCAGCTTCAGGCCGACTTTCGCTTTCTCCAGGTGCTTCGAGCGTTTCTGCCACGGTGGTGTAACGCACCTGATTAAACTCGATATGAAATAATCGTTGTTCTGCTGCATAACGTTTCCAGAAACCGCGATCGATCATTTTTTTGCTGGTCCGCCCCAAGGCCTCCAACATCGCCCTTAACTCGTTTTCACTGAGGTCCCGGGAAAAGGCAATCCCCCTCAGTTCGAGCCGACGCATGAACTTCGTAAATGCCTCGGCAACGGATTTAAACTGAGTAACGTCTATTGTTTCGGTATTTACCACCAAATCGTCCTCAGCAATGGTGATATTGAGTCGATCATCACGCGATAAGATCTTGTCTATGATTTCCTTGAGCTGCCGAGTTGCGCTGACGATGGCCGTGCTTCCGGGGGGATAAAGTTTGATATTGCGAACCGTGGTAAGTAAGGCACGAATGGCTCCGGGAATATGGGGCAGACTGTCGGGATCCAGCGGTATATCTTCCGGCCGACCATCTTCAGGCTTCTCTCCAGTGTAAGTTATTGCCTCTTCGCCACTAAATATCTTGCTGTTATGGCTCTGCTGGAATTCCTGGTAAATTCGGGCCTTTTCCTGATTGGCAGAGAGCTGAAAATGGTAAGCAAGGGTTGCAGCTGAAGGCAAAAGGCGTTGTTCATAAAGGGTTTCCTGATAATTGCCTATATGTTCGTGCAGTTCTTGCTTCCGACCTTCTTGGATACCACCGTAAGTGATTTCCAAAACACGTTTGCTCAGAAAGCGGATGGTTTCATCGTTAATTTGATAGTCTGACCGAATTAGACCCTGGGCAATAGCCTGATCGACAAACTCCAAGACCTTTGTCTCTCGGTTTTCAGAACTCCCGGTAAGCATACTCAGAGAGACGTTCTCACCAAAGGTGGAGGCTTGATCGAGCAAATGTCTGCTCTCCTCATCGAGTACAGCTATTTTCTGGCTGACGATCTCTTCCAGGGATCTGGGAAGATAGTCTTCCTCCAGAGGCTTGATAACCCACTGCTGGCCAGCTAGGGTGATTTTGCCATCCAAAACTAGCTTGCGCTGGATCTCGCTGAGAAAGAGAGGATTGCCATGGGTAAGCAGAGCTAGGTCATCCTCAAAATTTTCGGGCAAACTCACATGGGGAAACATCCCCTTGAAATGTTGGCCGATGTCTGCGTCAGTCAAAGGGGTCAGGGTCACTTTGCCGATGCTCAGTTCCTGCTCATAATTGGCAAGAAATCTTTCCAGGGGGGTTGCCGCCCCTGGACTGCTATCCGGTTGGATGATGGTGGTAGTACCACAGACAAACAATGGCAAATCGCCTCGCAGGAGCAACTGCCTCAGTAGGAGGAGGGTGGCCTCATCGCTGGAGTGTAGATCATCAATGAGCAGGATCAGGGGTCGGGAGTTTACCAGTTTCGGGATAAAATGGACCAGAGTGGCAAAAATGTTTTCACGCAGAGCCATTTCGTCTTCTTCTGGAGAGACAGCTTCAGGTTCCCCCAGTTGAGGCAAGACGTGGGAAAGATAATTGGCTTCCTGCGGCGTCAGATCATCGAAGATCCCGGCACCTTTATCGGGCCGTTGATTTAGGATTTCAACCAGAATATTACTGGTTAAATAATAGGGACGAAAACCCTCTTGTGGAATGCCGCTCACTGAAATTTGCCAGATCTTAGTCTGGGCTAGATTCCTGCGGATCGTCTTTAAGAACTCGCTCTTGCCCATGCCGGTTGCCCCTTCGACGATTAGAAATTGGCTCTGACGTTTAACAAATTTCTTCAAGGCGGTGGCCACCTCCACCAGTTGTGACTTGCGACCTGTGATTGTCGCTCCCTCCAATCGATGGAGAGCTGTCTTGGCAAAGACGTCTTCCGGGGTAACTTGTTCGGCATTAGCCAGTCGATCACGTCCAGTTTTCTTGGCATAATAGAGCGCAGTATCTGCTTTATGGATGAGAGATTTGCCGGTGTGAGCGTCATCAGGGGCTGAGGCAACCCCGATACTCAAGGTGATATGGACCCCGCTATCCATGTCTGGCAACAGCACGGGTTCTTCATGGAGTCGCTGGATAACCTGTTCGCCCAATTGCAAAGCTGCTTGCTTATCAGCGTCCGGCATGAGGATCATGAACTCATCACCTGCATAGCGGATAGCTAACCCTTTGTCAGCTGACAATTCTTTGAGTAGATTTGCCACCCAGATGAGCACCTTGTCACCAGCGGTGTGTCCGTATGTGTCATTTACCTCCTTGAAGTGGTCTAGATCCATCATAAGCAGTGACACCGGTTGGCTTTCCAGGGAATCCCAAGATACCTTGTATTGGAAATAATTGAGGAGGAAGCGGCGATTGTAAATGCCGGTGAGTTCGTCTTCGAATATCAGTCGTGACGGATCCGTGCCGACATGCTGGATATAATAGAGGAGATCTTGGTATTCCATACTAGAGCCAGATCACGGAATCTCAGCTTGGAGCGGACTGCTACAAGAAAGAAGACCGCACATCCGCTGATTGCAGTGAGCGGTTCGTGAAAATTTCGGGTTATCCAAAGATTTCTTGATGGTTATGATACAGCGAGACCAACCGCTTTTCAAGAAAACTCTTGATGAGAGCACGCCCTATGTCAAGCAATGGACTCAAGGAAAGACCAGCTCTAACCACGGCTGGGTTTTACTGGCTTGGATGCTTTACTCCGCAACTGCCGCATTTTTCTTCGGGGAGGCAGTGGGGGAAAGCTTATAGGTGCTAGCGATCTGCCTGATTCGCGGATCGCTGTCTTCAGTGTACTGGGTTAACATTTGAGCTACCCGCGGGTGTTTAATCTGCGCCAAAGCCAGTGCGGCGGTGGCGCGGACTTCAGCGCTGTGTCGTTTTCGCTTGAAGAAGCCTTTTGACTCCAAGAGCCTGGCAAGTGGTTCAATGCAGGCTGGATCGGCAATGAGTCCCAAGGATTGGCAGCAGGCGATGAGCCGCTCCCCATCTTTGGCTGACTGCAAGACGGATATGAACCTCTCAATGGCTGCCTTTGATTTGAGCTTTCCAAGGGCTTTGATGGCTGCCACCGCCACATGAACCTTATCGTTGTCGACGTACTCCAAAAGAAGTTTTTCCACCTGAGCATCGTTCAGCCGTTCGGCTAGTTGAAGAGCCGCCTGGTGTACCTCAATATTGTCGTCATCCAGACCATATGCGAGTTCTGTTTTCAGGTCACGAGTTACGCTGTCGATGACCTCGAGTATGCGGACGCGTGCATCCGACTTGGTCTGCAGGACAAATTCACGCTTGAGCAGTTTGGCCGCCTCAGATCCCTGCTCCGCCACGAGAGTGGCAGCCATCTGCCTAATTCTGAGATTCTCCTCATTTTTGATGATGTGGATAAGCAGCGGTAAGGTCTGCGGGCCTAGAGTGCCAAGCAGCTGAGCCGCATTTTGTTGGCGACCAGGTTCACCGGAGCGAAAATCCTCCATGAGCAACTGCTGGGTCTTGGGCTCCAAGGGTCTGAGGATGATCTTTTTCAGCAAAGCAGCCTGGTCGCTATTGCCTTTAAGAAGCTCTCCGTGCCGACGATGGAGATGCAGGAGAATGCGGCCTGCCCAAGGATATTCGGCAAAGTGGAGGAGGGTAGTGGTTAGTCGATGAAGCAGGGTGGCCAACTCCCTGATAATGACGGGATCCTTTTCTTGCGAAAACACGGTAAGGAGTGGTCCTGCCAACAGTTTTGCCAGCTGGTTCCGCAAACCAAGGTTTAGCCCTTCTAGCAAACTGTTGCATTGGTTCACCACCTTTTGGCGCGTTTGCAGGGAACCTTGTAAATATTCTTGAAAAAGACGTTTTATTATCTGCTTTATTTGCGTTTCGTCACCCTTTAGCAGGAGATCGCTCATCCGCAAGGGCATTTTCCCCTCGAGTGCCTCAAGCGTCTCTGCCGCCTCGGATTCGGCCGGTTGTACTGCTCTTAGGACCTTGGCTGTACCTGTCCCCACGCCAACTTCCCTGGAAGCCAACCTGGTGGGAGAAACCCTGGCTTCATAGACCCGCTGGTCGAAGAGAATGGTCGTGAGACCGTTGTCTTGACCTAAACGCAGCCAATAGTTGACATCCAACCCGACGGTAGGGAGCTGATCAAGCGCGCCAATAAAGATTTTCAGATCGTCAGCAGAGACGCCGGCCAGGAAACTGAGACTGGTGAGGGAAAGTGAACTTAAGAACTTGACAACAGTTTGAACAAGGGTGCCATAGTCGGAAGTATCTATCTTTTCCCCGTTGACCAACAGGGCATTGCCAACCCGGGCCAGGGTAAGGGCAGGCTTACGCTCAAGGATTCGCTCAAGGGATTGGAGCAGCTGTCCTATGGCAGTGGTGATAGCTTTACTCTTCAAGGGATAGAGTTTGATGCTTCTTGCGGCGTTAAGAAGGCAGCGCATCACTTCAGGCAAATCTTTCAAATCTGCCGCATCCAACCCCTGTTCCGCATCTGCCAGTTGAGCGGAAATGTCCACCGCGATTACACCATCTTCCCCATCAGCTATTTGTTCAATCTGGGCTTGGTCGGCTGAGTCCGTGACCACGGTGTAGCGGACCTGGGTCAGCTCAATATGGACGAACCGCTGTTCAGTCGAGAATCTTTGCCAAAAATCTTGATCAAGCATATCCTGCTTGACTCTGCCGAAGGCCTCCAGCAGGACTCGCAGTTCCTCCTCGGTGAGCCCCTTCTTAAAACTGATGCCTTTGAGGTCCAGCCGGTTGAGCAACTTGAGAAAGGATTCGGCGAAGTATTTATATTCGGTGACATCAATTCTCTGGCCGTTGACGATCAGTGCCTGCTTTATCCCAAAAAAGGAGAGGAGTTCGTTCTTCTCAAAGAATTTGTCGATGACTTCCTTTACCTGCCGATTGGCAGTAACAATGGCTTTACTGCCGGGGGGGTAGAGCTTCAAATTGCGCACAACCAGAAGCAAAGAACGCAGCACGGTGGGGATAAGCGGCAGGCTGTCTTTGTCAAGAGGACTGACCTCCGGGGCGGCTTCGGTGGTTCTCTTTCCGGTGTAGTAAATGGCCTCCGCAGCATTAAATATCCTGTTATTGGTGGTTGTCTGAAGTTGTTCATAGTTCCCGGCCTTCTCCTGATTGGTCGATCGCTTGAAATGATAGGCTAAGCTGGCAGCAGACGGGATGAGACGTTGTTCGTAAAGAACTTCCTGATAGGTACCAACTTGCTCATGCAGTTCCTGTTTGCGATCCTCCTGCATGGCACCGTAGGTGATGTCCAGAATGCGCTTGCTGAGAAAACGGATAGTCTCATCGTTCATCTGGAATTCTGAACTCAGCAACCCCTGGTCCACAGCCTGATCAACAAACTCCAGGACTTTGGCCTCCATTTGCTCAGAGCTTCCGGAGAGCATGCTCAATGGGACATTTTCGCCAAATGTGGAGGCCTGGTCGAGTAAGTGCCTGCTCTCTTCGTCGAGGGCGGCGATTTTCTGGCTAACGATTTCTTCCAGAGACCTGGGCAGATAACCATCCTCTAGAGGTTCGGCCACCCACTGGTTGCCAACCAAAGTGATTTTCCTGTCCTGAACCAGCTTTCGCACTATTTCACTGAGAAACAAAGGATTTCCCTGGCAAGTCTGGGCGAGGTTCCGCTCAAAGTTCTCAGGCAACCTCACCTGAGGGAAGATGGATTTCAAATGTTCGGCGATGTTCGCTGCGGTGAGTGGCGTGAGGCTCACCTTGAGGATGTCTAGTTCTTTGCAATAGGTGGCATAAAATCGTGCCAGCGGGGCCGGCTGCCCTTCCACCTTATCCTGGGAAGTATCCGTGGATGAGGCAATAATGAGGAGACGAAAATCTTGGACCAGAATGAGACGGCGAAGCAGTATAAGAGTGGCCTCGTCGCTGAAGTGCAGATCATCGATGAGTAAGATGAGGGGCCGATCTTCCAAAATTTTAGGGATAAAATGTAGGAGCGTGTTGAAGATTCCCTCTCGTTCAGCTTTATTATCCTCTTTGCTGTCGTTGTCCGGTTCCCCTAATTGAGGCAGAATGTGAGAGAGGTACCCGATTTCCTTTGGACTGAGACTTTCCAAGACTCCCACGCCTTTGTCGGACAGCTGATTGAGTATGTCTATCAAAATATTGGTGGTTAAGTAGTAAGGCCGAAAAAGCTCTTGAGAAATACCGTTGGCCGTGATCTGCCAAGTCTCGCCAGGTGAGAGGCTTTGCCGGATCGTCCCCAGGAACTCACTCTTTCCCATGCCAGCAGCACCCTCAACGATGAGAAACTGGCTCTGACCTTGACTGAATTTCTTCAAGGCCTCTGACACAGTAGCGAGTTGCGTCTGGCGGCCGGCGATTGTTGCCTTGTCCAGTTGATGAAGGGCTGTCTTGTCGAAGACCGCATGGGGATCAACCAGCCCCGCGTTGGCGACCTGATCCCGGCCGGACTTCTTGGCAAAATAAAGTGCCGTATCCGCCTGGTGGATGAGGTCCTTGCTGGTTTGAGCATCATCAGGTGCAGAAGCGACACCAATGCTCAAGGTGATGGAGAATTCGCCTTCCATCTCCTCCAGTTTTACCGGCTTCTCACGGACACGTTCCCGGAGCCGTTCACCCACTTGCAGGGCCACCTGTTTATCCACGCGAGGCATGAGGATCATAAACTCGTCACCGGCAAAACGGACGGGCAGCCCTTTTTCCCCGCCCACCTCTCTCAGCAAGCCGGCAACCCAAATGAGTGCCTGATCCCCAGCCTCATGACCATGCGTATCGTTAATTTGCTTGAAGTGGTCCAAGTCCAGCATAATCAACGACACCGGATGGCTGTCCAAGGCGTCCCAGGATACTTTATATTGGAGATAGTTGAGGAGATAGCGGCGGTTATAGATGCCGGTGAGTTCGTCTTCGAATATCAGGCGCGAGGGATCCTTGCCCACATTTTGGATGAAATAAAGGAAATCTTTGTATTCCATGCTTGTTCCCCACGCCTTATCATGGAACCGTCAAGGCTGACCGGTCACAGAATCCCTGTGCGGAGCGCACCGCGGAGAGAGGTGCAGGCCGAAACGTTGAGCAAAGAGAATAGCTGACTCTCCCACTCATGCTATTTCTCATGATTCAGCCCAACAGGCCAAACCCAGATAGATGCAAGCCATATGCCAATAGGGGGTAATTACGGCTGAGCCGAGAAAAGTGGTGCGAATCAAGGCGGTTACCTGGGTAAGTTTATTGTGAGCGAGTCTTGTGGGGGATTTAGCACAAAGGTGGTTAAAATATGAAGAACGGAGCAAATTGAGGAATTGAGGAATTAGGGAATTCGCAATAACACAAACTTAGCGGATAGCCAATTAGATAATTCCAAAATCCCAGAATTCCTAAATCCCTTAATTTTTCCAATTAATTGCTTTATTGCTCTGAAACTAAGTGGTAAACGTTATTTTCATCCTTTTCTACTCTTACCCCATAGGCGCGAACAAGCTCCATCAAGGGTCGACCTAAGAGAAAATCTAGTTCTTCCTCATCACGATCCAGCTTTGTCTTGACAAAGTCCCTGAAGACCATGTCCTGTCGGAGTATGTCCAGGACCTGGTCAATGGCCTTCTCATCGTCGGTTTCGTGGAATTTCTTAAAGGCACTGTCCAGTTTTTCGAACGAACAACGCTCATTATGGGCTTCCAGCAGTTCCAACAAGGGGTGATCTTCCCTGAGGAGGTGACGTCTGGTGAGCTTTTTTTGGTGGTATAGTTTTTCCAGCTCTTCCGGATTCCAGCATGCTTGGATCCGGCACTGGAGTGGCCGGTGGTGGTAAATGGCGCAGTTATTATTCTCCCGCACCAAGAAGATACAGTTGCGGCTCTCTGGGTCTTCTTTAATCTTGACTAATTCGCCCGGGAGAAAACCAAGGCGTCCTTCTATGTTGAATTTAACGGGCTCACCCTGTCTAAGAGTATAAATCTGACGGATTGATATGAGATCATAGTCGAGAAGCTCCAGGTCTTCTTGATGCAGTGAAGGGCTTCCCTGGCGACAGCATTCCCCGCATCGCAGGCAGTATGGCCGGGTGGCATAAGCGAGTTGGACCAGTCTTTCCATCAGTTCCTGCCACTTCTGGCGGCGGACTGCCGATTCCAACTTTTCCCAGGTGTTATTTAACTCCCGGTAGCCCGGTTCTCGCTTTATCTCAGAGATAACCTGTTCATAATGGTCTTCCACCTGGAGTTTTGCCAGTATCTGCCGCATTGCCTGACGCACTTCGGCTACAAAGTCTTTTCGAGTACCAGTTTCAAAAAGGTCTTGCAATTTAGAGGAGTCAGAAAAGCTAGAGTTCTGCTGCATCATAATAACTTCTTTGATAGACAAGTCTTGGTTTAAACTTTCTTGAGGTCTTGTGGAAATTTAACCCATCCCTCACGAGGGAGCAATGTCAACGTTGACGCAAAGCGCCCAGCTAATACTAGGCACTGAGCACTAAGCACCAAAATACACTCTTTCTCAGAGACTCATTATAGTGCCTAGTTGACCATGCCGTTTAACGTTCACCAAACGCTTTGCGCTATTACCTTTACACCAAGATTCCAGCAATGGTCGCTGTTAAAAAGGCGGCGAGAGATCCTGAAATGATGGAGCGAATCCCCAGTCGGGCCAGATCGTGGCGACGGCCCGGGGCCATGCCGCTGATGCCGGCGATCATGATGCCCAGGGAACCGAAATTGGCGAAGCCGCATAGGGCGTATGTGGCGATGGTAATCGAGCGGCCACTGAGGATAAGCTCACCACTAGCCAATCCTTTGGCCATGTTCAGGTAGGCGACAAATTCGTTGAGTACCGTCTTTTGCCCCAACAAGGAGCCAACCTGTACCGCTTCTTTCCAGGGAATTCCCATCATAAAAGCGATGGGAGCAAACAGCCAACCCAGAACTGTCTCAAAGCTGGTACCGAATAGTCCAAACAGGGAGTTAACCATTGCCACCAGGGCGATGAAGGCGATGAGCACGGCTGCAACACTAATGGCCAGGTGGACGCCGTCGATTGCACCGCGAGCCGCAGCGTCAATAAAGTTTACATCTTGTTTCTCTTGACTCACCTGAACCTTACCTGCGGTGAGGGGAGTTTCGCTTTCGGGAATCATGATCTTGGCAATGACCACGGCGGCGGGAGCACTCATGAGGCTGGCAGAGAGGATATGGCCTGCCACCTGGGGAAAGTGTGGTTGGAGAATCCCAATGTAGGCAGCCATGACACTACCAGCAATGGTAGCCATACCAGCGCTCATAACACAAAAGAGCTCCGATTCAGTCATTTTAGCAATGTAAGGACGCACAAGAATTGGCGCCTCCACCATGCCCACGAAGACGTTTGCTGCAACGCTGAGCGACTCCGCCCCAGAGAGGCCCAAGGTACGAGTGAAGATGTGCGCCATTAGCCGAACCACCCACTGCAGAATACCGAAGTAATAGAGTATAGCTGACAAGGAGGAAAAAAAGACGATAACCGGTAGAACCTGAAATGCTAAAATGAAGCCGTATTTCGGCACGGTCATAAGGTCACCGAAAAGGAAACTGGAGCCAGCTTCGGTGAAGCCGATCAGCTTTTCGGCGCCTCGTCCTACCCAGTAGAAGATTTCATGGCCGATACGGGTTCGCAACACAATCACCGCGAAGAAAAACTGGAGTCCAATTCCACCCAAAATAGTCTTGTAGGAGATCCGTTTCCGGTCCTTACAAAAAATAAATGCGATGAGTAACAGCCCCGGAATACCTAGCACAGAGATCAATCGTTCCATTCCTTATTCCTTATACTGCTATGTGCAAGAGAGTACCTCGTAGATCACAAGGTGCATTTGGTAAACGGTAAAGGGTAAACCGATCTGATCTGTTCCTGTTCACTGTTCACTTTTCACCCTTCACGCTTTACCCTTCACTGCTTACCAAGCTTCGCATTATTTCATTCCTGTACTTCGTGGTTAATCTCCATTTAGGATGTCTTTAAAAGTTCTGCAGCCCGGAGGCTCTGTCGCTCGATTTTGGCTCTAATGGCTGCGTGCGCAGGCTTTGTCAGATCCGGATCTTTCTGCATTAGCGTCAGAGCGGCCCGCCGGGCTGCTGTCAAAGTGTTTGCGTCTCGCACCAGGTTGGCCAGCTTTAGATCCACGAAACCTGCCTGCTGAATACCAACTAGATCTCCTGGTCCTCGGAGCCGTAAGTCCTCCTCTGCGATTTGGAAGCCATCGTTGCTCTGTTCCAAAATGGCCAACCGCTGCCTGGTTTCAAGGCCACCTCCTTCATGAATGAGTAGACAGTAGGAGCGATGACTGCTACGCCCTACTCGGCCCCGCAGTTGGTGCAGCTGGGACAGACCGAATCTTTCAGGGTGCTCCACTACCATCACAGTGGCGTCAGGCACATCGATTCCTACCTCTATAACTGTGGTGGCAACTAGAAGCTGGAGTTTCTTGTCAGCAAAGGCTGCCATAATTGCCTGTTTCTCTTCAGGAGTCATCCGACCATGCAAGGTGGCGAGTTGAATGTCAGGAAATACCTCACTTTGCAAATGGTCGGTCATTGTGGTGACATCCTTAAGATCTGACTTTTCCGACTCTTCAACCAATGGATAGATAATGTAAGCTTGGTGACCTTGGCTGAATTCGCTCCTGAGGAGGTCGTAGGCCCTTTTGCGGTGTTTTGCCTCGATTATACGGGTTTCCACCGGAGTTCTGCCGGGGGGTAGTTCATCAATGACCGAGACATCCAAGTCTCCATATACGGTCATGGCCAGGGTCCGGGGTATGGGGGTTGCAGTCATGACCAAGACATGCGGTCTGCCGCCTTTTTGTCGTAAGGTCATCCTTTGCAGCACGCCAAAGCGATGTTGTTCATCTATGATCACCAGCCCAAGGCGCTGAAAGGCTACGTGCTCCTGAATCAAAGCGTGGGTGCCAACGATCAAACGAGCTTCACCGCTGGCAATCGCTTCTGTCCGCATGTGTTTTTCACTGGCCTTTAGCCTGGAAGTGAGCAGGGTCAGAGGAATGGACAAAGCATCCGCATACGGCTTGAAGTTGATGGAATGTTGATGGGCAAGGATCTCGGTGGGTGCCATGAGTGCGGCTTGAAATCCATTGGCAATTGCAATGAATGCGGTGAGCAAAGCGACCACGGTCTTGCCGCAGCCGACGTCTCCCTGCACCAGCCGGTTCATAGGGCGCTTTTTGCCGAGATCGGCAGCGATTTCCCGCATCACCCGTTTTTGTGCCTGGGTGAGGGTAAAGGGAAGAAGCTTTCCTACCCTCCGGAGGAAGTCTCGCTCCAGGGCCATGGAATGACCCGTTTCGCGAGCCAACGCCTCTCGACTGCGAATGATTTGGAGTTCCAGGAAAAAGAGTTCTTCGAAAATGAGGCGGCGAAGCCCGGGCGAAAGCTGGTGGCCCCTCTGTATTTTCGGAAGTTCATCGGGGAAGTGGACCTGCCGCAGGGCAGTTTGCAGGCGAGGAAGCTCAAAGTAATCAAGAACTCCCTCGGGCAATGTCTCAGGAACCTCAGGCACGAAGGTGGTGACCACCTCTTGCATGATGCGACGGTATGCTCTGGGGGCAACCCCGGCAATTGGACTGTAGCGGGGCACAATACCGCCGCTTTCCTTCTCGACGTCCGCGTCTATCTCTTCCAATTCTGGATGATGAATTTCCAGTTGCCTTCCGAAAATACGCAGGGTGCCACTTACCCTTACACTGCCTTTGAAGTTGCGAAAGCGCTGGGTCAGCCAACGGCCGTAATGGAACCATTTGGCTGTGACCATGCCGGTACCATCGCTCAAGATCACCTCAAAGATCTTGCGGCGGCGATACTTGACCTCGCGCCCGCTCAGCACCGTAGCCACGAAGCTAACATAGTCTCCAACACGCAAGCGGCTGATCTGTAATCCACCTCGCTGATCCAGGTAGCCAAGAGGCAAATTGAAAAGCAGGTCTTCAATGGTAGAAAGCCCCCTAGCCTTTAAGCGACGGGCCAGTCTTGGCCCCACCCCTTTAATAGACTCCACCGGTTGAAGTAACACAGCGTCAGAAAGGGTGTGATTACGATCGGGTTCGGACATGTCCACATTTCTCCAATCACTCCCAGGAGTTACCACAAAATGTAGGAAAAGGGCAATATGATACAGCGGGCAGGTTGCAGCTGGCATCCGGCAGCAAGAGGTGAACGGTGAATGGTAAACGGTAAAAAGTTGAGGAAGGTACTCTGAACCCTTCACCGTTCACGGTTCACCGTTCACCAAAAGCTAGGCGTCAAAACAGAGTGAGTTGTTTCTCTTTACTGGGTCTTTTCTTTTTGCTGGCAGGCTTAGAGACCTCTTCGAGGAATTGGTTAGGGATTTCTTTGATGAAAGTTGATGGCTGACGAGTGAGGAGTTCCCCGTAGAGCAGGCGGCGGTTCACGGTGGAGAGCACCAGGAGGTTGCGGGCTCGGGTCATGCCCACGTAGAAAAGTCGACGTTCCTCCCGCAGCGCATCCTCTCCCTGACTCTTGTGCGACAGAGGTAGGAGGTCCTGCTCCAAGCCGCAGATAAAGATCACCGGAAACTCCAACCCTTTGGCCGCGTGGAGGGTCATGAGTGCTACTGCATCAGCGCGTGAATCAAAAAAGTCACCGGCTCGCCACTGGGACAGATCGTCTAGAAAGCCGAATATGGTCTCTGCTGCTGGCTTGTTGCCGTGAAGGCCGGCAAGCAAGCGGAGCCATTTGAAGCTCTCCGCCGCTGATTTTCCTCCTTCCTGATAATACTGACGCAAGCCCGTTTCCCCCCAGGCTTTTTCAAGTACGTCCGCGAGCGGTAAAGTGGCAAGTAGTTTCTGGAGGGAAACAATGGTTCGCCGCAAATGGTCCATGGCTGCCTGTTGACGAACGGGGAGATCTAGATTCTTGCTGGCAAGCCTTAGGATTTCCCAAGGAAATTTCCCTCTGTCGATTTCTTCATCGAGCCACTCTTGAGATTTTTCTCCTAGACCACGGGGGGGGAGATTGAGAATTACCCGAAGGTCCTCGATGCTTGAAGTGTCCATGGCATAGTGAAGGTAGGAAAGCAGCGCATCCGCAGCCTGAGTAGCAAAAGGAGGTTTTTCACCAACAACTTGAAAAGGGATGCCGGCGCGGGAAAGTCGATCTGCCAGGGGACGGCTTTGAGCATGGGTGCGGTAAAGAATGGCGAAATCTCCGAAACCGTAAGGGGTGTCATCCGGGGTATCAGTGTCGCTACCCCTATAAATCTGGTAGTGGCTGCTCCCACCCAGCAGTCGTTCAATTTCACCCACCACAAACTGGGCTTCTCGCTCTTCATCCGCAAGACGACCGACACGGAGAAGAGGACCCGGTGCATTCTCGCTCCAAAGCTTGCAGGTGAGGGGATTTTCGTTATGTGCTATGAGTCCACCGGCCGCTTCCAGAATATTTTGGCTGGAGCGGAAATTCTGCTCCAGCTTTATCACCTGCGCCTCGGGAAAATCTACCTGAAAACGCTGGAAAATGCTCACATTCGAGCCCCTGAAGCCATAAATCGATTGATCCGTATCGCCCACAACGCACAGGTTGCGGTGGGTGGCGGTCAGTAGTTGGAGCCAACGGTACTGTGCCTCGTTGATGTCCTGGAATTCGTCCACCAGAACGAATTTGAAAAACCGTTGATGACGACTAAGCACTTCCGGTACCTCTTCCCATCGGAGCACTAAAGCACCGATCAGATCATCAAAATCCACCAGATGTTTATCCTGCAAACTGCGTTGGTATAATCGGTACACTGCGGCGAGCTGACTTTCACCATCCGGGGAGAGATCTTCGGGAGAAAGGAGTCGACCTTTGGCTAGAGAGATCTTGCGGAGTACTTCTAAAGGCTGCCAATCAGGTCCTGCCAGGCTCAATTCTTTAAGGATCTTTCTCATGAGGTCTATCTGGCCGGCCTCAGGCAGAAGCTCCGGACCCTCCGCAGGATCTAGACTCTCACGGAGCAAAGAACCAGAGAGGGCATGGAAGGTGCCTATGTTAATTTCTCGGACGCTTGCTGTATTCGTCAGGATGCTTTCCAACCGGACAGCCATTTCTAGCGAGGCTTTCCGGGCGAAGGTTACCGCCATTATCTGTTTTGGTTCAACGATCTTATTTTCAACGAGATGGGCGATTCGATGCGTGAGAGTTCGGGTCTTTCCGGTTCCGGCACCAGCCAGAATTAGAAGGGGTCCTTCAAGGTGTTCCACTGCGGAACGCTGCTCTTCAGTGAGGTGTTGTAGCATAACGTGTCAATTAATGGAAAATAGCCAAGCCACGAAGTTTGGTAAACGGTAAAGAGTAAAGGGTGAAGGGTAAAGGGTAATCGGATCTATTTCGCGACTCCGCACCGTTTACCCCTCACCGCTCACCTGCATTCCAATCATCATTTGGATCAGAATAAACCTAATTGGCCAGAGATTTGTTCACGTTCTGTGCTATGGAAGACCCGAATGGTGCCGAACTCGCCATCATATCCTGGGTGGATGCTCACCTCCCCAGAACGCACTCGACTGATGGCCTCTGCCAGCAGGAGGGATCCTGCTTGGCGGATGCTTTCAAGTTCTGCCTCTAAGAGCACGTGGTGCTCATTTCCCAATCTGCCAAGGAGGTCCAGATAAATGGCAGCCACCTTCTTACTGTTTACCCCGACCTGCTCCACTTCGGCAATTATCTCCAGGAGAGGTATGATGGACTGATACGGGCGACCAGTGGGCGGTCGCCTTCCGGATGGGAGATCCGCCAGTTCTTCGACCCGGTGCATCACCCCCACGGTCACCTTGCTGTTGCACTGACTGCAGCGGCCGCCATTCTTTCTCGTCTCCTCAGGGGAAAAGCGCACGCCGCATGCACGGTGGCCGTCATAGTGATATTTGCCCTCTTCAGGGAAAAATTCTAAGGTTCCCAAGAATTGCGGACTGTCCTCTTCGGAGATTGCTGCCATGATAGCTCTGTACGAGAGATCCGTATCAAACTTATTTGCTTCCCGCATGAGTTTGGCTGGGGAATGGGCGTCGGAATTGGAAATGAGCCTGACGCTATCCAGAGCAGAAAGTCTCCAGTTCATGGCAGGGTCGGAGGAGAGACCGGTCTCAATGGCGGGAATGAGGTGGGTCAATTCCTCAAAGCATTCCTCTAGGCTGTCAAACCCGGATTTAGCGCCGAGCACGGAAAAATGTGGGGTCCAGGCGTGGGCGGGGACCAGAACGGCCTCGTCGGAGATCTGGTTGACTATTGCTAAGAGTCCTTTGGCATCAAGTCCCAGAATAGGGCGGCCGTCTGATTGGATATTACCAATGCGTGCCAACGCAGCTTGTAGTTTGAGAGCCGCCGCCATGTTCGGCAAAAAGACGAGATTGTGCACCTTGCGGGT
>JASFEM010000044.1:0-23924 GCA_050124835.1 Syntrophobacterales bacterium | reverse complement strand
GAAGGGACAGTTATACAACAAAATCCGTCGCCGGGAACCCTTGTCCGGGCAAACACGCCCGTCAGTCTGGTCATAGCGAAGCAAAGACAGTGTATAGTTCCGAATGTTGTGGGAATGTACGAAAACCAGGCTATGCAAGTACTACGGAATGCAGGATATGTCGGATATGTCGCAGTAAGAGCCGGCATCGATAGCAATCGCGTTTACGGACAATACCAACAAGCAGGAATCAGGTTGAATTGCGGTAGCCGAGTCGGTCTAACGCTGGGTACTATCAGATGAATTTGGTGTAACATTGACACTGGTTCCCGGGGAAAGATGGAAAGAAGGGGATGTCCGTTTGTAAATAGGTAACATGTAAAGATTATGGGACGGTCATGAAATTAGCGTAGAGCATCTGTTAGATTGCAGATTTTAGATTGTAGATTGCGGATTGAGGGTCGCAGAGCGCATAGAGCATAGAGTAAAAAACTATTCATTGCACCCCATTTCGGCGCCCATTTCCCATTTTCATTGAAATAGTGCAGTAAGCCGTGCTCGCTGATAGACCGCTCATGCAGAACATTCGCCTATTATATCTACGTCTACCCGCATGAAGCACTCGCAGCACATATAATTCAACACTCCGCAAGCATTCACGAGGATGTCCTTCTCCACGTACTCGCCACAAATCGGGCACTGCACTTTTCCGTCTTTCGCAGACATTGCTATCCTCCTTACTTCCCGAATAGCCGGTGGCACAAGGTAATGCTTCACCACACGTCGCGCTGCAATTCCCTATAATTTTCCACCGGGCCTTGTGGCAATATTTTCAATGTTCAAATGTAAGTACTAAAAGGTTAGAAAGCCAGACGCGAGAAGGTGGCGTTGTTAAATAACTAAAAGAAATAAAAGAGGCACGTTCATAAAATTATAACTTTCTAAGTTGACATAGGGCATCTGATAGATTGGAGATTTTAGATTGCAGATTGCGGATTTAGGAGAGCATAGAGCATAGAGCAATTCTCAGCTCGTATCCCTTCGACTCCGTTCAGGACAAAACTGACAGGGGGCAGCTGGCAGTAAAAACTAGGCACTAAGGACTAGGCACTAGGCACTGCGCAACGACCCGCCCGCCTCGCCTGAGCGAGCAGGCTCGCGATGGCGGGCAGGCGCGGAGATGGGGCGACGCGGAGACGTGGGGACAATGCGCTTGCGGATTTCGGATTAATGACTCTTCTCGTCTTGCAGTTGTTTCACCAAAGACCTGTATTTTTCATGGATCATTTCTTTGTCAAATTCCCAGAATTCCTCAAGCATAGCGTCCTGTTCTTCTTGACTGAAATAACCTTCGGTTGACGGGAAGAAGACCTTATCTTCTTTCTCTATGTGTTCTGGATAAAAATTGACCAGCACATTGAGCTTGTCCAGGATAACCTCCAAGGCGCCCTTTTGCCCTTGTAGATACTTTTCTTTAGCCTCAACTAATTCCTTCACCGTTTTTCTGCCATACACGTGCTCATCAATTAACTCTTGCATTATTTTTTTATCTTGTTCTGCTATGTTCTTTTTTTCCAGATCCCTGAATAGGATATCTTCTTCCTTGCCATGATGTGTTCTATCAGCGTACATTCGGATGAAGTCAACAGTTGTATCTATAAAGATCGGATCTGCTTGTTTTAGTTCTTGTATTCGCTTTATTTCTTTTCGTACCAGCTCAAACATTTTTTCAATAAGTCGATGTTCAATCATTAAAGGACCTCTCGGTTTCATAGCTACACCTCCGTCATTAGAACGACCACTTGATCCAAAAGATCTACAAGTAGCAGCTATTTTGATGTTTGGTTTTATGTCTACAGGGTCATAGGATTCAAGTGTAAAATAATATGTCTCCCACTTTTACCCCCTATCCTTAAATGGGGATGGTGGCCTTCGCGATGACTTAAGTCAAAATTAAGTAAAAACTGAAATGGGGTAGTGAAAATAGGGGACGACCTCTAATAACTAACTTATCTTGTTGGCGAGGGGCTTGAGGCACTGTGCAGGGGCGGTGGGGCTCTTCTTGTATCCGTTTCCCTACCCATATCTTGCGGCAGAGTAAATTTCAGCAGCTGTGGATTAAGGGATGGAATCTCCTTTTTAGAATCTAACCTGTCGTTTCACCAACGAACAAGCTGTTCACCCTTTTTTTCACCACTCACCAGGGCTATTATAGAATGTGATAAGAGTAGATGACAGTTTCGGCATTTTTCGTTTCCAATTTTGTGGGTATTGTCGAATAAGTTTTTGTTATACTTTACAATTGCTAATGATAATATGTTATATAATCATAAGGTTAAGTGGCACCTGGACCAGATCCGGGGTGATGGTGAGGATCTTCGAATGCTGCACATCTTTGTTGATGCTGATGCGTGCCCGGTCAAACAGGAGGTGTATCGCGTCGCAAGCCGATATCGTCTTGATGTTACATTGGTGGCCAACTCTTGGATGCGAGTTCCCAATGAACGATGGATTGCACTCGAAGTTGTAGAGGGCGGATTAGACGCGGCCGATGATTGGATTGTCGAACAGGTGCAACCTCACGACATCGTGGTCACCGCTGACATTCCCCTTGCAAGCCGTTGCCTGAAGGAAGGCGCACATGTAATTGGTCCAACCGGAAAGCCGTTCACCGACGACAATATCGGTCAGGCCGTCGCGACTCGGGACCTGTTATCAGAACTTCGTGGCGCAGGAGAGATCACGGGCGGGCCTCCGCCGCTAAAAAAGCGCGATCGATCGCGTTTTCTTCAACAGCTCGACGAAGTGATTCAATCAATCCGTCGTGAGCATCCGTTTAATTCCACCTAACCACTAGCAGCGGGCAGCTCTTTCAACTAGGCACTGCGGGATGACCCGCCCGCCTCGCCTTGCTCGCATGGCGGGCGTGGTGGCGGGCAGGCGCGGGGAATCGGTGTTACGGAAACGCGGAAATTGTAGATCTAGGGATTGCGGGATTTGGATCCGTGGTCGGACCAGGCTAATATTAAATGAATCCCATGATATTTATAGAATGGTGAAAAGATGGAAAAAATTTATGATGGCAAAAAGAAGATAAAATTGGGCACTGCAAAGAGGCCCGCTGTTGTTAATGTGCAAACCGAAGAAAGATTGAAAGAAGTAGCGTCGATATTTGAAGAAAAGGGTTGGAACTATACAATTGGATTGGAACCAGATAAACCAGAGGACATTACGGATTTAGAAATATTATTAGAGACACCGAAAACAAAGATAGCCGAAAAGAAAGTTGGACGCAATGAGCCCTGTCCATGTGGCAGCGGGAAGAAGTATAAAAAATGCTGTGGTAAATAAGGCTATTTTCTCTTATTTTTAGCGGATTGGCATTGGCAATCTGGTCGGCAAAAACAGGGGAATAGATGAAAGAAAAACGTATCGCCAAGATCGCTGAGGAACTCGAGCTTAAGCCACAACAGGTTCTGGCTACTGCGGCGCTGCTTGATCAAGGGGCCACTGTCCCATTTGTTGCCCGCTATCGTAAAGAGGCGACTGATTCCCTGGATGAGGTCGCTATAGCAACAATCCGCGACCGGCTCCATCAACTGCGGGAGCTTGACAAAAGGAGGGAGGCCATACTGAAGTCTCTCCATGAGCGGGAGCTTCTTACCGATGAGCTGAAAGAGAAAATCCTGGCGGCAGAGACCCTGACCAGCCTGGAGGACATTTATCTACCTTACCGACCGAAACGGCGAACCCGTGCAACCGTTGCCAGGGAGCAAGGGTTGGAACCGCTTGCCTTGAAACTTTTTGCCCAGGAACAAACCACAGACCCTCCTGGCGAGGCTAAAGCCTTTGTCGAGCCTGAGAAAGGAGTGCAGACGATCGAAGATGCCCTGGCCGGCGCTCGGGACATTATCGCCGAGTGGGTGAACGAGGATCAAGTTGGCCGCGCGAAAATGAGAGCTTTCTATGCTGAAAAGGGAATATTCCAGACCAGGGTGGTTCCAGACAAGGAGACCGAGGGGAACAAGTACAGGGACTATTTCGACTGGCAGGAGCCCGTATCAAAGGCACCTTCTCATAGGATTCTGGCCATGCGGCGGGGCGAAAAGGAAGGTGTTTTGACACTCCGTGTCCATCCGCCGGAGGCTGAAGCCCTGAACCTTCTGGAAACCCTTTTTGTCAAGGAAGATGGGGACGCTGCCCAACAGGTCAGTATCGCCGTGCAAGACAGCTACAAGCGGCTCCTATCTCAGGCAATGGAAACGGAGATCCGCAAAGCCACCAAAGAGCGAGCCGATGCAGAGGCTATCCGTGTTTTTGCGGACAATCTCCGTCAGCTACTTTTAGCGCCGCCCCTTGGAAGGAAAAAGGTCCTGGCCATAGATCCGGGTCTCCGCACTGGCTGCAAAGTAGTTTGTTTGGATCGGCAGGGAAAACTGCTCAACACCGATACGATTTATCCCTTCACCTCCGAAAAGAGCAAGTTGGAGTCATTGGCAATACTTGGAAGATTGTGCGAGCGCTATGAGGTTGAGGCGATAGCAGTGGGAAACGGCACCGGCGGAAGGGAAACAGAGGCTTTGGTAAGGGGTATGGACCTTCCAGGCAACATACCGGTGGTCATGGTCAACGAGAGCGGTGCCTCGGTGTATTCTGCTTCCCAAGTGGCTAGAGAGGAGTTTCCAGACCTCGACGTGTCGGTTCGTGGTGCGGTTTCTATTGGTAGACGACTGGTGGATCCCTTGGCGGAATTGGTGAAAATTGACCCCAAATCCATTGGAGTGGGCCAATATCAGCACGATGTGGATCAGCAAGCCTTGAAGAGCACTCTGGATGACGTGGTCAGCAGCTGTGTGAATGGTGTGGGCGTGGAGGTCAACACAGCCAGCGAGCAGTTGCTCACCTACGTCTCCGGGCTCGGGCCGCAGTTGGCAAAAAGCATTATCAAGTATCGAAATGAACACGGCCCGTTTCTGTCCAGAGAGGATTTGAAGGCAGTACCCCGCCTGGGCCCCAAGGCATTTGAACAGGCAGCGGGCTTCCTGCGTATCAGAGATGGGAGAAATCCTCTTGATGCCACAGCTGTTCACCCTGAATCCTACCAGGTTGTGAAAGCCATGGCCAGTGATCTGGGCTGTTCAATAATGGAGCTTCTCCGTGACGAGGAACTCAGGCACCGAATTGATCTATCCAAATATGTGACTGAAACGGCGGGCATACCTACGCTCACTGACATTCTTGCAGAACTTGCCAAGCCTGGCCGTGACCCGCGCCAGCGATTCGAGGTTTTTACCTTTTCCGGGGAAGTGCAGAAGATAGATGACTTGCGGCCGGGCATGAGGTTGCCCGGGATCATCACCAATGTCACTGCCTTTGGGGCCTTTGTCGACGTCGGCGTGCATCAGGATGGCCTGGTTCACGTGAGCCAACTTGCTGACCGTTTTGTCAAAGACCCCAGCGATGTGGTCAAGGCTCAGCAACAAGTGACGGTCACGGTTTTGGAAGTGGATCTTGAAAGAAAACGGATTTCTCTTTCTATGAAAACGAATCCTGCTAAGTCAGTAAAAGGGGTAAAAGAAGAGCCAAGGCGTGAACGCAAGAGCAAGGTGAAACGGACAAAACAGGGGAGGGGTCCTGAGCCTTTCAATAACCCCTTCGCCGACGCTCTTAAGAAATAGTGAAGTAAAAAGAGGGACGTCCATAAAATTATAACTTTCGATGTTAAGGCGCAGGGCGCAAGGCGTAAGGCGCAGGGCGTAGAGCATCTGGAAAGATAGCTGGCAGCGGATAGCAGGCAGCTTGCAGTACTCAGAATAGGTTGTGTCTGAGGGTATCAGAGATTGTGATATCCTCATTTTCCTCACCCATTAAAAGGGGACGACCCGCAATAACAAACTTATCTTGTTGGCAAAGGGCCTGGGCCATTGTGCCCTCACCGACCAAAGAGCCGGTGGGGGCTTTTTTGTGGGGATTATCCACCAATATGTTGTGTCAGTGAACATAATAAAAGAGTGTGGATTAAGGGATGTAATCTTAACTTCTGGACTGAATCAAGGTAAGTCCATATTCCTACGCCCAAATTTATACTCTCTTTTGACAAAGCCCATCTTATTATCTTATCGTAATTGCAGGAGCTAGGCACAATTCTTGCCAGAAATATATTCAAAACCGCTCAGGTCCACCCAAAAAAGTAATGCGTTTCCAATAAGTTGTATAAGTTTGTCCATTTTTAGTCTTTTATTACCGACGTTTTAGGGAGTTGGAGATGAAAAGGAGACTGAAGAAACTTTTGTTAACAACAACCTGTCTCTTGGTCGTACTTGGCCTGTGCGGTCAGAAGGCCGGTAGTCAAACCCCGCCGTACTCTCCTGGCAACGACCAAGGATTCTTCGTGGTCGAGAATGCTTACCAACAGTTCGAAGCGCTCAAACACCACGGTGAAGCACTGGGCTGGACTCTCCCTGAATACTTCGGAGCGCCCGATCCAAGCGTTACAGACCATTACCAGGGCCTCGCCCGCTACCCCGGCGACGGTGTTCCGGTGTTCTACGTAACCCAGCTCGACGACGACGACCCTATCCTTCCCGGCGCCAGCGACAAGGGCGGATACCTCCACTTGGTCAAATTTGGGTCGCGGCCCACCACCGGTGAGCGCCTCAGATCGAACCTTCAAAAAATAGGCACGGACACCGAGGACACTTATCCTCCATTTACTCCTACAGTCTTTGACTCGTGGTACCGCTCGATACGGTTCGACGGCTCATTGGTGGTGGACAGCGCAACATTGATCTATTGCTATTCAATTGACCCTAATACAGGGGAACTTATATGTGAAACCGGCACAGTGTGGAACTACGAACTTCCAGCCTACAACCACCCCGGGAGCATGGCCATCGTCGACGACATTTTGTTCGTGCCGTTGGATACCCGCCGTCAAGACGAGGATCCGATCGGATTTATCGTTCTTTTCGATCTCCGCGAAAACGGTGGTAGCCGTGAGAATCCAGTGCCTATCCACGCCATCATGCTCACCCATAAGATCGACAACCTTGCCGTAACCAGGTATGGCTTTGGAGATGGTGATGGTACTAAGTATCTCGTGTGGGTCAACGGCGACGGGGGTAAGGAGACTAAGTTTTACAAGACCACAAGCTCTAACCTTCGTGATGACACTCTCGGGCTGGAAGAGGTGCAGGACTGGGACTCTAACTCACCGGCTGACTACGATGGGGCGGGGCATGACTGGCCGGGTGGCCAGTGCGCTCATCAGAGTTCAACTTTCCTCCGCGAACCGGACGGATCGCTGTATATGATAGGCATGAGGCATGGGCACCCCTGTTATGACCCCAGGCTGGGTCCTGACTATGCGGATCTATTCAAGGTCGAACCCAAACCAAGCCCAAGCGAGGGCTTCAAGATCACCGTCGAGAGATGGGAGCGCGAGCTGTTCTGCGCCTATCAGGGGGGAGGCGGAGCGCAGCACATGCGTATCTGCAACTTTGCCGCAGCCAATAACGCCTACGTCAGCCCGAGCGGCGAACTTATTCTATACTCAATACCCCATAACGACGAGGATTGGGCGAACCCCGACTTCGTCCGGCTTGCAGAGTTCCGCCACCGCGACGTGAACAGGGAGGGCAGCCCTCTCCGCTTGCCGACTGCCGATTCTGACGGTCCGTACACCGTAGATGAGGGAGATACGGTTATTCTGAGCGGCATTGGGGGACCGCCAGCCGACCGCCCCTGGGTTGAGCTCTACGACGACAAGTATTTTCTAGATCGCAGCATAGTTGTCGACTTCGACGACAAAGACGACCTTGAACTCTTTGACTTCAGTAATCTTGACGACTTTAACGATAAAACCAGTTCGGTCCGCTGGCGGGCTCCCCCCGGCGTTCTCATCGGGCTGTACGACGACAAATCCTTCGATGATCGCTTTATCGTTCTGTATGGCACTGGAGACACTGAGGAGATCTACGATCTCGACTCCCAGTTAGTCGTGCCCGGCTTGGTCGAGCACTACAGGCCGTTTAAATTTGGCAAACTGGAATTCAATGACAAGACCTCTTCGTTGTTTTTTGGCGGCAGCATGCCAACGCCCGGCAACTTCACCCTGGATTGGGACCTCGACGGTGACAATGCGTTCGGCGAGACAGGTGCTGCGGCAACCCGGGGCGATGAGGTCGGCGACACACCCATATTCTCCGCTGCAGACCTCGACGGTCCGGACAAAGTTAATGTGACACTGCGGGTGACCAGCTCGAGTACGTCGAGCACAGGCACTGACATGGCGGTCATCGATGTAGTGAACGTACCTCCGGTCGTGAGCATTGACAGTATTACCGATGAGACAGGGGCGGAGATCGGGGTGGACGTCCCCGATGCGATTGTGGGCCAAACAGTCAGCTTGACTGGGAGGTTCACTGACCCAGGCACGCAAGACACTCATACTGCCCAAGTCGACTGGGATGACGGAACTGTCGATGATCTGGGTGCAGTGGCAGGCACCATAAGTGCCAGCCATATCTTTAGCGCTCCAGTACAGTTCACGGTCGCCCTGACCGTCACAGATGATGATGGTGGAGAGGGCTCGGCAACGAGACAAATATCAGTTAGAGAACCCTCCTCCTCCGAGTTGATAGATGGCATCCTCACTTTCTTTGATGAATCTGCTGAAGCAGGCACTCTCGAGGGAGTTGGTCACAGATCATGGCTGGCTAAATGTCGGTTGAGGTTTATGCGAATTGTTCTCAACTTAGCTAAAAAGTTCATTGAGCGGGATCGCACAAAGGCAGCCTGTCACATGCTGAAACGGGCCTACAAACGTTGCGATAGCGAGCGTCGGCCATCGGACTTCGTCTGCGGAGAGGCGACTGCAGAACTGGCAAGTATGATCCAGGCTGCAAGGGAGAGCATGGGATGTAAGATGAAGCACTGAGCCAGGTCATATCGAGACATTCATGAACAGAGGGTCTTCAATGAAGAAGAAAAATCTATTTGCGCTAGCTATAGTCATAGCCATCACCATTGGATCTTTTGGAATTTTGTCGGCTGCCGAGCCTAATATCGTTCCGAACGACCCATTGGTCACGTCATTCATGCAGTCTGATGTCTGGTGGGCTCTTAAGAGCCAGCGGGATATGGCCATAGATGAAAGAATCAGCAACGTGATGAACTTGGGAACACATAATTCCTTCAACGCTTCCGCTGAAGGCTTTAGGCGTTCGGTAGCCTGGATAGGCGTGGACACTATTGGGGTACAGCCAAATCAACTTTTTACCATAGTAGATCAGCTCCGAATGGGAGTTCGACTGATAGAACTCGATGTCTACGATATGGACATTGATAACGATGGCAGCACAGAATTGGTTCTAAGACATAATGAGACTTATGGAACCACAGTAAAGGGATTCGATGGTGTCCTATCGAGCATCCGATCCTGGCTATCAGCACCGGAAAATGGGCAAGAGATCATCTTTCTTGACATCGAGGATCATGCATCGGGAGATCCTAGGCTCCTGGAGTATATATTAGCTTATTTTGGCGATACGATTTTCACGCCGGTTGACCGGGGTGATCTTTTCGAAGGCCGATGGCCTACAAGAAATGAACTTCTCGATTTAGGAAAGCGGGTTATCATATTCACTCATGGAGATTTTAGTGACGGACCTATCAGACTTTTCGAGGCGTATTCCGAAGAAGATCAGAAATTGCATAAATGGTTTGGGTCAGATCACTTTTTTTCAATGGGAATTGGTGCTTATCCAGAGCTCAATCCGTACACCAACATGACCGACAAGACGATAAATGACTATTGGGATGGAAATAATCTCCCTCCGTATTACCAGCAAGACCTAGAGAAGTTTTTCGTGGTGCGCAGTGACGGTCTTGCAGCTGGCCCCAGAGCAATGGTTGGCTGGGATGCAGCCTATTGCGCTTTGAACAATGTGAATTTTATCAAGATGGATTTCGCCTTAGGACAAGAATATGACATTGAGGACTGGTCGGGAACTAGCAGAAATGACTACGACACACCTGGGGGCCTGGACAATGATTTCGAGAAGTATAGTTTCCTTGACAATTTCCGCGGCAATCGGTTGAGCCGAGCTATATGGAGCTGGCAGATTGACACTTATCGCCACGACCCGAATATATACCTTCTTTCTTATCAGGAGTTACACTCGCCGACGGCGAGAGTGGCAAATCGTACGGACGGCCGCCATTATGTAATTCAGGAAGGATTTTACACTGTACCTTCTCAATTAATTCTCTCCCAAGACTGGGTGGGCGTAGCTCCTGATCCCACCGAACCCTATTTTAGGACAACAAGGGGGCATTGGAATACGCAACAGAAAGAAAATGTACATCCATTTGCCTGCGCCAAGGTAGGGAGCAACGGGACCGAGTGGCGAATAACGCAACAAGAAGGCTACTGGGATGAGGGGGCACAGATATGTGACCAGGAGTTTAACAACCAGGGGCAGGGAACGTGGGCGTTTGCCGGCCCTGTGAATGGGTGGCAGAATTTTTTGTTGCTAATGACGAGATGGAACTATGCCTATTCTGAAGGTCGCACTACGGTTGCAACGGCGCCTGTTTGGATCAATGTCAGCGATGAAGACAACAATTCGGACTGGACTGTAAGGGCGAGCGGCCCGCCTAGCATACAGGATGTGCAGGTCGAGCCAACGGCGCTGCAGACAGGTCAAACGGTGAATGTGGATGGCAAATTCACAGATCTAGAAAGTGTCGAACATACCGTCACTGTTGATTGGGGCGATGGGAACACAGATAAGATGGACTTCGCACCGGGGAAGTCAGGCTCCTTTTCGTTTGCGCACCCTTATGCTGCTGAAGGTTCTTACGTACTCACGTTAGAAGTAACTGATAACGTGTTTACAGCGAAGTACGTGCATCCGACTCCTATTGTTGTGACAGAGGCGTGCCAGCCGCCTGTGCTTGAGCCTATTGGGGATAAGACAGTCAAGGAAAATGAACTGCTTGAGTTCACCTTAACAGCTACCGACCCGGATGGAGATATCGCTTATTATGAGGTAACCCAAGGACTCCCGGATGGGGCGGAATTTGATCCTGACACTCAGACATTTAGCTGGATACCTGACTACGCTCAAGCGGGAGAGCATGTAGTGTACTTCGCAGTATATGATTTATGTAATCCTGATGCCTTGAGTGACTACGAAGAAATCACAATCACAGTTGAAAATATGAACCGGGCGCCTGTGCTTGAGCCCATTGGAGATAAAACGGGCAAAGTAGACGAACTGCTAGAGTTCACCATAGAAGCCACAGACCCTGATGATGATCTAATCACATACTCAGCTAAGATGCTTACCGCTGATGAGACAGAGGAACTGCCAGCCGGAGCCACTCTGAATCCCGTTACAGGGGAATTTTCATGGACACCAGACTATACCCAGGCTGGAAGTTATCAGATTAGTTTTTCTGTGAGCGATGGGAACCTCACTGCTGAGGAGGTGATCGTCATCACGACAAGTGAACTATCACCTAGCGAGTGGATGACCAGAATACTCGCTTTCTTTGATGAATCTGTCGAAGCAGGCACTCTCGAGGGAGTTGGTCACAGATCATGGTTGGCCAAGTGTCGATTGAGGTTCATGCGAATAGTTCTCAACCTGGCTAAAAGGTTCATTGAGCGAGATCGCACAAAGGCAGCCTGTCACATGCTGAAACGGGCCTACAAACGTTGCGATAGCGAGCGTCGGCCATCGGACTTCGTCTGCGGAGAGGCGACTGCAGAACTGGCAAGTATGATCCAGGCTGCGATGGAGAGCATGGGATGTAAGATGAAGCACTGAGCCAAGTCATATCTAAATACAAATAAATAAAAACTTAAGGCAGGGTCGACAATTTCCCTGCCTTCTTATTCTGAAAAGTGGAGATTACATCCCTTAATCTAAACTTCACGCAAAATAGTATTTACCCCAGGATATGGTAGCAGGATCTGAAAAAAGAAAGTTTAGATTAAAGTATGTAATCCCCACTTTGCTCCCTTCCCTTTGAGTCAGCCGATTGACCTAAAAAATGGTGGTTTTTCGTATTTACATAAAACTACCTAACACCCTATCCTGAAATTAGCTCGATCTCCTTTTCCATCGAATCTTCGATAGACCATACCTTTAGTTCTGCACAGCCTGGTCGGCCTGAAAATCACTTATCGCAATAATTGTCTTCTACCTCCGGGAGAGAGTCATGTGGAGGAGGTTGCAGAAGATACCGATACGAAGTTTCTAAGGGGTTCTCATGCTGTTTGGAGGCCCTTCTATTTCGAGTCAAACGAAACACAAATACGGCTTACCACTTAACAGAGGAGGGTATTCATGAATAGAAAAACAATGTTTTACACACAAATTGTAGCTTTTCTAATCTCGCTGATCATTTCTCTCCCAGCTTTGGCTGGGGATACTAATTCAGATCTAGTGGACGCAGCAAAGGAAGGCGACACAGCAACAATGGAGGCTTTGCTAGCTAAGGGCGCTGGTGTCAACACTAAGGACGAAGACTTCGGGAAGACACTGATTCATTGGGCGGTCGAAAACCGCCACTACGTCATGGTGAAACTGCTTATCGCCCAAGGTGCGAACGTAAATGCCAAGGACGAGGTAAATGGTTGGACACCGCTGCACCAAGCGGCGCAAAGAGGCGACAAGGACATGGTGGAACTGCTTATCGCCCAAGGTGCGAACGTAAATGCCAAGGACGAGGTAGGTGGCTGGACACCGCTGCACTTCGCGGCCTTATGGAACCTCAAGGACATGGTGAAACTGCTTATCGCCCAAGGTGCCGATGTAAATGCCAAATCATCTTTCAACATCACACCGCTTCACGTGGTTTCGGAGGGAGGCGACAAAGACATGGTGCAACTACTTGTTAGCAACGGCGCTGACGTGAACGCTGAAGATGAATTCGGGGAAACTGCCTTGGCCTGCGCGGCGAGATGTGGTCACATTGAGATCGCTCAATTCCTTAAGGAGGCCGGAGCCAAAGAATAACCAATCATAATGTGGGGAACTACCGGCGTCAGTAAGAAAGAAAGCGATCTGAAGAACTCTATAAAGATTCAACAATCTGAACTCTATGGCAGGGTCAGTAATTGCTCTGCCTTTTTTTGTGAAAGTGGAGATACCGTACTTTAATCTAAACTTTGCTCTTGGGGGAACCAGCTACCATATCCTGGGTATAAATACTATTTTGCGTGGAGTTTAGATTAAGGGATGTAATTCACAGTCTTTTCCCTCCATTTTGAGCCACCAAATTAATCTATAAATGGCAGCTTTTCGTATTGACTGAATTAAGCTATTTATCCTAACCTGAAGTTCAGCCCACAATTCCCATCTAAAGCCATGCTAGAGAAACGCTCTTTTTTTCTGACCTGCATCGCCTGGGCTGAAACTCACCAATGGCTCTTTGCATTTCATGATTACTCCTAATTGGTGAACAAGAGGCTAACGCAACCATGGTTCTGATTAATAGAAGTGGGAAGGGCATAGTAATTTGGGGACTAACATGTATAGCACTGACGTTTTTGCTACTGTTTGGATGTGCTACTACGAAGCCAAATCGGTCCATTGTTGATCCAGACTACACTCCTCCCAAGGAAAGTGAGACAAATGAGAACTTTTCTACCGCAAAAGAAATTCTGACCGAGATTTCGCTGAAAAACGATTTATTGGCATCTGAACTGGGCAAGCTACCAGAATTACAAGATGGCATTAGTACCCGAGAAAAGAAAGTGTTGGAAATCATTTTCGATCTTTATCAAGACGATCCAAAGACTTTTGATCACGCTTTTGCCAAAATGTACCGGATAGGCCTGCCAGAGATAAGACAATATTGCTCCCCACTTCAGGCTCTATTCTGGCTAGCAGAGGATGGCGAACTCAACAAGGAGCACAATCCGTTAGTTGAGTATTCTCTAAAAAAATTATTAGACAGGGCCTGGAGATTTAATGTGATAAGCGGCTTTGATATGGCAGACGAGCAACTACTCTCGATTATAAAAGGTATTAGGGTTGAGCAAAAGAGGAATGAATACTTAAGAGATATGCCAACAGAAGAAAAAAACAAAATACAGGAATGGTTAGTTTGGGACTATGAAAAATTCCCACATATTTTCACCAGGAAAGCACGAAAGATGATAGAAAATAGTTTAACTGGCCATAGATGGGCAGATTTTAACATAGTTACTAACCGACTGAATTCGCCTGAATTAATCGATTATTACGAGAGGAAAAGATTTCGGTACCATTATGAGACGGGTCATGGGGGAGATTTTCAGGAAGTAAAGTATGTATTCAAACATAACAAAGGACATTGTCTCCAGATAAGTGCGTTTACAGAATATTGCCTAAAGAGGGCTGGGTATAGAGCTCGTATATTCATCATCGTGCATCCAAATTCAAGATATAGTTCACCATTAGGAAATTATCACAGAGTCTGTTTATTTGAAGTGGATGGCAGGAAATACGTAATGGATAATGGACGAGCCTCCTTTCCTAGGGGGATAGTACCCTACAGTAAATATAATATAGAAATGGGGTATGGTTTATATGAGGAGGCCTGGAAAGAATTTCAATAATCATCAAGATTATTTCTCAAGCGTTATAAGGTGGCGCTGCGGCAATCAGGTCGAAACTTCACATTACATACTTTAATATAAACTTCATCCCTTTCAGAAGCACCTACCACATTCTGTGTTAGTGACTCTACAAGCTAAGGTTAGCTTGACACAGTTATTCTGATTTATGCTATGATTACTGTTAGGTTTGTGCGATCCTTTGCGAACTTTCAGTAAATTATTTCATAGATCACGTTCCATCACATGCCGACTTTGTGTTCTGCACTGATCTGACTGGCCTGAAAATCAATAGCAGATCTCATTTATTAATCCCTTGAGGGGTATCGGAAGAGGATTCCACAATTTGATGATGTGAAGTATCCAATGGGGAATATCTGTACTATAAGAGCCTTTTAATATCGTGCCCCACGCATCCGTCGTCAGAGCTTTGTGGGGGTGATCTCATAATCACTCAGTGCCTGATCAGAGAAGAGAATGATTATGATATGTCACAGAACCAATAAGAAGAAAAAGGCAATGAGTGGCATCATTGTCTTCTTATCGATTATTTTTATAAATATATTTTTATTTTCTAGAAGTGAAAGCGAAACACTAGTAGATCAAACTCCAACGGATGCCAGTACCTACAACGATCGAGGAATTATCTTCGCCAATCAAGGTCAATATGATAAGGCAATTTCTAACTTCAGTATGGCTGTTAAAATGAATCCAAATTATTTTTTTGCGTACAATAATCGAGGGAAGCTGTATTGGGGACAAGGTCAGTATGATAAAGCCATTTCTGATTACAGCAAATCACTCAGGATAAACGCAAATGATGCGGTGATATACAATTGGCGAGGACTTGCCTACGAAGACAACGGTCAGCATGACAAGGCCATCGCTGATTTCAGCAAGGCGATAGAGATTAACACGAGATATGCTGAGGCATACCATAATCGAGGGGGTGTCTATGGACGCAAAGGCAAGTATGACAAGGCCATCTCTGATTTGAGTAAGGCTATAGAGATAAACCCAAAGCTTCCTAATGGCTATTACAATCGGGCGGTTATTTATTACCTTAAGGGAGAATATGAAAAAGCTTCGGAGGACATCTCTAAAATGAGTAAGGTTATGAGGATAGACCCGAAGCATGCTAATGCTTACTACTATCGAGCTATTATTTATTACATTAAGGGAGAATATGACAAAGCCTGGGACGACATCCACAAGTCACAAAGTTTGGGTTATCATATTTCGCCGACTTTTCTCAAAAACCTTAGTGAGGCTTCAGAAACGCAAAGATGACTCCTCCATCCTATCTTCGAAGCGCCAGCTTTAAGATATAAACCCTCCCACCATTTCGTTTGGAGTTTGCATTACATACTTTAATCTAAACTTTTGCCACTTAAGACCAAACTACAATATCTTGGTTTAAACTGAGAAAATGCGAAGTCCTTTGCTCCGCTTTTTTTCTTCGCAACATCTTTTGTAGTTGCGAATACTAGTCAAAGTTTAGATTAAGGGATGTAATCTTCAGTTTCCCGATCAATCATTCTCCGGTCACCCTTTTTATATCTTCCCTTGACATCTCAATCTTAATTATGCAACAGTATCAATAGGTTATTCATAGTATTTTGCTAATCTTTCGTTTTTGATTCCACGGTTATTGTTTCAGTGAATACTCAAATTCTTCTTTCCGGCACTCCATATATATGGTGAGTTAAAGGGATCAAACGGAGACTTGACCCCTTTAAACTCATCATATATGAGGAGGTCTTGATGTATGGCTCTATACGGTAAGTTGGTATCGTCGATTGCCGTTCTCGTGGGGCTGATTTGTCTGGCAATGCTGCTCCGACGGATAGGCCTAATTAGAGAAGAGGACGGTCCAATATTTTCAAAGTTAGTGACTCATATAACACTTCCTGCCCTCATCTTCATATCATTAGCTAAGACATCAATAGATTGGAGTGAGGGCATATTGGCCTTGATCATGTTAATGGCCGAGATGTTGGCCCTGGCTCTGGCTTGGGCAGGGGGTAGAGCCATGAAACTGGCCAACCCCCAACAGGGAGCTCTTATGCTGGTCTCTGGCTTTGGCAGTTCGTCGCTGCTTGGTTACGCTTTGATCAGCGAGATGTATCCTAATAAGGTTCAAGCCCTGACCGAAGCTGTGGTGATATCCGAGATTGGTGTTGGGCCAGCCTTATTTACTATAGGCACAATGCTGGCTATCTATTACGGCAGCCAGGAGGTCGACATGAAAGGCCGCGTGTCGGCGGCGATTCACTTCTTCCGTTCCCCTATCTTTTTTTCTGTAGTGGCGGGGCTTATATGGTCTTCTCTAAAACTTCCCATCGACATACCTGTGCTGGATACGATTTTTCAGGGGCTCAGGGTGCTGGCATCAGCCAACACCTTTGCAGTAGCCCTGACAGTTGGCGTTCTTCTTCATTTTTCCGGACTTAGGGCTGTCCTTGGAATGGCTGCTGTAGCTGGTTTCCTGAAGTTAATCCTTAAGCCGGTGGTGGTCTGGCTGCCGACACTTGCTATGAATATACCTGATTGGCAAGTACAAGTCCTGGTTCTAGAAGCCGCCATGCCCTCTGCCATGTTGTCAGTTGTATTGGCTAGTAGCTATGGCTGCGATTCTAAGCTGGCCTCTAAACTTGTGTTCGCCACCACTATGGGCAGTAGCATAACCGTTCTACTGATGTTCAGGCTCCTGACGTAGACAATCCTGCCAACCAACTGAATAAATTTAGAGTTGTAAAGGGTCTAAAGGGGTCTGCCCTTGACATTGGACAAATCTCTTGGATTGTAGCCATGAATGAAAAAAAGCCCCTTGCAGCACCATCGTCGGACGCGACCATGGGCGGTACCGAAGTAATGAAGGCCACCCCACAGATTGGCCTTCTGGGGGCCGTGGCCATTGGTATTGGAGGCATGGTCGGCGGTGGTATTTTCGCCGTACTGGGTACAGCAGTGGCGTACGCTCATGGGGGCACGCCCGTGGCTTTCCTCTTCTCGGGTATCGTTGCCCTTCTCACTGCGTATTCTTACGCAAAGTTATCTGTGACATATCCGAGTCAAGGTGGCACGGTAATCTATATTAACAATGCCTTCGGCGTGGATCTGCTGACAGGAACCGTCAACCTCATGCTTTGGCTCAGTTACCTCGTTACCCTCGCGCTTTATGCCGCAGCCTTCGGATCCTATGGGGCGACCTTCTTTACCGATACTCCGAGCCCCTGGCTCAAACATATTATCATCAGTATCGGGATAATCCTGCCCACACTCATTAATCTGTTCAATGCCGACATCGTCAGCAAAGCCGAAACCTTTATCGTCGGGGTGAAGATCACCTTGCTGGCCGTTGTTGTCGTTTCCGGGGCTCGCTACGTCGATGTTCCGCGAGTGAGCCCCGAAAACTGGTCGGATCCCTTGTCACTCATCGCTGCCGGTATGGTGATTTTCGTGGCCTATGAGGGCTTTGAACTCATCTCCAACACGGCCCAGGAGGTTACGGATCCGGAGCGAACGCTGCCGAGGGCCTTTTTTGGTTCTGTTATTTTCGTCATCATCCTTTACATTTTGGTGGCGCTTGTAACGGTGGGCACAGTATCGCCGGACAAGATCGCTGAAGCGAAAGATTATGTGCTGGCGGAAGCCGCTAAACCGGCACTCGGGCATATCGGGTTCACGCTCGTGGCGGTCGCTGCCTTATTGGCGACATTCTCCGCCATTAACGCCACTATCTATGGAAATGCCCGACTTGGTTTTTCGCTTGCCAAGGATGGAGAGCTACCGGAATTTCTGGAACGTAAAGTGTGGGCCAGGCCGGTTTACGGTGTCTTACTCACTGCGGGACTTTCCCTTCTTCTGGCCAACCTGGTAGACCTCACGGCCATTGCGATCATGGGCAGCGCAGGATTCCTGATCATCTTCGCAGCGGTTAACGCTGCCAATGTGAAGCTTGCTGCTGAGACGGGAGGAAACCGGTTCATCTCCAGCTTGGGCTTCCTCGCCTGTGTAGGCGCCTTGGCCGCTCTCATGTACCATACGGCAGCGGATAATGCTCATGCGCTTTGGGTCGTTCTGGGCATGGTCGTTGTATCCTTTCTGTTTGAGCTGGTGTACCCATGGATCTCCGGCCGGAAGTTAAGGATTTGATTAGGTGCATGGGAGAAGAAGGGCATAGGGAAATACAGCTGGCAACAGAGAGTAGGCACTAGGCACTGCGGGACGACCCGCCCGCCTCGCCTTGCTCGCATGGCGGGCGTGGTGGCGGGCAGGCGCGGAGATGGGGGGACACGGAGACGCGGTGAGAAGGCGATTTCGGATTGCGGATTTGGGTTAGCATAGGGCAGAGGGCGATTGCGGATTTTAAATTGCGGATTTCGGATTGAAGAGAGGCACCTGGCGTTTGGGAAGTCGTTGTTGTGGTGAACGGCAAAAGGTTCAGAGAGTATGTATTTGGGGATGTAATCTTCCGTTTGCTTCTTCCATTCTGTGCAAAACGATTAACCTAAAAATAGTTGTTTTTGGGATTGACGGAGACAGCCTTGAAAGACTATAGAGATTCACGAGCAGTGGCACGCCTCGCGATTATTAACTAAAACATTGGGGAGATTTGAATGGCTAGTTTTCAGGATCGTATCATTCGTGCAGCCAAGCTAGATGTTCACCTGTATGAAGAGGTTGAAGCTGATAAGGGTGCAATGGGTCAAGCGATGGCAGTTGTTATTCTTGCAAGCATTGCAGGTGGAATAGGAACTCCTGCAGGTTTAGGGCTTGGTGTGATTTTGATAGGAACAATCGCAGCGCTCGTAGCATGGTATATCTGGGCCTTTCTGACCTACTTTATCGGCACAAGACTGCTTCCAGAGCCACAGACCAAAGCGGATGTTGGGGAACTCTTGCGGACTATCGGCTTTTCGAGCTCTCCTGGTTTGATTCGTGTATTGGGAATTATACCTTTTCTAAGAGGTGTGGTTTTTCTGGTAGCAGGGGTTTGGATGCTGGTGGCAATGGTAATTGCGGTAAGACAAGCTCTTGACTATCAGAGTACATTGCGAGCTTTCGGTGTTTGTATTATTGGCTGGATAGCTCAGGCATTAGTTCTTATGCTGCTCTTTTATTTCCTAGGCGGAACTGGGAAACCAGTCTAGTTGACCAGGTCCAATTCCCAAACGGGAAAAGGGGACGTCCATTTGTAAACACGGTATATTGGAGTCGCTGTAAAATAACGGGGTCAAGTCTGCTCTTGACTCTTAATAGGTCAAAAACCATTTCAACCTACTTCCAAAAATCACATTCAATTGATCCCATCTCTCACGCGTAAATTCAACCAAAGGGTGCCTAAAATACATTAGACTTGTCATGCTCCTCTGCACGATTCTTGCAACTTCTACTGAGGACTATCAATAGTCGATCACAGATGAACTGGTGAAGAATCGACAGGAGCAATCACTCAAGAGGTGAAAAATGGTCATACTAGAGTTGCGGGTTCAAAGCCTTGTCCTAAAGGAGTACACTCTCAAAAAGGGAGACAGCCTCACCATTGGTCGCCATCTCGACAATGACATTGTACCCAAAGATAAAACTGTCTCTAACCACCATGCGATTATTGAACAGAAAGGAGAAAAACTGATTGTCCTCGATAAAGTAAGCAAAAACGGTACATTTGTGAACGGAGAAAAAGTGCAATCCGCTGAGCTATCCAACGAGGACGTTGTTGAGATTGGTAAAGAAATCAACATCAAAATATACACCATGTCCCGGAAGCAAGGGGCAACAACTATAACCGGAGAACATGACGACAAACCTGCTGTGTTCACTACGATTGAACAGACGTTTCATAAGCTGTAAGAGTGAGTGTGAAGTCAGGAGACAGAAGACAGGAGACAGGAGAAAAAAATTAAGATTGATTCCTGTCAACTACTGGCTACTGGATTCTTGATTGTGGATTTGGGGAAGCAGAGGGCAGGGGGCATAGGGAAATACAGCTGGCAGCGGGCATCCGCCTTCGCTAGAGCTTCGGCGGACAGGGCGGACAGCAGACAGTAGACAGAATAGGTTGTGCCCGAGCATGTCAAAGATCCTTGGTTGGATCGAACTCAACAAGCGGAGTTTCGGCTCTGATTTTTTATTGGCTCAAAATGGTGGTTTTTCGGATTGACGGGGGAAACCGTATTTGTGTTAGAGTGCGATCTTGACAGGAGTATCCCTCCTGTCGGTGCCCCTGTTTCCATCGGTCTCCACAACGACCGATGGAAACAAACATTTTAGCCCCCATCAGCCATACGGCTGGCTGATGGGGGTATTTTTTTCTTGCCAGAGTTCCCATTGTTCCTGTAATTTAAGTGGCAGTTAACAGTTCTGAATCTCCTGCTACGGCGCACGCGCGAAAGATCTTTCCTCCGACCAGCTCGGAAATCTCAGCCCGTATCTTGAACATGTCTACAGTTTTTTTATGTACCGTACACTGCGATAGGGGGGATTAATTCCACACTGATTTGGAAGCAAGTAGAAAACAATCTGAAAGTCTATTAAAAGACAACACTCCCTATCTCTATAAGGGAAATAAACAGGAGAACGAGCTAAAGAATGGTCGAGTACCTATCGCCAGGAATCTATGTGGAGGAGATGCAAATCGCTGCCAAACCCATTGAAGGGGTGAGCACCAGCACAGTGGGGTTTGTTGGCCTGGCGGAGTGTGGCGATAATAATAAGCCTACTTTGATCACAAGCTGGGGGCAGTTCGTAGACAAGTTCGGTCGATACACAAACGACGCGCCCTATCTAGCACCCTCAGTGCACGGATTCTTCGCCAATGGGGGAAGCCGCTGTTATGTGGTCAAAGTCCAGGACAATGCCGCGGAGAAGGACTATGTGGGAATAGACGGTGGCCCGGGCAATCGGACCGGACTTCAGGCTTTGCAAGAAGTCGAAGAGGTCAGCATTGTCTGTATTCCAGGAGCCGCATCCAAAGCAGTACAAGCTGCCATGATTACCCACTGCGAAAACATGAAATATCGGGTTTGTATTCTCGACGCTGCCCTGGACGCTGACATCGAGGCCGTCAAGAGCCAAAGCAATTATGTAATTTCAACGACGGGTCATGCGGCGCTTTACTATCCGTGGATAAATGTGGCCATAGAAACTAAGAAGATCAACACGGCCATATTGACTAAGGACTTCATGCCGCCGTCCGGATTCGTAGCAGGGATCTATGCTCGTGTGGACAGTGAACTAGGCGTGCACAAGGCGCCTGCCAACGAGATCATCCAGAACGCTCTTGATGTCAAGGTGAACATTACCAAGAGTGAACAGGATGTCCTCAATCCTCTAGGTATCAATTGTATTCGTTCATTCCCAGAACAGGGAATCAAGGTTTGGGGAGCTCGAACCACAAGCAGTGATCCGTCATGGAAATACATCAATGTGAGAAGACTTTTGATTTATCTCGAGGAATCCATTGAGAAAGGTACTCAATGGGTCGTGTTTGAACTGAATGATGCGAAGCTCTGGGCGAAGGTTAAAGAGACTATCACAAAATTCCTAATCGGAGTCTGGCGTGAAGGAGCCCTGATGGGCACCAAACCGGAAGAGGCTTTCTGCGTGAAGTGTGACAGGACGACTATGACCCAAGATGACATCGATAAAGGCAGGCTCGTTGTCTTTATCGGTGTGGCTCCGATAAAACCCTCCGAATTCATGATCTTTCGTATTACCCAATGTCTAAAAGGAGACGGCAAAAAGCCACGGTCTCGTTTTATTGCTTTACTTGAGAGTATAGTGTCCAGAGCATGGGGCATAATCCAGCAGGCAGTTCGATGGGTCCGATCAGTAGTCGAGTCAAGTTAATTGGTCGGTGGTCCGATCAAGCGAATGCTTCTCAGGCTCACCGTGATCTTTGATAAGTTCCCACTAGCTCAGCTTCTGCAAGAATATGTCCCGCCATCGCCTTTTGCAGGTCTTTCTTGGTAGGCCTGCCCAGGTCCGGAAGAACAACATCTAAAGCATACAGTTTGTGAAAGTAGCGATGGCGGCCAATCGGAGGACAGGGTCCGCCGTATCCAGGGCGCTTCCAGTCGTTGAGCCCTTCCTCGGTGCCACCGGGTAGGTCCTGAGGCTTGACACCCTCGGGCAAGCCAGTGACACTCGGGGGAATGTTGTAGAGCACCCAGTGGACCCAGATCATTTTAGGTGCGGCAGGATCAGGGGCATCCGGATCGTCCACAATTAGGGCGAGGCTCTTAGTTTCTTCGGGCAGTTTCGACCACTCCAAAGCTGGGGAAATATCCTCACCGTCACAGGTATGACGCCTGGGAATCTCTCCGTTATGTGAAAATGCGGGAGATGTGATTGTCAAGGTCATTGCGGTAACTCCTTTTTCAGTTTTAGCCGGCCCTTTGATAATTTGCACCAGACTTTTGACAACAGAAGCCCTGTCCTTGATGATCAGGCTGTTCGTGCGGCTGTATGCCACTATCCGACCCTCTGGTGATAACAGTGGGGTGAGAACGACTGCCAGATGGTCGGCGTTAGCATAGTCAAGCTCGACCACCTGGATTACGATGGGGTTTCCTTTGACCGCTTTGGCTTGAGCGCTGGCGGAGTTCAAGGAAGCAAGTGTAATCAAAAGCATTGAGGCTAGAACAGATACCCGCAGCCGCATCTTACTTATCCTTTCCGATGATCCTTATCCAATAACAGTGTAGCCGTCAGGGTGCTAGACCTATCATACCACAGAGGAGGAAACCGATGGGATTCCTCCTATGACAGGCGGCCATATCTCGTGCCAGATTAAATCCCGGCCGAGTTTAGTTTAAGGGATGTAATCCCCACTCAGCCTGTCCTTGTACTACAGCCATGGTTCCTCCAAACAAAAACCTCTTGGTCACTTTCTAGCGGAGATCATTGAGGTTATAATAAAAGGTGTCATGATTGATCTCGGCTTGAGCTTAAGACCAGAGAAGGAGGCGAGGAAGTAGTCCCCGCTTAAACAGTTATGGATATCGAAACACGAGTCCATCCCAGAATCCATGTCAATTGGCCTGCTATCATAAAGACTCGCGAAGGCTCCATTACAGGGAAGACCAGTGATATCAGCGTTGACGGTGTCTTTATTCTTTGCTCAGTGGAGCCTGAACTAGACCATCGTATCTCGATTCTTCTTGAGCCTCCCGGGGCGAGATCCATTCGGGTGATTGGTAAGATGGTGTGGTCGGATAACTTCGACCTTGATGATAAAAGTGTGTTCGGAATGGCCATCAGATTCATCGCCATATCACCCGAAGACCAAAAATACATTGCTGCCGTAGTAGGAGAAGGGCGCAGT
>JASFEM010000043.1:0-24438 GCA_050124835.1 Syntrophobacterales bacterium | reverse complement strand
CTTCCGCGCCAGAACGATTGCGGCAAACTGATCATTTTCGCTGGCATCCAGTATGTTTTGGGCAGTGTCCACGCTTTGCAGCATGGTTTCGGCTTGAAGACGAGTCCGTTTGTAGCCCATTTCCACGAGCAAGCCGACAGTCTCGTCTATAACACGCTGGGCTTGGCGTTTCTGAACCTTTTCCCATTCTGAAACCTCGCCGCTAAGTGTTGAGAGTTCGCCGGGATAGAGAAGGGAGCTTTCGGGAACGGCATGAAATAGTTGAAAATCTACGTCAGTCTCCAAGAAGAGTCCGCCTAAATTTTCCAGAGCCTGCTTGGTATTTTGTGAATCGTCCACGCCGAGGAGAAATCTTTTGGCCATGGTAGCGCCTCCTTGTTATTGGTCATTGGTCACTGGTCATTAGTCATTGGTGATTGGTCAACTGGGGTAAATATGCAGTTAAAATCAAGTCTATAGTTACAGAATAATACCTGTGGCCTCGAATCACAATGTTATTGAGGATAACTTTGTCGGGATTGAGCTACCGCGCATGACATCTGAGTTAGCTTTGGTGAGTTATTATCACAATAGAAAATAAAACTACCTTGGTGGCATTATCATGCCGTGTGTGATGATCGCTGTTAGCAGTGGGAAGGAGTTTCTACATACCGATGCCGAAGAAATTTCCCAGGAGAAAGTTGAGCCGCTTGCGCAGTACCGCATAAGAGTAATGTCTTGTCGCAACTTCATAGTTGCGATTTACCATTTCTTCTCGTCTGCGCGGATTTTCCAATATTTCACGAACTGCCCGCACCACTTTCTTGGTCAAGAAACCGTCCATAATCGCCAGATCAAACTCTTGCGGCTCGATATCCCGGACAAAGACACCATAGCGGTTAACCAGAAGGGGTTTACGAAAGTATATCGCCTCCAAGAAGGCATTGCCGAAGCCCTCGTAAAGGCTGGGGTAGGTAATAAAATCTGCATGCGGGTAGACATCCCAAAGTGCGTAACGCACTTCGCCGTTGGCATTGGTGCTTCGTTTGTCACCGATACGGGTCGCTATAATGCGAAGGTCAACCCCATCTTCCAGCGCATGTTCCCTGAGCCAATCAACGTAATCATATCCTTCGTCGCCCGCTTCATGGGAGATGACCAGCTTATATTGCGGATCGTTAAGGCGTTTGACCAATTCTATGGCATGTTCAATTCCCTTGCGCTGGACAATGCGGGTGGGTTGCAGGATCATGACGTTACCCTCCTCCAGCCCAATTTCACGCCGAAAGTTGGCAGTGCCTTCATGATCCACCTGGGGGGGATTTTCAAAATCGAGAACGTTGGGGATGATGATGGACGAAATTCCGGTTCGGAGTGCTAATTCCTCCTGGGCGGCGGAGTTGATCACCACATGCTGGATATTGGGAAGGTTAGGCGGAAAAGCCATCTGCAAGTAGTCATGAACGCCACTAACCGAGAAGCGGACCCTTTCCCAATAGAAGTCATGGTGGTGGGCGATGGTGGGCATTTCCGTTTCAGCGGCTACCTCGGTTAGCGCCAATCCCAGAGCAATGTGCATGGGAATTGTCATTGAGTTTTGGGCTATGAGAACATCTATATGAAACTTTTCGATGAACTCGTAGAGTCGCACTTTTAGAAGACTGCGGAGGGCGTGGATCATGTCAGTTACAACGGCCTTTCGCCCTTTCTTGCCGAAGGCTCTTTCCTGAACCCAGCTAACGGTATCATGCTCGAAATGGGCCTCCTCCACCAGGAGGCTCCGGGCCGGGTCCCTGTCGAGTTCGCCGGCAAACCAGAAACACGGGTGGCCACTGGCCTCCAACACCTCGGCCCATTTCATCGCTTCCAAAGAAACGCCATCAGTACCGGCGAACCGGGTCGATACAAAGCCTATGTTCTTTCCCATCTCTCTAGTGATCCCCCTCCAAAGAGCATCTTATGATGCACTGGCAACAACGCCAATCTTTTCAAGTTCGGCAGGGTATCATAGACAAAATAATTGTACAAGATTTATGCTACAGCGCGGAGCGTATTCGTAAAGAATAAACGGTGAACGGTTCAGGGGAAGGCCAGTAGCTGTTACCATTTACCGTTTACTAAATTATGCATGTTCTCTCAGGTTGCCAACCGTTTGATATTATTATAAAGTAACGAAAAAGGAAATGCAGGTCATGCCACACCCCGACACATTAATTGTTATTCACTATCATCTCCTCCCAGGAGGGGTATGCTCGGCCATCAAGAATAGCCTACTTGCTTTGAGTCGGTCAGGATGGCTTTCCAACCGTGCTCTTCAAGTCCTAACCGGCAGAAAGGCAGGTGTAGAAGAATTTCTGCATTTTCTTAACCAGTGGGATATTCAGGTTCAAATTGAGGTGGATCCCCGACTGGATTACAGTGATAGGGTATGGCCCGACCGCGATAAATTCTACCACGATGTGTCAGCACTAGCAGACTGGTTTCTCGGACAAGCCCAGGAGGTTTCTTTATTCTGGGCTCACAACCCCACCCTCGGCAAGAATCCGTTGGTCACTGCTGCCCTAATGGCGGCGGGACAGAAGGCGGTCGTTAACGGTGCACCGCACCGCTTTCTCTACCACATTCATGACTTTGCCGAGTGTGGCCGCTTGTGGAATCTAAACCATTTGCGGACTTGTTGGGGCAGCGGTGGCTTGGAAGACTTCTATCCCAGTGCGAGTCATTTTTACTATGCGGTACTCAACACTGCTGATTCCAAGAGGTTGGCCCAGGCCGGAGTACCCACTGAGTGCATCTTCCGTCTACCCAACGCGGTGCCGTCTGTGTATGCTGCGAGAGAGAAAGAAAAAGAGTCCATCGCTTTAGAGTTGGAGCGTTATGCCGGTGAAAATGGTTATCGGTTCGAATGGAAACGACCTTGGTGGACCTTGCCCATAAGGCTCATTCGGCGCAAGAATGTGTTGGAAGCCCTGCTCCTGGCGGCAACCGCAGACGACCCCCCTCAGTTGCTTGTAACCCTCGATGCCAATTCCGAGCCGGAACGTCCTTATGCCGAAGCGGTAAAGGATCTATTCCGAAGAAAGAACCACGCCGCGGTTGTCGGTTTCGGCCATGAACTGGTGGGACATGTTTTCGGTTTTGATGATCTTCTCCTTGCTTCCGATGTTGTGGCTACCACCTCTCTATTGGAAGGATTCGGCTTCAGCTTTCTGGAGGGTGCAAACCGTGGTAGGCCTCTTGTGGGAAGGGATCTCTATGAGGTGACCTCCGATTTTGTAGAGTCTGGATTTCCGGCAGGCGAGTTATACGACCAGTTCCTGGTACCGGTTAGCAGGAAGGTTAGAGAGCAGATGGTCGAAAAAGGCCGGCAATTTGCCCAGAGAGAAGGCCAGTTGCTCAAACTTGACAAATCCACCATCCATAGGTTCAGTTTAGAGGTGGAGACGATATTTTCTGAGGATGCGGTGGATTTCGGCTTTCTTGAGTTAGACCAGCAGATTGATCTTACCCTCCGCCTTCAAGATGATAGTTTTGTGAAAGACCTGAAGTCGTTAAACCAGAGTGCAGCCGAGCCGGCGCTGTTTCCGGCAGATTTCAACAAGCAGGTTGCGGAGCAATTTGGCTTGAAACCGCATGCATTGCGGTTGGCTACCGCATTTGAAGCCATGTTTACCCAGAGATATAAAGACACAGAGGCAGAAAATGTCAGCGATAACCTGCTGGGGCTTTACTTCCTGCCAAGATACCATCGGCCTCTTGTGGGGGGTTGGTAATGGATAAATGGCTTTCAATCTTACAAGAGTTTCAAGTGCCTGAACCCGCCCCGACTTTACCAGCCACTGCTGTTCCTGTGCTGGAGCCAACTCCCAAGGTCATCTTGTTTGATGTCTACGGTACTCTTGTCTGTCCTCTTGCAGGGGATCTAACCGATCAGGCGCGGCTGGCTTCCAATGTGGACAGCTTTGTTGCAACAGCTGAACGTTTTGACTTTTCACAGGAGGTTGGGATCAAATGGCATGAATGGTTTTTTGAAACCATTGCTTCAGAACACAGGGAGCTAGAGGCGAAGGGCATTACTCCAGCGGAGGTTCAGGTGGATCACATCTGGGCTGAGATGATTACCAGGGTGGGTGGGGATCTCGCCGTCACTCAGCCCCGAATGGTCGCCGCCTACCGCGAGATGCTGGCAAATCCGGTTAGAGCTTTTTCTGGTGTAACTGATGCCTTGAGAGAACTCAGGAAAGGAGGGATGCGACTGGGTATTGTGTCCAATTCGCAATTCTACACCATGCCCATTCTAGGCGCGACCCTGGCCCTCGACCCTGAAGAGTTCTTTGAACCAGCCCTGACCTTCCTGTCTTTTCGGCTCGGTTTCTCCAAGCCATCACCATACTTCTTCCGACTGGTCAAAACAAAGGTCCTGCATTTCAACCTCAAGCCTGAAGAGGTCTTAGTGATTGGAAATGACTGTGAAAACGATATCTTACCAGCCAAGGCACATGGCTTGCAAGCAGTGCTCTTTTATGGCAACGAGCAGAGCGTGCGGTTGGGAAGTGGTGAACCTACAGATGCAGTGATTACAGACTACGAGTCCCTAGTTGCTGCATGTGGTCAGTGAGGCAATTGGTATGGGCAAGAACATTGGTTTCATATCCACGAGATTCGCAGGAACGGACGGCGTATCTCTGGAAGCGGCCAAGTGGGCCCAGCTTCTCTGGGATCGGCAGCATGTTTCCTACTGGTTTGCCGGGGAACTGGACCGCGATCCCGAGTCGAGCATGTTGGTGGAGGAGGCATTTTTTGACCATGAGGAAATCCGCTGGATCAACCAGCACGTGTTCGGGACCAAACACCGGACCTCAGAGATCAGCGGCCACATACATGCTATGCGGAACTATCTCAAGGGCAAGCTTTACGAGTTCATTGAAAATTTCAACATTGATATCGTTGTGCCCCAGAATGTTCTTAGTATACCCTTGCACATCCCTCTTGGACTGGCACTCACCGAATTGATTGCTGAAACCGGCATACCCACCATTGCGCATCACCATGATTTTGCTTGGGAAAGGCTTCGCTTCTCTTTAAATGCGGTGCAGGATTTTCTTCAAATGGCTTTCCCTCCAAAGCTCCCAAGCATCCAGCATGTGGTTATTAGTAGTCTGGCTCAGGAAGAACTGGCGCTACGCACCGGAATCTCAGCTACCGTTATTCCAAATGTGCTGGATTTTGAGCAGCCACCGCAACTGGACCTCGAATACAGTAAGAATTTCCGGCAGGAAATCGGCTTAGAGGAGGGTGACGTCCTGATCCTTCAACCAACAAGGATTGTGCAACGTAAAGGTATTGAGCACGCCATAGAATTGGTGAGCCAGCTCGAAGATCCGAAGTATAAACTGGTCATTTCCCATGAGGCTGGGGATGAGGGGTATGACTACGCTAATTACGTTGAATATCACGCGCGAGATCACGGTGTGGATTTGCGGCTGGTCTCCTGTCATATAGGAGAAACCAGAGGTGTCAACGAGAAAGGGGAGAAGCTATACTCCCTTTGGGATGTCTACCCCCACGCCGACTTCGTCACTTACACCAGTCTATATGAGGGCTTCGGGAACGCCTTTCTGGAAGCAGTCTATTTTCGCAAACCCATTTTAATCAACCGTTACGAGGTCTTCGTTCGTGACATCGAACCTCAAGGCTTTGATCTGATCGTCATGGATGGTTTCATTACAGACCGGGTGGTAAAGCAGGTACGCGAGGTAATGGAGGCTCCCGAGCGTAGAGACCGCATGGTCAACCACAACTATCAGATAGCGACCAGGCACTACTCATATACCGTGTTACGGAAACGATTGGCTTTTTTGATTGCCAACTTTTTTGGAATTGAAATTTAGCATGGAGCATAGAGCAAAGAGCATAGAGTAATGAGTGAAAGCAAATAATATCATCACTTCATGCTCCATGCCCTCTGCATCATGCAGTGAACGAAGTGAACCACCACAGACCACGGACAACCTTCTATTCAACCCCGAAAATCTCTATTATTTCCTTTCTGACTAAAATTGAGACTCGGAGTCGTTTGCCCTGAGATAAAAGTAAATTTGTTGTGCAGTGGCCGCTAATTTAGTAAGCTGACTAGATAATATTTACCTAATGAAAATCTGTTGCAGGGGGTACAGAATGTCGCTTTTTGCCCAGAAACACACAAAAGTCACCGCCTTCCATGTCTTGGGTCCGCATCCGGAAGATATTAAAACGCAGCTTCGCTTTCACTCCAAGTGGAAGAAGGCTGTGCTCGTGGTCCCTTTGCTCGCAACTGAATTCACTGAGGAGGAGAACCTCCCGGTTTTCAAGAACATCGTGAAGCATCTCAAGGATATAAAATACCTCTCCCATATCATATTCGGTCTAGACCGAGCCACAGACGAAGAGGCACGTGAGCTGGTAGCCATTTTCAAATCTTACGGCCTGAACAACTTTCTTATTCAGCACAACAATGGTCCTGGTTTCAGTTCCATCTATGAACAGCTTTCTCAGGCAGGATTTGGACTCGAGGAGCCAGGTAAGGGCAGGAACATGTTTCTGTCTTTTGGAATTGCCTTGGCTCTGGGGGCCCAGTGTATCGGGGTGGTTGACGCCGACATTCGAACGTTCGACCGTAAGTTGATCGATCGGCTTTTCTTCCCGGTAGTGGTTCTGAACTACCAGTTCTCGAAGGGATTTTACGCCAGAGTCAAGGACAAGCAGCTTTACGGCCGAGCCAAGCGGTTGCTGCTTGACCCTCTTCTTATTGCGCTGAAGAGAAAATTCACCGACACCCAGGAGGAGAGGGTCTTAAGGATTGTTGATTTTCTCTTGAATTTCCACTACCAACTCTCCGGCGAAGTAGCTTTCGAAAACAGTCTGCTGCGGCGGATGCACTTTGCGACCAACTGGGGCGTCGAGATATTCACCCTCATCGAGGTCTACCGCAAAGCAAGCACCATTGCCCAGGTTGAAATCTTAGATGGCCCCTATGATCACAAGCATCAATCTGTATCAGAGGAGGACAGCAGCCGCGGACTCCATAAAATGGGTGTCGATATTGTGACCACACTGCTGAACGCCCTGGTTATCGAAGAAGGGCTGGAAATATCTGATTATTTCATCCGTGATCTTACCCTCACATATCTGGATGTGGCAGATAATCTGATCAAAATGTACGCAGACAACGCTGCCTTTTCAGGGCTCAACTATGACCGCAATCAAGAAGAAACTGTGGTGCGCGCCATTTTCAAGGATGCCATCCTTTTTGCTGGAGATCTCCTCATTTCGCCTTACCGCTTGACTGATCGCTTTCTCAGCTTCGTTGTAGCCAACGAGGAGTTTAAGTCTTTTTTAGACGCAGGGCTTACCACTGCGATAGGACAGGCTGGATTGAAGATGAGGGACCAGCTTTATGAGACGCCCCACACGGTTTCATGGGATAGGGTCAACATGAAGCTGCCCAGGATTATGTACGATCTGATAGATGTAATCGAAGAAGAGAAGCAGAGGTATCAGTGAAAGGGCTCTGTGGGTGCAATGTTCCCAGCATCGGGAGGGGAGCGGTATTTGTCCTCTTCAACTAGGACACGGAGATACGGCGACGCAGTGAAAGGGAGATATTCATGTCTTTTTCGCCGCGTCACCGTGTCCCCGCGTCACCGCGTCGGTTCTTTACCATCCTTTCAGACGACTATCACCCCATCTCTTTCTTTTGTTCTATCCCATAAGCCTTGAGTTTGCGGTGCAAGTGGCTCCTTTCGATGCCGATAGCCCCGGCGGTTTTCGAAATATTCCATTTATATTCCGCCAGTTTCTTGCGCAAGAATTGCTTTTCGAACTGGATTTTGGCCTCCTTAAAATTGGCTTGATCCAGAACGTTGATTGCAGTTACCGGGTCGTAAGACTCGAGGAATGAGGCGGGGAGATGCTGAAGTTCGATTACCTCATCTGGTACCAAAATCATCAACCGCTCGATAAAATTTTTCAGCTCCCTAACATTGCCGGGCCATGGTTGCCGCTGCAAAACCGAGATAACGTCATCGGCAACACTCTTTTTTGCGATGCTGCTTTCTTGAGCAAATTCCTCCAGAAAATCTTCCACCAGTGAGGGAATATCCTCGGTACGCTCTCGAAGAGGTGGAACGTTTAGCGGAATAACATTGAGGCGGTAGTAGAGATCTTCCCGAAACCACCCCTCCTCGATCTCCTGCTTCAGATCCTTGTTGGTGGCGGCGATGATCCGAACATCAACTTGGAAGGTCTTGGTTCCTCCTACGCGCTCGAAGCGTTGTTCTTCTAGAATACGAAGGATCTTGGCCTGGGTTTTTAAACTCATATCGCCGATTTCATCAAGGAAAAGCGTGCCATTATTGGCCATATCAAAACGGCCGCGGCGCCGCTCGTTTGCTCCGGTGAAAGCGCCTCGCTCGTGTCCGAAAAGCTCGCTTTCGATGAGATCCTCCGGAATCGCGGCGCAGTTTACTTCAACCAGTGGACGGGTATTTCTAGGGCTGAGATGGTGGATAGCCCTGGCCACCAGTTCTTTACCGGTACCGTTTTCGCCAGTAATGAGTACCGTGGCCTGGGTGGGTGCAACTCGCTCTATGGTCTCTTGAAGTTGACGGATGGCCGGACCTTCACCCGTGAGTTTGTATTGGCCCTTTGCTTGCTGGCGCAAGATGATATTTTCATCTTTCAACCGTCGATAATTAAAGGCATTCTTAACGGTGAGTAAGGTTTTCTCCAGCGACAGGGGCTTTTCAATGAAGTCAAAGGCTCCCAATTTGGTGGCGCTTACTGCTGTCTCGATGGTACCGTGGCCAGATATCATAATCACCTGCAACCCCGGGTAGAGATCGCGCATGCGTTTGAGAGTCTCTATGCCATCGATTCCGGGCATCCAAATATCGAGGAAAACCAGATCGGGCACCTCTTCTTCCATAATTTTCAGGGCTTCCTCGCCACTGCTCGCCGCAATTGCCTTGTAGCCCTCGTCTTCCAACACTCCCTCTAGAGAAGTGCGTATGCTCGGTTCATCATCAACAATCATGATTGTCTTGGTCATAACAAATTCTCGTTTCTAGATGCTGGTTGCTGGCTTCTTAATTGTGGATGTAATCGATAGCTTGTCGATCAAGTCATATTTCAATCTAGAGTACAGTATCCATTATCGAGCATCCAGTATCAAGTATCAACTGCGCCCGAGGGGAGGTTAAGCTCAAGCTAGTTCTGTCACGGGCTCGGCGGCCACGCGACTACCTCCAGGCAGTTCGATAACGATAGTGGTTCCATGCGGCTGATTGTCTCGAACACGAATGAAGCCATGGTGGTCTGCAATGATATTGCTCACAATGACGAGGCCAAGCCCGGTACCTTTCTCTTTAGTAGAAAAATATGGTTCAAACATACCTATCTTGTCTTTGGCAGAGATGCCTGGGCCGTTGTCGGAAATTTCAAGCCGGGCAATTTTTAAGATCTCGTCAAAGGATACGCTTACCCGAATTTCACCGTTGCCATCCACTGCATCCACCGCGTTATCCAGCAAATTAATCATGACGCGTTTCATCTGCTCGCGGTCAAGGTCAAGCAGGGGAAGGGGGTTATGTTGTTCGAAAGTGAAACTGGTGGAAGGGTGGCTTTCGCGGAAAAGGGATATGGTTTCCTGAACTATCTCCGGCAGGTCGTTGGGTGAAGGGTTGGCAGCCGGCATTCGCGCAAAGTTGGAAAACTCATTTACCAGCAGCTTGAGTTCGTCCACCTGATTGACAATGGTGCTGGTGCACTCATCGAATATCTTTCCGTCTTCGGTGAAGCTTTGGAGATACTTTCGTCGCAATCGCTGGGCTGACAGCTGAATGGGAGTTAAGGGATTTTTTATTTCGTGGGCGATCCGTCTCGCCACCTCTCTCCATGCTGCCATCCTTTGAGCCTTTTCCAGTTCGGTGAGATCGTCAAACACCACCACGATGCCTAGATATTGCCCTTCCTCATCGTGAAGGATAGAAACGGTGACCAAGAGAGTGATCAACCGGTTACCGATCAAGGAGCGAACTTGCCGTTGCATGGTTCCTTGCTTGGATATTTTATGCATTTCAATGAATTTGCTGGCTATCTCCATGTGGTTGGTCTGAAGGACCTCAGAGTAGTGACGTTTCAACACATCTTCCGCTTTAAGACCAAAGATGGATTCCGCTGACTTATTGATGGTGCGGATAAGGCCCTCCGCGTCCACTGAAACCACTCCAGCGGCCACGTTTCGCAGAACAATTTCCATGTAACGTCGTCTTCGCTCGATCTCTTCACTGCTGAGTTTCAGTTCCAGGTTGCTTTTTTCCAAAGCCGCCTTGCTGGACTGCAAATCAAGGGTCATGCGGTTGAATGAGTTGACCAAACTGCCGATCTCATCATCGGAATCCTGGTCAACGTGGACATCAAGGTCTCCATGAGCAATACGTTTGGTGCCTTCAGCCAGTTCTTGAATGGGCACGGTAATGCTTTTGGCCAGGTAGAAGCCAAACCAGGAGGCGAAAAATAGAATCAGTAGGGTAACAATGGAAAGTACGATGAGGTGACTGATCTTGACTGGCTTCTTGAGCATTTTCATCTGTTGATAGTTTTCAAATCCCCTGGTGATCTCCGCCATATCGGTAAGAAGATCCTTGGGCAATAATTGTCCGGTGATCAAAAGGCCTGCAATCTTCTTGGTGCCGGCTGATGCGATGAGGGGGCTTACGGTCCAGACCATATCGCCCGCGGAGGTGGGCGCTATGTGGTTCAAGGGTTCGCGCTTTGAAACCGCTTCCTTTATCACAGCCCTCATGGGTTTGTCGACAACGATGGGATGTAATTCAGTTTGCGGATCTAAGGCCAAAAGCTGGAGATTTGGAGAATAGACAGAGATATTATAGAGGTTATGAGCACGACGCGCTTCCTGAGCTAGCTCCACCAGTTGTTTCCGCTTGACTTTGCTGAGCATGTCGTGTCTGGAGATCAATTCACTCAGTTGGTTGTTCACCACAAAGCCTGAGTTGATGGCCTTCTGATAGAAAGACTGCGCCACTTCGAGTGATCTCTTCAGAGACTGTTCTACTTGAATGTTGTACCAGTATTCCATACTGGTGGTGATGAACCGGGTGGCTAACCCGAAGAGTATTATGGTGGGCACCAGAGAGAGGGCGATAAAGGTGAGCACCAGTTTCGTGCGCAGCCGATGTCCAAAAATGTTGCGCTTACGCTCGAATATGAGTTTGACCACATTACGGACGACCAAGTAGAGCAGAAGCAGTAGAAGGATGACGTTTATATTCATCAGGGCAAAAATTAGGACATTGCTGCCCATAGGTAGCTTGCTGCCGAATTGAAGAAAGTGGGTTTCCACATAGGTCAACAGGACGATAAGTGGCAGGGTGACCATGATGATCACCCGCTCCCGTCTTCTCCGTTTGATCTTATTCTTACGATCAGGTTGTTGTGCCGTAACCATTGTTTGCCAACTCAGACAATTGGATTGGTCTCTCGCCCCGCAATCGAGGGGCCACATGCTTAAGCCCAATAAGCCGTTAATAGATATTAAAATCTTTTTTAATACATAAAGTCAACCGTGTACCAGTCCGTCTCAAAGTCCCAAAGTGAAACGAAGAAAAGAACGTAGTGGAGGTACAGAGGTAACTGAACTTTTTCCAGTTCAGCCTTGACGCGCAGTTGGTATTTGCTGCGGGCGCGAAGTTCACTCAGAGGTACAACTTGTATGTTTCTTATTTCTGCCATGGCCTTCTTGGCTTCTTCAAAGTTCTTGAAGATCAACTCTTTATAGTTCTCTTCTGAACGTCTGACCCGGAATTCGTTTTTCAAGCTGTCGTATTTGATATTGTGCTCGAGTTTGATGTCGGAGATGGAAGCGTCCAGCCAAAGCGTCCGGCTTCTGTAAAGTCTAATGAAGATGTTGAAGGTTGTGGGAATGCCGTTGAGTATAGCCTCTTCCATTTCCCGGGTAAAACTGCCTTTAATTTCAAAAAAAACAAGAAGATCGTCCTGGGTGTTAGTGACAATGATATTCGCAAGGGTGGCCTCGGCGGCCTGGAGAGGAGAAGGCGATGGGAATATGAGACAGAAAAGAAGAAATAGCGCAACCGGACTTAAAGAGCGCCGGAATGTGGACATAATTAGCCACCGTTTTGTCTGCTAACAGGTTTTTTTTAAATCAGGCCGGAATGTTAACGGAAAGAAAGCCAAATTGCAAGGGCTTTCGGGGGATGGCGGGCGCTTAGACATTGGCCGGCTGGGGAAAGGCAAAGGTTGGCACTGAAATCTGGCGGGCAGCGCAGGCGTATTGATCGGGAAATCTGACCACTTTCCAACATTTCCTCTTTTTGCGTAGCTGAGTGAGAAAGATGTGATTGAGAGCATGTCCAGACTTATGGATGACAAAGTGTCCAATAATTGGCATTCCTAGTAGATGGAGATCACCAATCAGGTCAAGTATTTTGTGGCGGACGAATTCGTCCTCATAACGAAGACCGTCAGAGTTCAGAACCCGAAAATCATCCAGGACAATAGCATTATCAAGAGAACCACCTTGAGCAAAGCCATTGCTCTTTAGGGTTTCGACGTCCTTGAGGAAGCCGAAGGTGCGAGCTCGGCTAATCTCCTTCATAAAGGCAGAACCGGAAAAGCGTAACACGTATGTTTGCTTTGCGAGCAGGGGATGGTCAAAATCAATGACATAAGTAATTTTAAGCTCCCGGCATGGAAAAACACTGATATTCTTATCGTCACTTTTCAGACTGAAGGGCTTCTTGATCAAGAAAAACTTCTTTGCCGCGTCCTGCAACCTGACGCCCACGTTTTTCAGCAGATACATGTAAGGTCCAGCGCTGCCGTCCATGATGGGAACTTCGGGACCGTCCAGCTCCACCAGGGCATTGTCAATACCCATGCCGGCAAAGGCTGACATAAGATGTTCAATGGTGGAGACGATGTGACCGTCCTGGGCAATTGTAGTGGCTAGCCTGGTGTCCACTACGTTTTCGAGACGAGCAGGAATATGGGGAGAACTCACAAGGTCATTCCTGTGGAAGCGAATGCCACTATTAGGCGGAAGTGGCTTGATGGTCAGGGTGATTTTCTTGCCGGTATGAAGACCAATCCCAGTGCAGCCTATCTCGTCATCTACCGTGCGCTGGTGCAGGTGCATAAACAACCCTCCTGAGAGCTAACCGAATGCTTGGAGCAATAAGTGTGCCGATGGTAGAGGCGTCCCACAAACATTATCAGTTGAGCAGGGGTTATGTAAAGAACTAATTGGAATAGTTATAAAAATTTGTTGGCAATCTGTCAGAGCAAACACGATTTTTCACCTTTCAACCTTGAAAAATGCAAGGGGTTAGCCTCATCTGTGTTGTAGAAAAGAGACAGTTCGTTTGCCAGTTATGGGGTTTTTGCCACTATGCAAAAATGCAGTGGGCAAGCAGACCGTTAACAATCCTCTCGGTGAATTGACCAGAGGTAGAATGGGTTCTTTGCTTCCCCAAATCTTTTCCCCTGCCGAGATTGTTCCTGCGATGCAGACTGACCGCTTGGTGTGTTGCACTCGCGACACATTAGATCGGTCGACAAATCTGGTTGCGCACCTTGGCATTTGCGAATAAGATTTTGGCTGAATACTAACCGACAACATTATGGGGGTACCATGCTATGGAAAAGAGAAAAAAGATACTGGTCGCCGAAGACGACCCGACGGTGCTTGGCTATTATTCAGATCTGCTGGGTCAGGAAGGCTATGAAGTGGTCACAGCCGCCAACGGGCAGGAGGCCCTCGAGAAAGTCAGAGCGGAGAAACCGGATCTTGCCATCGTCGATCTAAGAATGCCGGTGGTTGATGGTCTGGAGGTCTTGCAAACACTTTACCGCGAGGGTGATCCCACCCCGATCGTGGTAAGCACTGCTTATGGTGAACTGAAGGGAGATGTGGACGTCAGCTACGGCGAGGTTCAGGCCTTTTTGAACAAGCCGGTGCGTCCGGAAGATCTCAGCGAGGCCATTCGCAAGGCCCTTGGCGTGACCGAACGGGTGGGCAAGCTGCTGGAGCGCTATGGACTGGTCACCAAGGAGCAGCTTGAAGAAGCGCTGGCCCACCAGGAACAACAGGTGAACAAGAAAATCGGCGAGATACTGCTGGACATGGGTACGTTCGAGCCGCAGCAGTGGTTGAATTTCATCGCCCGGCTTCCGGGGGTGGCTCGAATCAGCCTGAAAAAGTATGTCATCGATCCTGACGTCGTCCGATTGGTGGATGAGGATTTCTGCCGACGGGTGGAGTTGGTGGCCATCGAGCAGTTTGACAATATGATGACCGTTGCCATGGCCTACCCCTATAATCTCGAGGCCATCCACGAGCTGAGCCGGCAACTGGGGTTCCGGGTCAAGGCCCTTATGGCCACCAGCGAAGAAATCGCAGATGTCCTGGACGCGGTATTTGGCAAGAAATAATTGAAGCAAGTTGAGATAGCTTTCGACCTGCGATTCCCGCGCCACGGCAATATGGTAAGGTTGAGCTTAGGCTATTGCCACGGCCTTCGAGGATTTTGGTGGCTTTCTAGAGGCCAGACCGTCGGCAAAAAAAAGGGCAGAGTCAATGGTGACTCTGCCCCCGATGGTGCCTAACCCCCTACTTCCGAATTACGAACTTGTATTTGTGATCCCTTACCTTGCAGGCAGTTTTTCCTTTCACCAGAAAATCCCCCCCATCTGCTTTGGCACCGAGAAGCTTGATGGATACTTCGGCATTAACCGTACCATTATGGTCAAGGTCAACCTCTGGAAAGTCGAAGGTGCCATACATTCTGGCAAATGACCACTTGCAGCGCTTGTATTTCTTCAGTTTTAATCCCCACACCTTCAAATCGGCATCTGCCTGTTGCGGTGGTTCAGGCTGCGCTTCGCAGGGGCCAGCCGCAAATATGTCCACGAAATCAACGGCCGGAACGGTTTGAGAATTAGTTGCTATTAACTTGGCCGTGTATATAACGTTTTCTAAGTTGGAAAATGTTGTTTGCTTACCAACCTGAGAACCGACAAGAACCAACTCATCCCCATCTTTACGATAGAGTTCCCATACGAAGGAGTCGTACATTGGGTCTCCAGTTGGCTCGAGCGTGACTTGATCGAAGACGATCTGATCATCCCCTGCATCTATCATGGGGACCACTGAGAATAGCTGCTCAAAACCGTCGATGGAAGCCTGTCCTGATGCTGGTGCGAATGAGGAGACAGACACTGTGGGAAGAAGAGTAGCTTGCGGAGTTTCCACTGTTCCGACCGATGATTGCCTCGATACATTTTGTTTAACCTCATAAATAACGCTCTTGATCACATCGAGTTGTTCATAGGCGATATCTTCACGAATGGAGACCCGGGCGTTGTTGCCGTCTATGACGGTGAGGGGATCCAAGACGAGACTGTTGGCCTCAATGAAGTCTCCCCCATGATGTCGTACTTGATAAGATATTTCAATGACTCGCATTGCACTTTGAGAAGGCGTGAAAATCGAAAGCTCATCGTTCAAGACAAACCTCAGCCCCTTTTTGAGAGTTCCTTCACCAATCTTCTCCACAAGGATATTCTTTGGATCGGGTAGAGTGGCATCCCCAATGGCAATATTCAGGCTCAAGTCGAAATTATCAAACACCAGGTTGTCGATCTCGATTGTTTGGCCGTCTAACAGCTCCTGAAGGGTGTAACTGGATTCTGCCGCCGAACAAGGTGAAACTGCGATCCCAAGGATCGCAGCCAAGACAAGGATTACTGACCACAAAAGACTTTTCCTCAAAACTCTCTCATCCATGGCGCCCCTCCTTACTTAAAAAATAAATCAGTCATTCAGTGAGCCTCACTTGCTATTTTTGTTTGATAATCACCCCCCCTTTGTCAGTGCGGTTCTTTACTCTTGAGATTCTTTGTTGGTAGCCCCCCATTTCATTTTTTTAACCTTCAGGTCAATCACAACCGGAAGCTTCTCGACCCCCTGCATCCACTGGGCATAGGTAACCTCGGCCAGACAGGGGGTGCGCAATTTCTCCAGGCTGATGGCCTTGCCATAGCGACCGGTTATCTTCGTAACTTTCGGCACCACGTAAAGGGGTGCTTCACCAATCACAATATAGTCAACCCCTTTACCCATTACCTGAAGCGTTTCGGTGATGACATGCCCTGAACGCTTCCCGGACTGCGCTTGACTGTCTGCACCAATCATTGCCTGACCGACTCCGAGAAGCAGGGCCAGTGCGAAAACCACATAGATCTTGCGTGCTAACATGAACCTTCCCCCCCTATCTGACTTCGCGCCAGTTCACAAAGCCGCTTTTGACGTTGAAAGCCGGCTGCATGTCAATTTGGGTTATGGTACCGGTGGACTGCTGGATGAAGCCCCTGGCACCGTGTTCACGGCCTACGTGGATACCCAGACTGGAAGAAATGCCTAGACCCAAATCGATCTTATCCAGTACTTTATCCTTGCTTCCTTCTGCCTCTACCCCGACGACGCTCTTGGAATACGCAGTGCCGGTTTCAAAATAGAGGGCATGGAGATAACTGCTGCCTCCGAAGGCACAGACGTCTTCATTGGGCACGAAGGAGGGTGCCAGCAGGATGCCGCCCAGCAGCGAGGGCTTGTTGAGGATTCGCTCGCCGTTCACCAGCATCTTGTACCAGCCGACCTCATAGGTTGAACCAAAGTCCTGCATGACCTTCAGTTCGTCGAAGGTGGCCGGCACACCCGTTCCTGTAATCGTACCGTCGGTATACACCTTCACATCAGTCGTTGGGAAGAGATCGTCCTTTGTAAATGGCTCCGAATTGAGCAGGGTGTTCATGTCTGCAGTGTCGAGCAGGGAGTTGTAATAGGGATCCTTGACACCGAAAAGGAAGTGCTCCGTGGTGGTATCTGTCTTATCTTCGGCGGACATGTAGCGCCCGGTGCCGAAGTAGAGCCAGAGACTGTACCCTGAATCCACCGTGCCCACTGCCGCAGCCGGCGAAGCAGTCACGGCACGGTCGGCATCAAACATGTGGCTCAAGACCCACTTGTCCGGATCAACTTCATAGAGTAAGACCGGTTCGCCATTGGCGGTGCCAACTGTGGTGGGAACCTGGAGCCGATAAAGTCCTCCGCCATAGGTATTCGGGCCGCTCGCATGGGTTTCACCGATGTAGGAGACATTCACCGAATAGTCCAGGCTGAGGTCAACGCTCACTGGAGAACCCATAAAGCCCTGGTCATTCAATAAGACATCATTAATGCCATTGTCATCCGTGAGGTGAGTGAAGATCCGCCCCTTATTATATCCAGTCAGATCCGTCCTGCCGGTGGCCATATCCACCAGATAGATACTACTTCTCTGGGTGCTGTTGCCATCGTAAGTGGTGGGACCGGAGCCAAAGAGCAGATACCAGTGTCGCTCTAGCACATCGACGATATCCGGACTGCCCGGGATGATATTCCTTTTTTCCACCTTGAGCACCGCTGGAAACGAGGTGGTAAAGCCGAGACCAGGGTAATCTGTCTGATTACGCTCCCACAGGAGAATCGGGTTTTTGGGATCGGTGACGTCTATGGCGAAATAGCTGCTGGCAAAGGTCTTGGTCGTATCTAATGTGGTACTGTTGCCGTCCCAATCGCCCTTGACCGGAATACTGCCGCCACCAAAGCGCATACCACCCACCAGCACAGTGCACCAGCCGTAGGGTCGGGCGACTCTTTGTGCATTGGTCATACCCGTGGTCCACACTGCGTTAAGGGGATGACCGGCATTATTGGCGCCTTCATAAATCCGGGCGTCGAAGATTCTCGGCTTCAGGTCCACATAGTAGACGTGGGTGCCGTCCATGTAAGTGGGATCTGCCAGCCATTTGAGGTGGGGGAGGAGATTCTGGGGAATGTAAGCCCAGATCTCATCACCCGCCGTTAAACCGGGGTATTTGATGTTGTCCACAACAAATTCGGCGTTGTCGCCGGTAAACTTGTCACCCGACTTGAAAACGCCCGCCAGGAAGGCGTGAAGCATGCCGTCGTTGGCTCCGGTGTACACCACGGTTTCCCGGTTCATATGGAGTTGATAGAATTCCTTATAGGTTTCATCCTTGTAGATGAGATCATAGTTGTCCACTGGGCGTCCCACCGGCGTGGGGGTGGAGTGAACAATGTCCCCCAACTTGTAGACGTCTGCGCCCAAGGTACGGTTCCTGAGATCGGTGTTGACAGGTGCAGAATCGTCGCCGCGAATGTAGTTGATCAGATTGAAAGCCCGAGTCGGTTCGTCGACACCAAGATAGGCGAACTCTATCTCTGGGGTGGTGGTGTCCTCGGCCAGGTCCAGATAGATCTGCAAGTCGGACTGGTTGGCTGCGTTGAAGTTGATAAACTCACCGCTGTCCACCGAGTGTTTACCGTCAACCTCTCTATCCTTGTCGAGATCTACAAATGTATATATGTTCCGGTTGGCGGCACTGCGGCCAGCCAATAGGCTGCCCGCCTCCCAGAGTGGGCTGAGTTCAGGAAGCAGATGCGTAGTGGGTGTGGATTGCGTTCCATATATGTCAGTTGCTTTGACCTGACGTCTTTGAAAGAGGGTCTCACCACTGGTTTCCTCATAGAAAAAGGTGACGATGGGGTCGGTACCAAGTTCGAGTTTTCCTTTGACACCCACGTCTTCGCGGAGGTTACCAAAGGCGTCGATCCAGAGACCTTGCAGGTGGCCGGTCCAGTGGACCTCTTCGGTGGCTGTTGAAGACTTTGGCCTGAAATAGGCTTGGTACAGGGCGCCTTCGCCCTCACCCGAGGTGGCAAGCACCGAGACCGCCGTACCGGAGTTGGCCCGCTCCAGGATCTTGGTGATGGCGTTAATCAGCTCCTGTTCCAGTCTCCAGCCGTCCTTTGCCTCAAAGTAGGTGTCCGGCAGGGCTCGGCCATCGAGGCTGATTCGCTTGTCTTCCCACCACTCGGACCAGCTGTCATCAACCACGGGGGTGGTGTAATCAACCACATCCACCGCGGTACCGGTTGCAGGATCTGGCCGATTGTTACCATTCTTTTCAATGAAACCGCCGTTTCTGGCTGAATCTTTCAACAAACGCCTGGCGGCCGGATCATCCCCGAAGGCATAGACCACGAAGAGCTCGATGTTTTGGTCGCCTTCCAGGTCAGGTCTCAGATCATTGACCTTGCCATAGAGGGCGATATCGTCAAGATAGTCTGTGCCGCTACTGACATAGGCGGGTGGCGGAATGTTAGGGTCAGCGGGATCGCCGTCAGGATCACTGGCGTCGCCATCATAGGCCTTGTAAGCATCTGGAATCATCATATCCATCGTGGAAGAACCGTCGGTGAAGAGCAGCACGAAGGTCTTGGCACAGTGAGATGAGTCACCGTCTTGAATGTACGGGTCCCAGGTGGAGTTGATCTGATAACCGGGGTTGTATTCGGAAGTCAACGCCGCATCAATGGGTTGTTGTTTGAAATACTGCATGGCCACGTAATAACTTTCCGCCAAGGGGGTCCAGTTCTGCATCGCCTCATTTTCGATGTTGGTGTAGAGGTTGGTAATGGTAGGGTGGCCCACGCGATTCTTGATGTAACCGCCGTTCTCACCGTTGCCGGTGCCGCTGCGGAAGAACTCCAGACCCCAATAGGCCTTGTCACCCACCTTTTGCATAACGCCGGCGATGTTGCCGTCTTTGAAGTCCCAGGCTTCATCCGGGTATGAGGAATCCCGTTGGACCTTCACGTCGTATTTAAAATCAAATATGGTGAAAGGGCTATTAATAAGGTCCTGGCTCACGTAGAGATACCCGTCTTTTAGGCCCAGGTAGCGGTCTTGCAGATCCCCCCCAAAAGGGGTGTACTGGACCAGAAGACTCCAGTCCAACTTGCACTTGTAACTGCGACCCCACTGGGCCGGGTCCTCGGCGATGAGCGTAGTGTTGCCGCCGCCGGTACGCGAAGTAGCCAGACCGCCCACCAGCACCTTGCGGGCCACGTCTACCCGCCGCATGCAGAGCCAGTTGAGGAAATTCCCTTCCCACGCACCATTGGGGTCTCGGCTAAACTTGTTACTGGCGTAAGAGTACCAGACCCGGTTGCCCGGTGTGCCTGCCACAAAGTAACCGTAATAGTTCCGGTTGGGGTCGTACGGGGTGGTGGGCACAATATCGAATTCTCCCGGGGTCTCGTCATCGTGCGCAGTCGCCTCTTGCCAATAGGCCATGGAGTTCATACTTCCCGAGTTGTCGAAGATGATCAAGACATTGGGAGGCACAGCATTGGTCATGAAAATAGGACTTGACACATAGGGACCCACGGAGTTGGCCGCCTCGGCCTTCCCCGTCGTCCACAACCCCAGCGCCAGTATCAAAAGGCTGATGCCGTATCTCTTCAAGTGCTTCATGGTTACCTACCTCCAGCTACACCCGCAACCTTGCGGTACCGAGCCACGATGTCCGATGTGGTGGTGTTGGGTGCGGTGCCTACGGTGCCCCTGCTGGCAAGGTTATAAAGGATAGCAGCGCTGGCAGCGCCACCAACCCCTACACCTTCGGTTCCGGAGGCAAATTCGACGCCACCCCCGGAAAGGTACTGAGTGGCCACGCGAGTGAGATCCACCGCTATATTGCCCAGAGTTCCTTGGTCCATGGTGATGTCAGTAGTACTCTGGTCCGCGTTCTGATAATTGGTGTCCATCGAAAAACCCATGATCTTCTTCAAAAGCACAGGATCATCGCCGAAGCTGGCATAGTCGTCATAGGTGATGAGCGGCGTTTCCGAGGCTGTGGGCAGGGCTCGATCGGTAATGATCCTGCTGATGACTTTAGGACTCAACATGATGCCACCGTCAGATACATAGAAGGAGGTCCGGATCACTTTGGTGTTGCCGCTCACCTTGAGGTCCACCTGGGACGTCATGGTGGCAGAGCTGCCGATAATGGTGAGGACAAGCATAATCACCAGGGCAAACACAAGAACTACCCCCCGCTCATTGCCGAGCAGCCGGTCGATCAAGCGTCCAGGGCCAAGCTTTCTTACTTTCTGCAATATTTGTATGTGTTTCACCTGCTCATCCTCCCATTTTTAGGAAAGACCCAAGTTCCGAATCTGGATATTGGAAGTTAATTGTCGGGTCCGAACACGCTTTCCACCCTCATAGGGCTCTACCGCAATGGCGGTCTGGGCCTCGAGGTTAATGACCACGCCCCGGATATTTTCGAGGTTGGCGGGGGCAGTATCGGTCGTACCATCCACCAATTGATAGGTGAAGGTCAGATTCTGAATGTTTTCCAGAAAAAGCTGCTCGCCGATGGGAACCGTCCAGCCTCCGGCATAGGTCTTGACTTCTCGATATAGCTTGTTCTGGCGGCTGGCATCAGGGTGGCTACTATGGTAGTAAATGTAGCGCACCGCATCGGTGTCGCCGTCACCGTCCAGATCTGATTTGAATGCTAGAGTGGTGGTATCTACGCCCACAGTGGCAATTTCTATGGCTGAATCTGCGCTACCCGCAAAGGCGGGAAGATTGATCGGGTCTGCTCCGCCTACCTGGTTATCTGCGGCAATAAACCCTGCCATTCGAATTTCTCGACCAAGGATATCCAGGGCGGAGCGGGCCTCCTGCTGGGCGGCCACTATCTCTTCCTGGGAGATGTACACCCGATTGGAGCGGATGAACACCGAGTAGATCCCTCCCATGATGATGCCGAAGATGGCCATTACCACCAAAAGCTCCACCAGGGTAAAACCCTGACAGCGGAGAAAACGCTCACACCCAGGTGTATCTCTCTTGAGATAACGGCGTTTAAGAAGTTTATGGATAATTCTTTGCTTCATTGGCCACCCCCATCACTGTGACAGTACGGTGTCTAGATTTACCTCGCGACCGTTACCCCAGATGACCTGTACCCGAACGGTCTTTGCTTTGGTCACCGGCCTGTCGTCCACCACGTACCAGGTTCTGTAGAAACCACCAGTGGAGGCTGCTGCACCGTTGACGTCGATGGGGTTGGGAATACCCAAAAGGCCGTCCGCATTGGTGTGGTCAGGATTTCCCATCTGCCAACTGAACTGATCCAGTATGGTGTCAGAGTCGGTGTCGCTTTCATCCCAGTTGGCTACGGCATCGCTCAGCTGATTGGTATAGTTGTCGACCACATCTTGGTCGTTAGTTGTCCAAGTGGACTGGGGCTTGCCGAGCACCTCCAGGTAACACTCATTCAGCAGCCGGAGCTCCTCCATCTTGTCCTGGGCCAAAAAGGTGGCCTGGGTCAGCTGATTGCCAAAGGCATTATTCGCCACCGCATTGGTCTGCATCTTGGCCAGGGCCAGTAAGCCAACGGTGAGAAGGAGAATCGCCACCAACATTTCCACGAAACTGAACCCCTGCTGCGGTGTTCCCCGCCAGCGGGATTTGTCGTCTTTCCTATGCAGAACCGAGTACATGGGTAAACTCCCTATTGTATGGTTACCTTGGTCTTGCCAGATGCATTAAAACTGATGATTCGCGTTTGGTTCTTGGTGTTCTGTAAATTTACGTTTCCAATCACGTAGGCAGCACCAGTTCTGGCCGCAACTCCCTGGCTGTCGAACCCGCAGCAGAAGGTATCCGTGGGTTGCCCGGAGCCGTTGGAAGTGAATGCAGCACCAGCAAGGCTCACCTTGGGCGGCATGTAGGTCCGCTGCGCAATGACATTCTCACCAGCGTCGTGGATCCAGTTGTTATCGGTGGCATCGATGGTGCCGTTCCTATTATCATCTTCAAAGATCAAGAATGAGTTTGCCTGATCAGCAGGCATGAAACTGTCAGGATAAAATACAACCACTGTCGTGACCCGATTCTTGATGGCATGAATCCGGGCAAGTTGCATCTGAGAGACAATGTTGCTGGCCGCCGCTTTCGAATTATAAGAGGGGCTATAACCGCTAATTACCGGAGCTGAAATAACGGCTAAAACAACAATGATCCCCATAATCACGACAAGTTCAATAACACTGAACCCCTGCCCCATGGAAAGATGTCTCATTCTAAAAGCTGTTTTCCAATTCATGACCAATCCCTTTGGTTCCAGGTGCTGTCTCAATCCGGTCCAAGAACCGGTGTCGCAGCACTAAGTGATCTATAGGCCCGTCTGAGATGTTGCTTCGACTATCTCAGCATCATCCCCGGCAGCATCCCAATCACGATAAGCATCACTTTGCCAGCTTTCGGCTTTACCCCCTGCGGAAAAGGCAGGAGAATTCGACGTCTCTGCCGGCAGTTTATACCCGGTTGTATGAATGGGCCTTGCCCAGGCCGCCGAAGAATTCCGAAACTTGGCCTGGTCTTGATGAGTAGCCTTTTCCAGAACAACTCTCACCCTTTTGCTCCGGCTGTTCTTGGCAGCCATCGCCTGTGATTTTTTGATCTGGAAAGAAATAGGATGAATACAGAGTAATGGCGCTGCAAAGAACAGCCCCATTAAAAGGCTCAACGAAATAACCCTGTAGGTGTTTAACATGATCCCGCTCCCCCCCGGTGCGGTTGTAAAATTTTTAATACCTACTAACATTGATTGGCAGACTAAAGTTATTTTTTTTATACAAAATCGGGATGAGGAATCCTCTGAGTTTCCTAAGGTACAGACTAGTTAACCTTTATTAGTATAGGTAAATGAACATCGGCTAAAGAGTCTGTTTCATGGAAGGACTCCAGCCATCCGCGCCCGATTGGCTCAATAGCAATATCAAGAAACGTGCCAAGTGCAGTTCCAGGGCTAAATTCAGTTAGGGTTAACCTGCTTTAATCATTTGCGGGTGTTGAGAAGGAGAGGAAAAGAAAAACCTAAAGGGGGCTAATCAGCAATGGATAAGAGGGGAAATCATGATATGGGGGCGGACAGCTTTTATATGCAGGGAGTCAGGCAGAATTTAACCTATAAAACGAGAGGGATCGGTTAGATACAGTGAATTCTCCTTAGGAGCTCAACTGTGTGATTCAAGCGAGAAAAACAAGAAAATGAAGGGGGGGAGGTGCCCCCCCGGGCCTGTTGGCTCGGTGCCAACAGAACCAGGGGAGGCAGCCAGTAGTGTGCAACAACTCTTAGTAAGGCTGGCCGTTTTCATCGGGGCGGATGGCTGACCACAGCTGGAGTTGTCGGAGTCGGAAGTAAAGAAAAAGATATTTAATCTAAAATTTTTTTAGGGTTGCTCTCCTCTCTGCCGGAGCAGATGGGGTAATTTATCTTTTAGCCTCATATACCGTAAAGCTTTTCTCAGCCAGCTTGGTTCCGTGGTGATACAGTTGAATGGTCAACCGGCCCGAGGGAATCTGACCATCGCTGTCAAACTTCCAACCCTCGAATGACGGGGCGCCAATCTGCCTGGAGATCGTCCACTCATCGCTGGAATTGCTCTCAGCA
>JASFEM010000042.1:0-24470 GCA_050124835.1 Syntrophobacterales bacterium | reverse complement strand
GCTATTGATTTTGACGGAGCGAATGACTATGCCACAATGCCCACTTCAGGATTTAGCACTTCTGCTGGAACAGTTGAATTATGGGCAAATATAGATACTTTTCCGCCCACTGATAAAAAATACATGTTTTCCCATTTTACTCCATCCCCTATAGCGAATAGGGTTTACGTCGATCTGAAGCCCGATAATACCTGGGGTACTGGAATGGGCGATACTTATGATTTGGTTAGGGGAAGTGTTGTGAATGCCGACACTTGGAATCATCTTGTCTTAACATGGGATGGGGCAAATGTGAGAGGATATAAGGACGGTATTTTAGATTTCGGTCCCACATCATATTCCGGTTTGACTACTATTGGGAATATATACGTATCGGCGTGGGACGGTACTGATGAGTGGTTTGATGGGACCTTAGACGAACTCCGCGTCTCTGACGTTGCCCGTTCAGCCGACTGGATACAAACCTCATACAACAACCAGAGCAATCCTGCCAGCTTCTACAGTATAGGGGCCAGTAGTTGCTTTTTGGGTGGTTTCTCCTGCAACAGGAAGATAACCATAGATTCCACCAAGGTGGAGGGCTCGTCTGACTTTACCAACTTTCCCTTTCTTATCAAGATCCAAAACGATTGTAACCTGAAGACCGCGGCGAATGGCGGAGGAGTGCAAAACAGCAGCGGTTGGGACATCATTTTTGTCGATTCTGACGGTGTAACCCAACTAGACCATGAGATTGAAGAATATGATGGCACTACTGGAGATCTCACCGCCTGGATCAGAATTCCAACCCTCCCTTACAACAGCGATAAAGACATCTACATGTACTACGGGAAGAGCGGTCTGACGTGTGACCCCTCCAATGCAACTGGCGTTTGGGATTCCGGTTATGAAGCTGTCTACCACCTGAACGACGACTTTGAGGATTCCACTTCGCACAATCGGGATGCCACCGCCGAAGACACCGGTGATTACGGTGCAGTGATAGCAGATGGAGAAGATTTCGGTCCGCAGGATGAAATATCGATAGGGAACTGGAATTTTAGCGGCGATGAGCTCACCCTTCAAGCCTGGGCACGTTTCGATGACTTTGACCAGAATGATCCCCGTGTCTTTAGCAAGGCAAGTGGGACTGCCGAGCAGAATCACGTCTTCATGTTGGGCTTGGGAGGTAATCTTGAGCAGCACTTGAGAATGAGAATCAAGACAGGCACCGACGACTACAGCGGCACAACGACCACAGTAGATACCGATGACCCACTGAGTGCAGGTAACTGGTACTTGATTGCCGGTACCTATGACGGCTCCAACATGAGGATGCTCTTGGATGGCGCAGAGGTTCACAGTGCTGCCAAGACCGGTAACCTACGGGTCAACAGTTGGGACATTGCCCTTGGCAATCATCCGGGCAATACAAGTAGCACCGGGTATTCAATGGACGGAAAGCTAGACGAGGTAAGAATCCTGTCTGTTGCCCGATCGGCCAACTGGCTCAGAACCGAGTACAACAACCAGAGTGACCCCGATTCATTCTACAGCATGAGTCAGGATACTTGTGGTGGAGAATACGGATTCAATTTTCAATATTGCAAAAAGATAACAGTGGATCATACCCAGGTGAGTAGTAGCCTTACCAGATACCCCTTGCTCATTAACATAACAGGAGACGACGACCTGAAAACCGAGGCGAACGGGGGTCGAGTACAAAATTCCCAGGGCTATGACATTGTTTTCAAGACCTCGGGGTGCGTCAACTATGACTACGAAATTGAGAAGTATGATGGTGCTAATGGAGATCTGGTGGCCTGGGTGCAGATTCCAACGCTTTCTTCCAGCACCGACACAGAGATTTACATGTACTACGGGGCCAATGTCATCTGTTCGCCAGAAAATCCAACGGCCGTCTGGGACGCTCGCTTTCGGGGTGTCTACCACCTGAACGACGACTTCAATGATTCCACCCAATATAACCACGATGGCACCAATAATGGCGCCACCTTTACAGCGAGCAAGATAGGAAATGGGGCCCTGTTCAATCCTACTGATGGTTATGATTACATTGACCTTGGCACCTGGGACATGAGTACGGATGATATTACTATTCAAGCCTGGGTCTGGCCCAATGACTTCAACCAAGGAGACCCGCGCGTGGTGTCAAAATGCAGCACCACCGGCTCCGGCAGTCAAGATCACGTATATATGCTCAGTCTCTACGATGGAGATAATGGCGAGAATCGGATGAGATTTCGGGTGAAGACAGGTACGGATGACCTTTTGAATACAACTGAGCTCAGAGGCGCCAGCCCCAATGGCTATTTGCCCACTGCCCAGACCTGGTATTTCCTGGCGAGCACCTATGAAAACGACAATAGTCCCCAGATAAGAATTTACAGGGATGAGGGTCTTAATGCAGGGACTGCAAATCACAGTCTGGGTGGAGACCTCCGGCAAAACTCGTGGCCCGTATGGATTGGCGCCAGCCCCTATGGAAGCAACAATTCTAACTACTCCTGGGATGGAATAATAGATGAAGTCAGAATTTTATCCAGTGATCTTTCTCAGGATTGGCTTGCCACTGAATATCGAAACCACAACGATCCTGGGAATTTTTATAGCATCACCTCGTGTTTCGAACAGACCAATGAGGTGACGCAGGAGTGGGTGGAGGAGGTTCAGTAATGGCGCGTAGCGCAAGGGAACTGCGAGACGAGCGAGACGAGCGAGACGGGCGAGACGGGGAAGAGAGAGATCAGAGGTCAGACGACGGAGGACGGAGGAAAGAGTTTCGAATTTCGAATTTGGAAATCAGAAATAATTGTTTTGCGATTTTAACGATTTCAACGACTTTAACGATTTGAACGGCTTTAACAACGGACAACGGATCCGCCTGCGGCGGAACAACGGCCGCCCCTAAGAAAGCTTATTGAAATGAGAGAAACGCATGAGCTCCTGATAAAAGCCCCAACCCGGTTACTGAGGGGCCAGAAGGGCTACACTTTGGTAGAGATCATCATGGTGATCGTGATCCTGGGTGTAATTGGTGCCTTCACCTTCCAGATTGTGGTTGCTGGGGTGCAGGCCTTTAGAAAGTCCAGTGGTCGCAAAGATCTCTATGACCAGGGCAGGCTAGCTCTGGAACGCATGGTGCGGGAGCTCCGCGACACCAAAGAGGTGACTGGGAGTTCCGGCAGCAGTATCACCTTCAAAAAGGCTCACCCGGCCCAGGCAGCAGATAACATTGAAGAAATTAAATTCGAGCTTGTCGGCACGGATTTGAAAAGAGTAGGAGATCCGAATGGTACTCCGGTCACGGCGGTCCTGGCATCTAATGTAACTAGCTTTCAGGTGAGCGGAGCAAGCTGTTGCAGCATTGTAGCTGTTGATAATACATCCAGTGAATCTACCGATGGTGGCTCCAGTATTACGATTTCTCATACAACATCGGGTTCCAATCGACTGATGCTGGTGGGTGTCGCCTTCAACAATGATAACTATGAAACGGTCACCAGCGTTACCTACAATGGCACTGCCCTCACTAAAGTGGGGGAGAGAGCTAATTCAGATGATGCCATGGTTTATATCTACAGTCTTGTTGCTCCCGACACTGGCACACACGATGTTGTCATCACCTTTAGCGCAGCACTAGCACAAGAAGGCATTGCTGGAGTGACGACCTTTTCCGGGGTTGATCAGGACACACCCCTCGGATCCTTCTCTTCTGCCGAAGGTGACGACACTACAACTGCCTCGCTGGACATCACCTCTGCTGAGGGTGAATTTGTCTATGCGGTGATCGCTGCGGAATACGATGCCCTTACGGCAGGCTCTGGGGTGGACGAACAGTGGAATACTTCCGTTAACGGCACCTCAACCAATGGGGCGGCCGGTACGACAAACTGCGGCGCAGCAACGGTGACCATGTCGTGGGATCTGGTCGCAGAAGCAACCCCCAGTAACCACTGGGCCATTGGCGGTGTTTCCATCAAACCAAATACTGGAGGAACACAGAATATAACTTATGACGCCGCAAACACAGGCACGACGAGTTATACAACGACTGCGACTTTTAGTCACACGATCGGCAATGGTTCCAACCGGATTCTGGTTGTGGGTGTTGCCATTGAGGACTGTGACGATTACCCATCAGTTACTGGGGTTACCTACAACGGTCAATCGCTCACACACGTCGACTCCGGGCAAGTGATAAGTGGTAATGGTTGTGGCGGTAGGGCAGAGCTCTGGTATTTGCTTGAGGCGGCTCTGCCGAGCGCAGGTGGTTATAGTGTCGTGGTGAACACCTCAGGGACCTTTGACGAACTTGTAGGGGGGGCGATTTCTCTAGAAAATGTCGCTCAGCAAGCCCCGGAAGCAAGCAATTCCAATTCAAATGACGCCCTGACCGCAATATCAACAAATATCACTACCCTGACTGACGGTGCCTGGCTTGTGGATGTGGTTCACTCCGGGAATGAAACCGGAGACTTTGTACCTAATGGTGGTCAAACCGAGCGGTATCAGCAAATTTCAGGATCAAGCACGGGTGCAGGTAGTACCAATGAGATTTTGACTGCCGGAAGCACTTCGGCAGGATGGACAAGTGCTGGGGCCAACCGGCTGGCGCACGTGGTTGCAGCCTTTGCCCCTGGCGCTGAGACTGCGACATGCACGTCGATAACAGGTGATGTTTTGACCCTGGAAATCACACTTACTGATCCCAATGACAGTGATAACACTTTAAGTATAAGGACGAAGGTGCATTTGAGGAATCTACCATAGAGCACAGAGCATAGAGCATAGGGTAAAGAGATAGAAGAAGAGGACAGACGACAGAAAGCACTAGGCACTGAAGAGTAATGGATCGGACTCGAAGATGAAGAATCCAGGAGTCAGGAGACAGGAGAAAAAGCTGGCAGATTGCAGCGGGCAGCAGGCAGAAGGCTGTGAGCACTAAGCACTAGGCACTGAGGAGTGAGGAATTAGAGGTCGGAGGTCAGAAGACAGCAGACAGAGGACAGACGACAGAAGATTAAATTGAACGGTTTTAACGATTTCAACGGCTTCCCGTGCAGGGAGGTAATGAGTATGAAAGAAGGAAAGAATAAGTTAATCAGGATGCCGCAAGAATTACTAAGAAACCAAGGTGGCTTTTCCGTCCTTGCCATAGTCTTCGTCATGCTGGTGCTAACTGCCATTGGCTACTCCATGGCGAGGGTGATGGCTACCAAGCAGAAGTCGGTGCCGGTTACGGCTCATTCCAGCGGTGCTTTTGTGGTAGCCGAAGGCGGAATCAATTGGGCCGGCAGGTACCTGAGCGATCTTGTTTCTTGGAGCTCAGTGTCAGATCAGTCCAAAAACCTTGAGAATGGCAGCTTTACCGTAGCCTTTTCAGACTATTGTCCTCATGGAAACTGCCCCGAAGGTGGCACCAACATGTGTGTTACAGTTACTTCCACAGGCACGTACGCGGATGGAACGAGGGTGCTCGCCTCGAGGTTTTGTCGTGAGCAGGGGTATGGGTGTACGCCATAGTCGGTTATGCCGGTTCAGTCGGTTTAGCCAGTTAGGCCAGTTTAGGCAGTTTAGCCGGTTGTGAAAAAAGCATAGAGCATAGGGCATAGAGATTCAGCAGGCAGCGGGCAGGAGGCAGCAGGCAGTATGGACTAGGCACTAGGGACTAAGCACTAGGCACGAGAGGGGCGGGGGTGTACCCCGTTTTTTTATTTTCGTCATTCCGGAATCCAGGAAAATAAAGCTACCTGGATACCGGATCTCGTCCGCCGTAGGCGGACTCGTCCGGTATGACGCTAGTTTGCATTTCTGAACTCTTTCAAAAGCCTGCTAAGATCTATTAATTACTGCTAGTCTGAAAGATGTGCCTAGTGCCTAGTATTCACTCCGGCCCAACTGGCAAAACCGGCTTAACCGGCAAACCGAAATCATAGGTTTACGAAAATTCATAAAAAAATTGTTGACATATATATTTTGTTTAGGCTAGGATAAGTTTAAATTTAAAATTGAACATTATTTTCGAACGACCGGTGGATGCAAGGTATATTTTTTTGCCCATGTCAGGACAAGTTTAAATTTAGACTTATACGGAAAAGGTAATGGCCCACAAACTCTCTCATGGCTGGATGTTTATCATGAAAACAACATCGGAAGTCGTCAATGAAGTCGGGATTCCTCGCCAAAAGCTCTACTACTTGGAGCAAAAAGCCTTTGTGAAGCCGAAAACAGAGCAACGCGGTGAGAAAACATTTCGCTTTTACCCGGAAGGAGAAGTGGAGAAAATCCGTGCCATCTGGAAATACCTTAAACAGGGCTTCCGGTATCGTGCAGCATATGAGAGAGCGCTTGAGGAGTTAGCACAACCAAAATTACTATGAGGGGCGCAGGGCTCAAGGCGCAAGGCACAAGGCATGGGGCATGGGGCATAGGGCATAGGGCATAGAGTTCAGCAGGCAGCAGGCAGCGGGCAGAGGAAGAAAAAATTTCGGATTTCGGATTTGGCAAGGCATAAGGTATGGCAAAGACTATCAAACTAAATGGTAGAAGTGTCCTGGGTAAGCTGAAGGGCCCGGCCAGGAGGCACCTGGGCATTGATCTCGGCACCCATACTATTAACGTGGTGGAATTGCGCACCACTGCCAAAGGAACTGAAATCGCGCATCACGTGACCGCTCCAACGCCCCCCGGAGGTTTTCAGGTTCCGGTTCTGGCGGCTCAGTTGAAGGAAATGCTTCAGGAACACCGGATTAAGACAAAACAGGCGGTTGTAGGGTTGGCTGGCAAGGGTGTTGCTGCCCGTCGTGTGACCCTGCCAAACATTCCCGAGGATGAAATTCAAGAGGCCATCCGCTGGCAGTCTGCGGAGCTCTTTCCCTTTTCCCTTGGTGATGCGATGTTGGCATTTAAGATACTTCCCTGGGACGAGGAAGGTGGCCAGGCGAAACAGGACGTGCTGGTTGCGGCGGCCACCAGGGAAACGGTGATGGATCATATTGCAGTACTCCAGGAGGCCGGCCTCGAGCCCGTTGGAGTCATGGCTGAGCCCCATGCTGTAGAACAATTATGGCGCAGAGCTGAGCTGGGCAAGGATGAGGAGGGATCCATAGCAGTGGTTGACCTCGGCGGTCACAAGACCAGCATCCACATTTTCCTGGATGGGGAGCTGCAGTTCTCTCGGTATGTTCCAACCTCTGGTGACGCTTTTACCATGGCATTAACCGGCTTAATTCGCGCAGGGGAACAGGAGATTGAGCTGAATACTGCCCAAGGTGAAAGCCTGAAACGCCAGCATGGGATTCCGGCAGTAGATGATAGAGGTAAGAGCACGGAAGGGATTCCTCTTTCTCAACTGGCGGTAAGGATGCGGCCAGTTCTGGAAAAGCTGGAGACCGAGGTCTCCCGTTCCTTTGACTATTATGCCTTTCAATTCCAGGGCGCGCCAATCACCAGGCTCTTGTTGGCTGGCGGTGGTGCAAAACTCAAGGGGATCGAATCTTTTTTCGCTGAGCGATTCGACGTGCAAGTAGGGTTCCTGGACCCCCTGGCGCCAATTGTTATCCACGACAGCCCAGCTTTCTCGGAAGTGGACGCGGCGAGTCGGCCGATGCTGACCGTTGCAGTGGGCCTCGCCCTCCCATTGACGGAACGGTTTAACCTGCTTCCTGTCGAGTTACAACCGCACCGCAAAAGATGGAATGTGCGAGCCCCAGTGGGCTATGCCATCCTGGGTCTACTCTTTCTGTTACCGGTGGCAGAATATGCCTGGCAAGGACATCGGCGTGTTTCTTCCATTCGTCAAACAATAACTACGAAAAAAAAGACCTTTGAGGGATATCGGAGTATCTTCCAGGAACATGCGCGGTTGCAGGGACAAAACAGCCAGTTAGATGCAAAACTTGCGAGTCTGCCCGAGCTGGACCTGCACACCCCACCGGTTGCTGTAGCCATGAGGTTTATTAGCCAGAAAATTCCCAAAGACATGGCACTTACGAACATGGATATTGAGCAGAGAGGGGGGCAACAAGGCCTCAATGTTAAGTTGCGAGGCATGGTTTTTGGTCAGAAAAAAGAAGCCTTTCCCGTGCTCACCAGGTTCATGGAAGAGTTGGAGGCGGCACCTTTATTCTCTGAAGTTGAGCTTGGCAGTGCCGGTGAGGATGAAGAGAGTAGGACGCGGGCAGGCTTGGATTTTCAAATTACCTGTAGGCTTAAATAAATGAGGTTTAGCCGGTTTGGCTGTTAAGCCGGTTGCCCAGTCAATACGAGTCTCAAATACCGACTGGCCAAACTGACTAAACTGGCGAAACCGGCCAACTGAAAAGCTGACAGCTCGGAGAGCTAAATGAAGAGAGAATTGACTAAGAGAGAGAAAGTGATCGTCAGTGTCGTCGGTCTCATTGCAGTGGTCTTTCTGGTAAATCAATTCATGATCGAACCTCAGACCAAGAAGCTACGCAAGGCGCAGCAGGAGCTTGACGATTTGAACAAGCAGTACGCAAGCATCACTGTCAAGCTGGCGGAACTGACAACCCTGAGCTCCCAGGTGGCTGAAAAGGAGCAGCAACTGGCCGAGCTGGAGCAGGTTCTGACCCGTAAGGCTGAGCTTGCTGAGATTATTCACCAAGTGAGCACAGAGGCACAGATTCATGGCCTGCAACTCCAAAACCTCAGACCCGAGCAGACCAGGACTATGAGCGCCCGGAGTGGAAGATCCAGTGAATTTAGACACTCAGTAATCAATCTTGGGATTCGTGGCCACTACCAGCAACTAGGCAACTTTGTAAACGCCCTCGAGAAGCAGCCGTTCTATCTGAAAATTGCCGAGATGCGGGTGCAGAGGGGGCAGGCGGGGGAAAGGCTTCTGGATATTCAGCTGAAGCTCGAAGTTGTATTGAGGAGTTAATAAGGAGGTTTAGCCGGTTTGGCCCGTTGAGCCAGTTGACCGGTTAATTAGAAGAATCTTTCTAACCGGCTTGACTGACTAAACCGGGTGACTGGCAAACGGATACATTGAATGGACCTGACAAAGCCGCCAGAGAAGATTTTGGTTGGGAGCGTTGTGGGGGTGGTGCTGCTGCTCTGGCTATTGGTTTGGCTGTTTGGGCCCAAACCTGAGCCGGTCCAACCTGCTACCCAGCTACCGGTATCGCTGGCAGGGTTGCAGCGCAAGCAGATACAACCCGAGGAGGAAAGCGCAGAGGAGCAAATTCCTGACACCTGGGGCCGAGATCCCTTCGCCCTGCCGTTCGCGGAAGAAAAAAGCAAACCACCACCAGCTAAGAAAGGTCCACCCAAAGAACGAAGAAGAGATGATAGGCCGGCATACAAAGTCTCCACAGTGTTGATCAGCGGGTTAAGCCGGCTGGTGGTTATCAATGAACGGGTGTATGGGGTGGGAGATCAAATTAACGGCGAGACAGTCACTAAAATTACGCTAAATCAGGTGGTCCTGAGCGGGGATAGAGGGGAGCGAGTGCTTCGGGTTCCCGGACCGCAAACGAATGTGACTGTCGAGAGGTCCGAAGGGAAGTGAAATACCGCATAGCGCCAAGCGCATAGCGTTTTAGCCATACCGTCCATGTGAGAGGAACATGTTTAGCCGGGAGAGTTGGATAAACAGAATCGTGGTGATTGCGGCTCTGGCCGTGGTGTTTCTTGCTATAGGATGTGCAACTAAGCCCGAACCAGTCGCCGAGACACCGCCGGAAGCGTTCCCGACTCCGGAAACGCCGCTCGAGGAACTTACCGTTCCCCAATTCCAGGAAGAGGAGCCAGCGCAGATAGCCATTGGGGGTCCGGGCAAGCTGTACTCACTCAGAGTTCGGAACGGACAACTCCAAGATGTGCTTCTGGCCTTTGCCCAAGAAAGCGGCGAGAACCTGGTGGTGGATCCAGATGTAACCGGCATCGTGACGGTCAACCTCAACCGGGTGACCCTGGAACAGGCCCTGGAAGCTCTCCTTGACCCACTCGGCTTCAGCTTTCGGAGGGAAGGTCGTCTGATTCGGATTTCAAAGCCACGGTTGGAATCTCGCATGTACAGGGTCAACTATGTCACCAGCTTCCGTAAGGGCGACAAGACCATCGTCGCCACTCACGGCTCCGGCGCCGGTGGTGAACAGATCAGCGCCAGCGAGACCCGCATCACGGGAACTGACTTAACAGACTTTTGGGGAGAGCTTCAGGAAGGTTTGACCGCAATAATTTTCGGTGATGAGGCTCCTAAAGCAGTTGTGCGTGCCCGTCAGCAGGGAATTGTCACCAGTCTGACCAGCAAGGACGGCAAGAAGCTGGTGTTAAGCAAGATAAGTGGGATCGTCGTGGTGCGCGATTTCCCGCACAAATTAAGGGAAGTGGCGAGGTTTCTAGAGGAAATGGAGGCTTCAACCCAGCGGCAGGTGCTCATCCAGGCTCGCTTTTGGGAAGTGTCGCTGAACAAAGAATTTCGGGCTGGCATCAGCTGGGACAATATCCAAAACGAGCTGTTGAACCTGGACATTTCCACCCTGGCGCTTACCTGGAACGTTGGCACCGGGGGGACCGCTGCCGAGGGGATTGTAGGAATTACAGGCGCTAACCAATTACCCCCTTTTGTTCTTTCCGACTTGATGGAAGCCCTGGAAACGCAGGGTAAAGTGAAAGTGTTGGCCAGCCCCAGGGTGGCTGTGATGAACAATCAGACAGCCATTGTCAAAGTTGCCAGACAGGATGTCTACTTTACCTCAGAAATAAGCCAGACGGCAAACAATGTGCTGCAATCTTTTACTCCCAACACTATTGATGTGGGTGTCATTCTGGACGTAACCCCTCAGATCTCTTCAGAGGGGCTGATTACCATGAACATTCACCCCAGTATTACAGCCGAATTTCGTTCAGCGGAAGCCCCGGATGGCACCCAGTTTCCCCTGCTTCGAATCAGAGAGGCGGATACGGTGGTGAAGGTGCGGGACAAGCAGACCATCATCATCGCCGGGCTTTTGCAAGAACAGGAACAAAGAGATCGGGTCGGGCTTCCCTGCTTGGTGAACATACCGGGGCTGACGTACCTGTTTGGTTCTACCACTCTTGAGGGTGAGAAAACCGAGATTGTAATTTTGCTCACCCCAACGGTACTGACCTCCAAAAGGATTGAAGAGATTACCAGCGAAGATATCAGGAAGATGGATTTACTGGAACAGCAAGAGCATATGTCCATAGATTATTTGCAGCCATGAGATAGGGTTATGTACCTAGAATTCTTCGGACTTCGTGAGAAACCCTTCGGGTTGACCCCGGACCCCAAGTTTCTTTTCTTCAGTGAAAAGCACAGGGAGGGTCTGGACCATCTTCTGTACGGCATTCACCAGAAAGAGGGATTTGTCCTGATCAGCGGTAATACCGGCACCGGCAAAACAACCTTGTGCCGGGCGCTTTTAGAGCGGCTTGACCCCCAAGAGGTGTCCACTGCCCTGATCCTCAATCCCCTGCTCAACGAGGAGGAGTTACTTAGGGCTGTATTAGAGGACTTCAACCTGCCGGCCAAAGGGAGGACCAGAAAAGAGTTGCTTGATGAGCTCAATGGTTTTCTCCTCGAGACGTTGTCGGCTGGTAAGACCGCAGTGTTGATCATCGACGAAGCCCAGAATCTCTCTACCCAGTGTTTGGAGCAGGTGCGGTTGCTTTCCAACCTGGAGACTGACAAGGAAAAACTCATTCAGATCATCCTTGTGGGGAGTGACGAACTGCCGGCCAAACTGGAACTACCCAAACTTCGCCACTTGCAGCAGCGTATCTCGCTCCGCTACCACCTGAGGCCGCTTAATCGGCACGAGACAAGGAGCTATTTGCAGCACCGACTGAATATGGCAAGGGCTGCAGGGAGTACTTCTTTCGAGAAACTGGCCTACGAAGAGATATATCGATTTTCCAGGGGAGTACCTCGACTCATCAATATAATTGCTGAAAGGACCCTGTTGGCCGCCTACCTGGGGGAAAGCCGCAAGATAAAGAGAATTCATGTATTGGAAGGTAAGCAGAGTCTAAGCGGCAGATTTCCAACCACTAGGCGCAGACTTTCCCTTTGGTTTGGTCGGAGATTGCAGAAAGTCCCTCTTGCGGTTCTACTCCTGGTGATTGGCGGTACACTGCTACTGGCCGCTGCGGCCCAGAAGACCCTGAGACTTTACGTGCAAAGGCAAACCATACAAGAGACTTTTGCCCCGGCCAACTACTCGCAACAGTTTATCCGAGCTACTATTCCCACTCCTGAACCAGCTGCGACGGCGAATCTGAACCGGACCGAGAGGCGAGAAGTGAAACTGGAACAGCCTGCAGAACAACCGGCATCATTGTTGCAGCCGGTAGATGACGGTAAAACTAAAGCGCTTTCAGCTCCAGAAGCAGGAGATAGGAAGAGCGGAAGCAGAGAGAAGAAGGGAAGATTCCCACAATACCTGCTCAAACCACCATATGTCTACACCGTGCAGGTGGAATCTTTTAAAGACGAGGAAGTCGCAGCAGCGAGAATGAAGGAGCTCCAAAGCCGCGGCTTCGATGCCTGGGTTGCTTGGATAGATTTAGGCGAAATGGGAATTTGGTACAGGGTGCTGGTAGGCAAATACAAGGATAAGAACGAGGCGCAGGCCATGGCGGATCAGCTCGGTCGTAGCAGGGAGTTCCACAGGGCCCGGCAGATTGCGACCCATAAGGAAAGTGCAGGGGACGAGGGCGTGAGGAAGCCCTAGCCGTAAAGATAGTAAGGTCAGCCGCCTTCGCCTAAAGGCTTCGGCGTGCCAAGGAGGACAGAATTTGGAATTGCGGATTGCGAAACCGGGAACCCGCCCGTAGGGTGGGAGTCCGAAGGACAATTTCGAAAGCAGAAATAATCTCTTTGGGATTTTAACTGGTTAAAAGGCTTGCTTTGAAGGAGCGTTATCTTGAGCCTCATTTCCGATGCTTTGAAAAAAGTGGCTGATCAGCGAGCAGGTCGCAGGCAGCCCCCAACTCTGCCTCGGATGATCGCAGGTGAAAAGCCGCAAAGCAGGAGGCGGCTCTTGCTTCTAGGGCTAACAATCCTGCTTGTCGGCGCAGTCATTGGTGTCATTGTTTTCAATCTATTACGGTGGCAAGGCGGTGAAAATGTACCTGCGGAAAGTGTGACACCGACACCGCAGCAGGTGATCTTAAGGAAGATTCCTGAGCCGCCAGAACCGTCAAAAAGTCCTGCCGATCTAACTCCGACGTCAGCTCATGCCGCCAATAATGACCAGCGATCTCCGGAGAAGCCCAAAGTCTTGCAGATTGCCGCTCAACAGGAACCAGTTACAGAAGAGAGGACTAGCCGGAATGTAGTCACACAGGTGAAAAATGATAAAACTGAGCAGGTAGGCACTGGTACTAGAATCAAACAGCCGGAGCCCGTATTACCGGAGCCTAAAGTGGAAACCGAAGGTCAACCCCGGCAACCGAGTAATATTGCGAAAGTTGGCATAGTGAGCCAGCAGTCTGCTGAGCAGGTTACTGTCCCATCGGAACCAGTTGCTACCAATAAAGCTCGCCAGCGCGAGGAGGAGGCACCGGACGACAGCGAGTCGAGGCAGAGAGTTACTTTGGCTAAAACTCGGCGGCCAGAGACTGAGCAGACCGCTCCAAGCAAACGGATCCAGTTCAGAGATAGCGGAAAAGCTGGCTCGGTTAATTTGCAGGCGGAGTCGACAGCGAATGTCGGTTCATTGTATCGGAAGGCGGTATCCTACCAAAAAGCGATGAACTGGGAAAAGGCCATTGAGACTTATCGGCAAGTGCTCGAGCTCGAGCCAATGAGTGCTGAAGTCTACAATAATCTTGGGCTTTGTTACGAAAGACAGGGCAATCTGAAAAATGCTGCCCAGTCTTATGAGAAGGCCATCAATATTAATCCACGCTTTTATCCTAGCTACAACAATCTGGGAATCATCTATTACAAGTTGAAGAACTTTGAAAAAGCGCGTGCAGCCTATGAGCAGGCCCTTGAATTGAACCCCGGCAATAGCCAAAGCGAGATCAACCTGGCGCTGATCTACGAACGGCTGAGTCGTGATGAACTGGCCCGTCGCACTCTCGAGCGGGTGCTGGTCAACGATCCAAACAACGCTGAAGCCCACTACAATCTGGGCCGGATACTGGATGAGCAGGGGAGGGGTGAAGCGGCCCTAAACCACTACCGACAATTTCTGACCTGCAATCCGTCAGCCTATCCGCACCTAATTGAAAGGGTGGCGGAGAGAGTTAGCACTCTCGAGGCAGCTTCAAATAAGTAATTAAGATCGTGGTATTTTAGTCCTCATAAACCTAGCTAATCATGAATCCTTCCAGTAAAATCGGGATGCAAGGTGAAGAAGCGAATTTCCTTGCGCCCTGAGCCTTTTGCCTTGCGCCGCTTTTCTTGTGACCAGACGTCCGAATTATCTGCTGGCCCCGTGTGTCTTGGGAGTCGGAGCGAGAATCACCACTTTGGCCTAGTTTTTGCTCATGGTATCTGGTAGCTTAGCTCTGGAGTATAAATCGGGTAAGTGTACGTGGATATGACACTTTATTTTCTGAAGATAAGCAAACATTAGGAATTGACCATGGCCAGGAGAAGGAAGCTGCTGGGGGAAATCCTTCGAGATGAAGGACTGATCTCAGAAGAGCAGGTGCAGCAAGCGCTAGAGAAACAGAAGCGGGAGAAAGGCATGCGCATCGGCGAGGCTTTGGTGGCCATGGGAGCTGTCACTGCAGAGGACGTTGCCAAAGCCATATGGCAGCAGCGACAGATTCCTTATGTGGACCTGGACAGCTACGCCCTTGACCCAAATGTGATCGAACTGGTTCCCGAAAAGGTTGCCAGAGCCTATACGGCGCTACCCATCTTCAAGATTGGCAATGCACTTACCGTGGCGATGGCGGATCCGCTCAACCTCATTGCTGTTGACGACCTGCGCTCAAAGACCGGCTGTGAGATTGAGCCGGTGATATCCACTGAGGACAAGATCCTGAGATGTCTGGACAATTACTATCGCATGGATGAATCCATCACCCAGCTCATTCAAGACGCGGCCTCAGGAGAGGATGAAAAAGCAGAAGCAGGTGAGATTGCGGAAGCACCGATGATCAAACTGGCCAATTTGATCATTCAGCAGGCGGTTCGGGATGGAGCCAGTGACGTGCACATCGAGCCCGGTGAAAAAGAGGTTGCGGTGCGTTACCGGATTGACGGGGTATTACAAGAGATCAAAAAGGTCCCAAAGAGCATACAGGAGGCAATTGCTTCCAGATATAAGGTGTGGGCCGAAATTGACATCGCCAAGAAACGTATGGCCCAGGACGGCCGTTTCTTTTTGGAATCAGAGGGTAAGCACATAGAGGTTCGCCTTTCCACGTTTCCCACGATTTATGGGGAAAACTTGGTCATGCGGATTCTGGATCCATCCGCCACCATTCTTGAATTGAAAAGTCTTGGATTCTCCCCCGTTGTATTCGATACCTACATGGAGTTGGCTAAAAGGACCGAGGGCATGGTGCTGGTTACCGGGCCCACGGGAAGTGGGAAGACCACCACTCTATACGCGACCCTGGATACAATCGCCAATCCCACGCTTAATATCATCACCATCGAGGATCCTGTGGAATATCGACTCAAGCAGATCCGCCAGACCCAGGTCAACCCACAGGCGGGGGTTACCTTCGCCACCGGGCTGAGAGCTATTGTTCGCCAGGATCCGGATGTGATTATGGTAGGTGAGATTCGAGATCTGGAAACGGCACAGATGGCTGTGCGGGCCTCTCTTACCGGACACCTGGTGTTCAGCACCCTGCACACCAATGATGCGCCCGGGTCTATCGCGCGTCTCCTCGACATCGGAGTCGAACCATTTCTCATCTCCTCAGGTGTTACCGGCGTACTGGCCCAGCGTCTGGCTCGCACCATTTGCCCCTCTTGCAAGGAAGCCTACATTCCTTCAACCGAGACCCTGGAGCAATTCGGCATTGTCGAGCGGGCCAAAGGCCGCAAATTCTACCAAGGTAGAGGTTGTCAGGCCTGCCGCTTTACCGGGTACCGTGGCCGCATCGGCATCTTTGAGCTACTCCTGGTAACGGATTCTATCGGAGATCTCATCAATGAGAAGCGGAGTGCGGCAGAAATTCGCAAGGCGGCACTAAAGACAGGTGATCTCCGCAGCCTATTTCGGGATGGTTTGGAAAAGGTGGCGAAAGGGGCAACCACCTTTGAGGAGATATCAAGAATTATCCAAGTTAAAGGAGAACAATAACAGCTGGCAGGAGGCAGCTTGCAGCCGGCAGCAGAAGGAAAATCGTTATTTGTTATTCGTTATCCAGTAGCTGCATTTCCAAATAACATATAACGTATAACGATTAACCTTATCCCTTTTCTTCGCTGCCCGCTGCCTGTTGCTTGCTGCCTGCTGCTTTTCCGATGGGTAACAGGATGGTAAATTTAGTTCCTTGATCCGGGTTGGATTGGGCTTCAATGCTTCCCCCATGTTCCTCTATGATTTTCTTGGTAACCGCTAGGCCCAATCCGGTACCCTGACTTCCCTTGGTGCTGAAGAAAACATCGAAGATTCGCTGACGGATATTTTCCGGAATACCAGCGCCGTTATCCTCCACCGTGACCAAGACTTCGCTCTCTTCCTGCATCTGCGTGCTTATTCTCACCTCACCCTCATTTTCGGCCAAAGCATCTACTGCGTTTGTAAGCAGATTGAGCAAGCAGCGATGAATCCCCTGTGGGTCAACCTGGATTTGGGGTAATTGGGGATCCAGGGCGAGGTGGAGCTTTGCGTGTTTAGCCTTTATCCGGTCTTGACAAAGTTCTGCAGCCTCCTCACAAATTTCATTGAGCTGGCAAGGTTGAGTTTGGGGTTTCCTGTCCTTGGAGTAGGCAAGCATGTCAAGTACCAGGTTGCTGATGCGCTGATTGCTGCGTCTAAGGATCTTCCAAACCCGGCTGATGATGGCCAGATCTTCAGCAGCTAGTGCTTTCTCCACCATGGCATGAGAGGTTTCCATGGCAGCCAGGATATTCTTGATGTAATGGGATAGCCCGGAGATGGCCTGACCCATGGCAGCAAGTCGTTCATTTTGAATTTTTTCGCTGTAAAGTTGAGCGTTTTCCACCGCAGTACCGGCCGCATTGCCGATGGCATCCAGGAGCATGAGATCCTCCTGGGTGAATTCTCCGGCCCCCGTGGTATCCACATGGATGATGCCAACAATCCGGGTGCGCCCACGCAGCGGTGAACACATGGCCGAACGTATTTTGTGGAGTAATACGCTATCGGCGAGACCAAATTTGGAGTCGGCCATGGCGTCGGCAATGAGCACCGACTCTTTCTTTTTAAGAACATGGGAAATGATGTTCTGGCTGATGCTGACTTCATGGTCAAGGCCCTCTTTGTCTTGCCAACGCGACGCCTTTATTTCCAACTGGTCACTGTTGGGATCAATCAATAGAATGAAGGCACGTTCTGCACGGACGGTGGCGAAGGTCTCGTCGAGAAGCTTGTTGAGGAGCACATCCAGGTCAAAGATGGAGCTGACCAGCCGATTTATCCGGTACATGGCACTCAAACTCAGATGACTCCGGCCCAGGAGATCCATGATCATGGAGGAGCTTAACGTTTGGGTAATGCTCATGATGGAACCCGGCTCCGATTCCTGGCTGGCATCGAGTCGTTGCTCGGCGATTTGGTGCAACAACGTGGGTTCGTCGGGAGCTGCTGTTGGCGGGGATGGCTTTTTCGCCGGCGCAGCCATGCCCACGGCCTGACGCAGTCGCAGTTCAACGTTGCCCAAGGTGAGTCGGTCGTCTTCTTTTAGGTCACTTTTGCTTACACGAACGCCGTTTACCAGGATACCATTGACACTGCCGAGGTCTTCAATGGTGAGGACGCCATCATGGCGCATGATTTTGGCGTGCTGACGGGAGAGCGTCCGATCATCGAGAGAAACCTGGCAGGAAGCGTCCCGGCCGATAATGACTTCGTCGTCATCGAGCGGATAAGCTTGACCCTCCCCGGGTCCTTTGATGATAAGTAGCTCGTAAGCGGTCATCGCTAATTCCTGGTGTTTGCAAACCTCTGCACAACGGATCCTTTTGTCTCCGCGATCCTCAGCGGTTCATACTCCGGGGCAAAGCTACCAGATACCATGAGCAAAAACCAGGCCAAAATTGACAGCCAGCAGCAGGCAGCAGGCAGCGAGCAGTTAGAATCCAGAAAGATTTTGGCGCAGAGGCACGGCGAACTTGCTTTTCGGTTTACTCTCTTATTTTTCTGGGCTTTGTTTCTGCACTATACGTTGTGGGCGAATAAGTCTTATATATTATTCGGGCAATCGAGGCATAAGCATTGTCTAGCGGCGCAACCTCTTTCTGTTGGGTTGGCCGATGTGGTAGTTTGTCTCCTCGGCAAATTTGATCACCCGCGGCAGGTTTTGTTGAAATTGGGCCAGCCGATCACAATTCTTGGAACACTTCAATTTGTTCTCATAAGCCCGCTCACAGTTGAGGCATGGGCTTCTTATTTCCACTGCTAGTACCAAGAGTAGGCCTCCTAAATTACTTAATAACTATATATAGTGATGCTTTTGTTGTCAAATGGTGAAGGCATAAAGCATGGGGCTGTATGCAGCAGGCATCAGGCATCCGCCTTCGCTAGAGCTTCGGCGGACAGGGCGGGCAGCTGGTAGAACATTGCGGATTTCGGATTGCGGAATTAAGAACGAGGAGTCAGGAGATAGAAGTCAGAATCCAGGAGTCAATGACGCAAAGACTGTCCTTTCCTTCTGTCTCCTGTCTCCTGACTCCTCGGACAACGGACAACGGACAACGGACATTACCTTACGAATGGATTGTATTGCTTCTCTCTGCCGATGGTTGATTGGGGTGACATTCCGTAGTTGTGTCCGGGAAAAACTAAGGTTTCATCGGGCAGAGTTAAGAGCTTTCTCTGAATTGAGAGGAGGAGCTCCGACATGGACCCACCAGGAAGATCGGTGCGGCCTATTCCGCCGACGAAAAGGGTGTCGCCGGTGAACACGTAACCATTCGTGTAAAGGCACATACCTCCAGGGGTATGGCCGGGCGTATGAATAACGTCGAGGGAATGATTGCCGAATTCAATCCGGTCGCCCTCTTCAACAGTTATGTCTGCCGGCGGTGAGGCTTCACACTGAAAGATCTGGAGCGCTAGATTGGAGGGGTTGGCCAAACGCTCGGCATCTTCTTTGTGGACAACAATCTGGGCGTTGGTGAGTTCCTTCATTTCACGGTTACCACCAGCATGATCGGCGTGGCAATGCGTGTTCACAATATATTTTATTTTTGAAATCTGCCTGTTTTTGGCAACATCCAAAAGAAGCCCCACCTGGTCAGCTGGATCGATGATGATGCCTTCACCTGTTTCCGGACAACCCACCACATAGGCAAAGACCGCAAAGTTTCCCACTTGAACTTGTTCGATGATCATGTCTTCTCCACTGTCGCATTAGGTTCGATTTAACAATCCAATCATGAATCTTAACATGTTGAGTGGATTCTTTTAAGCTTCAACAGAAACTATTTGCTGATTATTTACTGCTTCCCTCGTCTCTCAGCAGCTTGAGCAACAATTTCTTTACCTGCACTGGTTCCGATACGCTGAGCACCAGCCCCTACCATTGCCTCTAAATCCTGGATCGTCCTGATTCCTCCAGCAGCTTTGACTTTGATCCTGCCCTGGCCACATTCGGCCAGAAGTTTTACTTCAACCACTGAGGCCCCAGACGGACCTAAGCCAGTAGAGGTTTTGACGAAATCCAGCCCTGAGTCTACCGCTATCTGGCAGAGTCGCTCCATTTCACGCTGATTAAGATAGCCGGTTTCAAGAATAACCTTCACCACCGCGTTCTCAGTAGTCCGCCGCATTGCCTCCATCTCAGAGGCAATGAATTCATACTCGTCCCCTTTGACCGCACCCAGATTTACCACGTAATCGATCTCATCAGCTCCAGCAGCCAAAGCGGTCATTGCAGCCTTGGCCTTGATCTCCACAGTCTCGAAACCCAGCGGAAAGCCAGCCACAGTGCAGAGCCGGACCTTGCTATTTTCTATGGCTTTTGCAGCAAGTTGCACCCAACATGGCGCAACGCATACGGCTGCAAAGCCTCGGGCAACCGCCTCCTCGCAAAATCTTTGCACCTGGTCACGGCTTGCCGTAGGTTGAAGCAGAGTCTGGTCAATGATGCTTGCCACTTCTTGAGGATTCTTGAAATCAATCATGTGGTTTCATTTCCATTTTTTGCGGTTCACTGCGGTTGTAGATGATGCGGCCTTCACTTACGGTGGCCAAATACGAGAGTTGATGCACCATGGTCCGCTGGTGGTCCAAAATGTGGATGATCTCACAGCCCTGCACCAAGAGGTAGTCGGAAAGCAAAAAGCGGTGACACCTCTGCGGTATGGTTTCAGCGCACATTATACAGGTGAGATCTGAAGCAGCAAGCTTACTTAACTTATCGGCAGCAGTGCTGAAGGATTTGGTGGACATGTAGTCGGCATAGTTGCGGAATCCTGGACTTTTGAGAGCTATATGGGGTGAGCGGCTGCCCAAGCCCTCTCGGCGGAAACCTCCCAGATCAGGAAACCAACCGTAAGAGATGCCAGCCCGGTCAAGCGCAAGCTGCAGGTTTTCTCGATTAAAGTGGGGATTGCGCTTGGAACTGGGATATGACCGGACGTCAGCAAGGTATTCAATCTGGAAAGAGTTTAGCAGGGCAAGAAACGCTTCACTGCTTTTGTTACCGTGGCCGATTGAGTAGAGCTGATAAATGCTGTTTTTACTCGCTGCTGACATTCTGGGAATATATCATAGAGAGTCCGTCGTGTGTTGTCCGTTGTCCGTTGCTGATATTGGTTCAGGCTCAGCAAATGGCCCGAGAATTTTCCAGGATTCGCCGTAAGTTCTTGATTCCTTGATAGGAATCTTGACTTAACCGGATCGTACGATAGAATGAGCAAAATAATAAGGTACCGTTATGGTTGGGACAAGATTAGTCATTGACACCCGGGTGGGCGGAGTAATCGGATCGGATGAAGGCTTTGAAGAGCAGAACTCCTTGCCGAAGTCCACATCTCTCTTGCCTTTTGAAATATTAATGCAGCTGACAACGGACAACGGACTCCACCGGAGGTTGTAATGGCCGCTGAAATCCTGCCTGCTGGCAAACTCAGACCTGGAACCCTGAAACGACTTCTGCGCCACACCTCTAAAGCAGCAGAACTGCTGGTGGGTCCTGCGGTGGGAGAGGATGCTGCCGTAATTGATCAGGGGGATCGCTACCTGGTGGTCTCCACTGATCCCATCACCTTTGCAACGGAACGCTGCGGCTGGTACTCGGTTTGCGTAAACGCCAATGATATAGCTGCTTGCGGCGGCACGCCACGCTACTATTCGGCATCAATTGTTTTGCCGGAAGCACATACCAGCATAGCTGATATCGAAGCCCTGTTCGCTGAGATCGAGGATGCCTGTCAGCAGATGAATGTTCTCTGGGTGGGTGGACATACAGAGGTGAGTCCTGCGGTGAACACTGTTCTGGTGGCCGGACAAATGATTGGCTATGTCGCGCCCGAGCATTTGTGCCGGAGCAGTGATGCCAAGGTCGGGGATGCGCTACTGCTGATAAAAGCAACGGCCATTGAGGCTACTGCAATCATTGCCACGGAAAAGGCAAAAGAGGTGGCGGCTGTTCACGGAGCTGAAATGACGAAAGTTAGCCAAAATTTTCTTTTTGACCCCGGCATCAGTGTGGTTCGGGAAGCGGCTCTGGCCCGAAACTTTCCAGTGAATGCCATGCACGATCCCACTGAAGGTGGAGTGGCCACCGGGATTCGGGAAATCTGTATAGCCTCCGACTGCGGCGTTTTGGTGGAAGCGGCCGCCATTACAGTTCTGCCGGAGACGGCGGCTCTCTGCCGTCAGTTCGGCCTCAATCCTTTTGGGGCCATTGCCTCCGGGGCACTTCTTCTCACCTTGCCGAGGGGGGCTACTTCTGATTTTATCCGCGAGTATGAAAAAGCGGGCATCCCTGCAGCGGTGATTGGCGAAATCCTACCATCCGATGAGGGTCTGCAGCTGCAAAGGGGCGAAGGGGATGTAATACCCCTACCAGAATTTGTAGTGGACGAGATTACGAAATTATACAAATGACTATTTCAGAATGCAGAATTTAAGGAAGCGCCTATTTAATTTGCTCTGCAACTGCCCTTGAGGGCCGAGCCATTCCCTCCGCTTACGTTCGGTCTGCTGCCCTTGCGGGGGGGAAGTCATTTGGGCCGGAGGCAGTGACAGCCCGAACTGCGGATGTGCCAGCCTTTGCCGTTTTATTTGGGTGGAATTGTCTCCTTTGGGAGGCAAAAGCTGGCACATACGCCGCTTCGGAAATACCTCGACCCAAATCTATGTGGAGTTAACTCTGTAGGCGTCTGTAAGAGCTGCGCGATTTAGATAAAGTCAACATACTCCCCAGAACAGCCAAGTCACTGCTCGTATCCAGTGCCAATCTGAAATCTTAAATCTAAAATCTGCAATCCTTTGGCTTGGTATATAAAAAAATACACTTTGCTGCGCTAGGATGGCGATGAGGATACGCTTCTGGGGCAACTTATATAACAAATATTTGTATTTTCAATAAGATAAAACCTGGCACATCCCTTGCTCTATGTTCGGGCAGTTTGGACAGCTAGGAGTGAGTCAATGGCAAAGGCATCGGGAGGAAAAGAAACCAAGAGGGGGAGTGGTATGCAGGCACCAGAGATTAAACTGCCGGTTTTCTACAACAAAGGGGGGCGGCAGGTTAAAGCCAACGGGACTCGTTTTTCAGCCAAGGGCTGCGTAATCTATACCAGAAATCCCCACGACTGTGGCACTTCATTTTCTCTGAAAATAACAAATCCACACTCAAATAAATCCATTCAGGTTGACAGCTCCGTCATTTTGCGTAAGCGCTTTGCCGACAACAAGAACTGGGGTATGGTGGTCCGTTTCATGAATTTGACTGAGGGGGCTAAAGATGAAATCGATCAAGTGCTTTCCCAGGCCACCGTTATTCCAGAGTCAGCGAGCGAATCCAAATATTTGAAAACGCCAATCGGCCAGGCCATCCTGCGTTATTTCAATCTAAAGAAGCTAATCGGCTGAGCCAGCAAGCATCCGCCTTCGCCAGAGCTTCCGCCTTCGTTAAAACTACGGCAAGACAAGTCGGCGGACAGGGCGGGCAGTAAGCGTGAACAGTAAACGGATTATCGCCTCCGATAGATTACCTTTCACCTTCCACTGTTTACCCTACACGCCAATTATTGGGAAAATAGTTTCCTTGATCCGCTCAACAACAGATTTGGCCAATGCTTCAACGCGGCCGGCAATAACGGGGTGGGTTTTCTGAGTTGGATCCGAGAGAGTGGGATTTTGTTCCAGTTCGGCTTGGTGTTGCTGGACAAAAGATTCGGGTAAATTGTCCGGAAGTTGAATTCCCTTCATAACCGCCCATGCCTGAGTCCAGGCTCGGGCCACATTCATTACGTTGTATCCGCCGCCACCCAGGGCCACCCATTTAAGATCCCATGACTTCATCTCTTCTATGAGTTTGGAAAAGCCATTGACGGTTAGACTCATCGTGGCCAGGGGATCAGTTGCCAGGGTGTCTACTCCCAATTGGGTGACCAGCACGTCGGGACTGTAACCACGCACCAGCGGCGGTACCAAATCCATGAAAACTGACAAATACAAGTCGTCGTCTGTATCCGGTGCCAGCGGTATATTGACTGCGTAGCCCCGACCTGGTCCCTCGCCCATTTCATCTGGAAATCCAGTGCCAGGAAACAGGGTGTGGCCATGTTGATGGATGGAGATGGTCAGGACCTTATCGGTGTCATAAAATGCCGCCTGAACTCCATCGCCGTGGTGGACATCCACGTCTAGATACACGACCCGTAGTCCGTCTTGCACCATTTTGGCAATTCCCACAGCAGGATCATTCAGATAACAAAATCCACCGGCCCGACTTTTCATGGCATGATGCAAGCCACCAGCGATGTTAAAAGCGATGTTCCTATTTTCATCCCGGATCTGGCGGACGCATTCGAGAGTGGCACCGGTGACCAGCAAGGACCAGTCATATAAGCCAGGAAATACGGGATTGTCACCGCTGCCTAGCCCATATTTCCAGGATTCTGGAGGGGCTTTCCCCTCATTGCACTCTTTCAAAACCTGAAGATATTTGGGAGAATGGACGAGGAGTAGGTCTTGTTCGTCGGCCTCCTGGGCTTCAATCCAAGGGGATTCCGCATCATCAAAAAGCCCGTAGGCGCCAATTAAATCCATGGTCAACTGAAGCCGCTCCACTTTTAGGGGGTGATTAGGTCCGTAGCTATGTCGGCCAAATTCTTTACTAAAAACAAGAACTTC
>JASFEM010000041.1:0-24550 GCA_050124835.1 Syntrophobacterales bacterium | reverse complement strand
GCATTAGGTAATTTTATCTACAATTTTATCCCTTGCGCCTTGGGCCTGACGCCTTGCGCCGTTTTTCTTGTAGCCCGGCGGCTCACCGCCAAAGCCTGAAACATGTAAAAATACCTTGGAAGGATGCCCCATGGACCTTCGTCGATTGGAAGTCTTCTGCAGGGTTTATGAAATGAAAAGCTTCTCACGGGCGGGTGAGGCCTCATTGCTTTCCCAGCCTACCGTCAGTGAGCACATTCGCCATCTTGAGCACTTACTCGAAGTGCAACTTTTTGACCGCCTCGGCAGGGAGGTTGTTCCAACACGCGCCGGCGAGATCCTCTATAAGTACGCTCGCCGCATGCTAAGTCTCAGAAAGGAGGCGAACCGTACCCTGGAACTTTACCGGGGAAAGACCTCTGGGGAGTTGGAGCTGGGAGGCAGTAACATACCGGGCCAGTACATTCTGCCCCCCCTCATCGGCAGCTTCAAAGAGAACTTTACAGATATTCGTATACGGCTGGTCATTTCCGATACCATGAAAATTACCAATCTGGTGCTGGAAGGTTCCTTGGAGCTCGGCGTGGTTGGAGCAAAAATGAAGAAGAATAAATTGCAGTTCGACCAACTTTTTGACGATGAACTTGTGCTGGCGGTAGCACCCGACCATAGCTGGGCCAGCCGGAGCACCGTAGGCTTAGAGCAGCTCACGGAGACTCCCTTTATCATGCGTGAACAGGGCTCGGGGACCAGAATGATGATGCTGGAGATTCTAGAGCAGGCAGGTTTCGATTCCCAGAAGCTAAACGTTGTGGCTGAGATGGGCAGTACCGAGGCCATCCGACAGGCGGTCAAAGCCAGAGTGGGCGTTTCTATTCTGTCTCGTCGTGCCATTGCAGATGACCTGCGCTTTAAGCAACTTCGTCATGTTCCCATCCGGGGGCTTACCTTTTCCCGGAACTTTTATTTGGTGACCCACAAAAAGCGCTCCAGATCGCCCGTGGGACAGGCTTTCGTGGATTTTCTCGCAGAAAATCGAGACAAGTGAATTATTGTTGCGAGGTATGGGATTTTGGTGGATTCTGCTTTTTTTCTCACATCGCATATCTTATATCCCAGATCGCATTTGGTAAACATCCCTTTGCACTTGACAAAAACTCATCTATGTGTTTATTAAAAACGCCTTTACGATCATTTTAGCACCCGCTCTGAGCTTTTCCCTTTGCTGATATAAATAACTGGCACCGGAGTGGGACAGACAAGCGGCTCATAACGAAATGGCAAGAGAATGAAACGAACGTATCAACCAAGCAACACCCGGAGGAAAAGGACCCATGGCTTTTTGGTCCGCATGCGCAAGAAGTCGGGCCGAAAGGTAATTAGCCGCAGAAGGGCAAAGGGGAGAAAAAGGCTCGCCGTCTAAACAAATGGGACGGAATGGCAAGAGTCAGGGGAAGCAAAATTTTGCCCAGGATCCGTATGGTGGCGCCGGCTCCGTTGAGAAAAAACATTCTTCCTTCAGGAGACACGAACGGTTGCGACGCCCAATAGACTTCCAGCTTGCGCTCCGCCACGGAAGCCGTCGCCATACGAAAAACTTCACCATCATCCTGCGGCCAAATGCCCTGCAATTCACGCGGTTGGGGGTTACGGTTGGTAAGAAGGTAGGGAACGCAGTCAAGCGAAATCGAGTTAAACGCTGCCTTCGCGAGTTTTTTCGTTTACATAAGCACAAGTTGCCACCTTCACATGATCTGGTAATTATAGCCAAGAAGGACGCGGCAACACTTGCTTATCATGACGTACGCGAGGAATTGGCGGCTGTGTTAGTTGAAAACAACTGTCCATGATCAAAACTATTTTGCTCGCATCGATTCGAGCCTACCAGCTCGTCATTTCGCCATGGACCCGCCCGTCCTGCCGCTTCACCCCCACTTGTTCTGAATTTGCCCGCCAGGCCATTGCCACATTCGGTGCTGGCCGGGGTCTGGTGCTTGCCATCCGACGCCTCCTGCGCTGTCATCCGTTCCATGCCGGCGGTTGCGATCCGGTTGACAACTACCGGTGATCCGAAGACGCCATGAAACTTTGCTGATCAACGAGAGGGCAACATAGCCCACTTAGCGTCTATCCCTGCAAAGGGCGAGTCGCTGCTTATAGTTCTCTCATGGCATCAGATTTTTCATCTGCGGCAGGAGCTCTACAACATGGAAAAACGTGTCTTACTGGCGATTGTGCTCTGCATAATAGTGCTGGTCCTGTGGGAGAAGTTTTTCGTTCCAAAAAGACAGCCACCTCCACCCACAACCTCCCCTAAGGTTGAGCAGCCCACTCCTGCACCAGCCACGCAAGAAAAGGTACCACCCGAAATTCCCCAGCCTCCCGTGAGCGCAGCCCCACAGGCAACCGTTCCGTCAATACCACCCCCCATGGCTCGACAGGGCCGGGATGTGGTAGTGGAAAGCCCTCTGTACCGCGCAGTCTTTACTGAGACAGGAGGTCGTCTTAAAAGCTTCGTCTTGAAGCGCTATCGAGAAACCATAGATGAGAACTCGCCAGGGATGGAGCTCGTCAAGACCAGTAAGCCAGAGGAGTGCCCCCTCCCTTTCAGTTTGCTCAACCACCCGGTTGCGGCTTTGAATTTGGCACCCCATGTGGCCGATCAATCTTCTGTGACGGTTAGTAGCGGAGAGAAAAAAACTCTTACTTTTACATATGAAGCAACTGGCTGGTTGCGAATCAGCCGGCAATACCTTTTCAACCCTGACAGTTATCTCATCGATCTCACTGTACGGGTTGAAAATTTGAGCAGTCAACCATGGGCGAATTCCCCCGCCCTCAGCCTCATCAATCTCCCCTTTTCCACTGGAGGCTCAAGCCGTTACAGTTTCCAGGGACCTGCCTTTTTGTTGAACAACGAGTTGGAGGAGGTCAAGTTCAAAAAGATAGAGGGGGAAATGCAGTTCCCCGGCCCCATTGATTGGATTGCCTACACTAATCAATACTTCACCATGGCAGTGGTTCCCCTTGATCTCCTGCCGAACTACGCCAAGCTTAAAGGTTTGGATCCCGCTACTGAAATGGTGAAGAGCACCCTCGTTGGCCCCCAAGTCATGCACCAACCTGGGGTTCAACAAGAATATCGCTATAAGCTCTACATGGGACCCAAGGAGATAAAGACCCTGAAGGCCGCCGATCCCAAGCTGGCGAAGGCGGTCAACTTCGGCTGGTTTGATGTCATTGCCCAACCCCTGCTCGTCTGTCTGAAATTCTTCCACCGCTTTCTGCACAACTACGGACTGGCAATAATTTTACTTACTGTACTGATCAAAATCCTTTTCTGGCCACTCACCCACAAAAGCTACGTATCTATGCAGGCAATGAAGAAACTTCAGCCCAAAATGGCCAAGATAAGGGAAAAATATAAAGATGATAAAGAAAAAATGAACCAAGAGATCATGCAGATGTACCGGACCCACAAGGTGAATCCCATGGGCGGTTGTTTGCCCATGGTTTTGCAGATTCCTGTTTTCTTCGCCTTATATCGGGTGCTTTACAGCTCTATAGCCATGCGTCATGCGCCATTCTTATGGTGGATCAATGATCTCTCGGCACCAGATCGCTTGTATGTGGGCTTCACCATCCCTTATCTTGGGGGACTTCCTGTACTCACCCTGCTTATGGGCATATCCATGTTTGTCCAGCAGAAGATGACGCCCACTTCGGCTGATCCAAGACAAGAAAAGATGATGCTCATGATGCCAGTGATTTTTACCGTCTTTTTTGTCAACTTTCCCAGTGGTCTGGTGCTCTACTGGTTGGTTAACAACATTCTGTCCATTGGGCAACAATACTACATCAACAAGAAAGCAGCCTGAGTTTGACTCTCACAATCAAAGCTCGCTTTCTCACTGCCTCGTTGCCCAGTTGACTCTGGAGGGAATTATGTCTCCCATGGAAATTGAAGGAAAATCGGTTGAGGAGGCCATTGAAGCGGCCTGCCAACGTCTCAATCTCGCCGCTGATCAGTTGGAAATCGAAATTATCTCCCACGGCTCGTCGGGCATCTTTGGTATCGGCACCAGAAATGCTAAGATTTTGGTGTCCCCGAGGGAAGCGAGCGATGAAGCCCCCCTGGAAGAAGCAAAAGAAATTCTGGAAAATATTCTTGCCCACATCCAAATTCCAGCTACTGTAGAAGCCACCTGGGCTGATGATCAGATCAAATTGGACATATCTAGCAATGGCTCTGGACTCCTCATCGGCAAGCGTGGTCAGACCCTTCAATCGTTACAGTATATCGTCAACAAGATGTACAACAGACAGGCATCTAAGAAGTTCCACATCATTGTGGATACGGAAAATTATCGGGAGAGGAGACGCAAAGCGCTCACCGAGGTGGCTCAGAACTTGGGCAACCGGGCAAAAAAAACCGGAAAACCTGCTACCAGCAGCCCGATGAGCGCCTACGACCGACGTATCATCCACCTAGCCCTGAAGGATGACCGCCAGGTGCGGACCAAAAGCAAGGGGGACGGGGCTATGCGTAAAGTGGTCGTCTTCCCCATTAAAAAAGATCATCCTGGCGGAAAAGATAGCAGCACACCCGACTCCTCGGCCCAAGCTCCGAGTGGTTCCGGGAGGTCATGAAACTCAATAAATTCTTCGAAGATACCATTGCCGCCATCGCCACACCTGTGGGGACGGGGGGTATCGGCATCATCAAGATTAGCGGCCCCCAAGCTTGGGCCATAGGTCAACAGCTTTTCCATACATCTGGATCGTTGGAAACCATCCAGTCCCACCACCTATATCACGGCCACATCATCGAGCCCGCCACCGGCATCTCCGTGGATGAGGTGCTTCTCAGCTTCATGCGCGCACCGACCACCTATACCCGGGAAGACGTGGTTGAGATCAATTGTCACAGCGGTCTCGCGGTACTTGACCGTATTCTTGAACTGGTAATTCGGGCAGGAGCCCGCTTGGCGGAACCGGGTGAATTCACCCGGAGGGCTTTCGTCAATGGCCGCATTGATCTGACCCAGGCGGAAGCGGTTCTGGATCTTGTCAACTCAAAAACCAGAAGAAGCCTTCACCTAGCAAGCGAGCACCTCAGGGGTGGGCTCCAGGCAATTATTTCTGAGTTGCGATCCCATCTCCTGGATATGCTCGCAACGGTGGAAGCTGCCATTGATTTCCCCGAAGAGGATTTGGAACTTCTGGAAGGTGAAGATCTGGCCGCGCGTTTACGCCAGCAAGTACAAGATCCTATCTCTCTGCTGCTGGAGCACTACGAGGACGGCCGCATCTTGAGAGAAGGTTTGGCGGTCATCATTGCGGGCAAGCCCAACGTCGGCAAATCCAGTTTGCTCAATAACCTGCTGCGCTCCAATCGTGCTCTGGTCACCCCTATCCCTGGCACCACTCGTGACGTCATCGAGGAAAGTCTCAGCCTTAGGGGCATTCCTCTGCGACTGATGGATACCGCCGGTCTGCGCCAGGCCGACAATATTGTGGAACAACTCGGCATGGAATTCACCAGGGAGCGCTTGGCTCAAGCTGATCTGGTCCTGTTTGTCTTGGACAGGAGTGCTTCACTGACGCCCGAAGATCGACATATTTATGACGACATTGGGAACAAGCCGAGGGTTATGATTCTCAACAAGATGGACCTGGATCCTCATCCGGATTTTGCCGCGATCAGGGATCAATTTCCAGAAGAAACCTTCGTGGAAATCTCTGCCCTCTTTGGCGATGGCATGGAATCACTGAAGGATGCCGTTTTCCAGATCATTCTCGGAGGACGGCTCGACACAGAGACCTCGGTGGTAGCTCCCAACCTGCGACATAAAATATGCTTGGAGCAGAGTCTTGCCGCAGTTGATCGGGCTCTGGAACTGCTGGATGGCCACCATTCAGCCGAACTGGTAGCTCTGGAAATGCAGGAGGCGCTTGCCCAGCTGGGAGAAATCATCGGAGTGACCACGACGGAGGACTTGTTAGATCAGATTTTCAACCAGTTTTGCGTGGGCAAGTGAGATAATAGCAAGATAAAATCTATAGTAAAGAATCCAGGCCTTGGCTTTGAGCTGCCTCCCGCGGGGGCTTCAGGCGTCTTTCCTTCGTACGCCAGTAAGCTGGAGTAATGGAGTGGTGGAGTGATGGAATAGTGAAATCCCAAACTCCAAGCACCAAATCTTGAGGTTTCAGGTTTCAGGTATCAGAAATGATAGATCTGAACACTGAAACCTTACTCAGTACTCCAATACTCCAGTACTCCAAAAACGCTGGACATCTCTACTGGCAAAGGGGGACGCCTTCTAGAATTTAGATAGGATCAATCAGGGAACCTACTCATTCGAAGGCGTCCTCTTAGTGAAGTTTACTTCACTAAGGTATTGTCCTCGGTCAAAACGCTGTGCGCTGATTGGATGGTCCACGATGATCGGTCACAGCGAATGTTTAAGATCTTCCTATCATACTGCGACAATTCTGCTATCAGAAGTTTCACCTGTGTATTCACCTGCCACTTCGCTTTGATCTATTTCCACAAACAAGTCTCTAAAGGATGGATTTTCGAGAAATAGATTTAACCGCTTGTCAACGTCCGCTCTCCTGTATACCTCTAGAATGCTTTCGGTGTCTACCATCTCTTCCTCCTTAAAGTAGTTGACGATTGAGTCTACAATGGATCTTTCGGCTATGATTTTCTTGTGACCCAACCGCTCGGTCGTATGAAGTGTAATATTTTGAAATTCATCAGAGAGTTCTTTCGAATCAACATATGGAATAGTTGGATCATTTTTGTCATGAACAATGAGAATCCTCGACTGTATTTCTCTCAATAGATTGCTGGGGTTGTCGTGATCCATATCGTATCCAAACTGGTCTTCATACTCTCTTATCAGGGTTTGATACAAAGGTTTGGGTACGCCAATATGATCAAAGAAACCATAAAGGACTTCTTTCAGTCTCAGGGCCGGGGCAATGAGGACAACGTCCAGTGAATTCCTTTCTTTTGCGATGCTGTTGATGGTGGCGGAACCTCCCAGGGAGTGAGCAATAACGCCCTGGATACTGTTCCCATTAGAAGAGTTCAGGAGCGTTCTTATGGTGTCGGTAAACTCAAAGTAACTGGATGTCTTACCCTCAGATTCTCCATGACCCGGAGCGTCATAGGCGATTACTGAATAGCCCTTGCGGAGAAGCGGTTCGATAAAATGATGTAATTGAATTCCCCGCCCATTCCACCCATGAGCCAAGAGAATGCTGGGGCCGCTACCCCATTTCCAACATTTCACGGTTTTGCCTTTCACAGAAATCTCAAATTTACTGCCTTTGTCCAAATAGTGTTTTTCCAAAGGAGTAGTCTTGTAGTTTGAAGGTGTAAAAAACAGCCTTTTGGCGATAACTTTGGCAATTGTGGGGGCGGTGGTCCACACAAAATCAAAAAAGATATTTAAAATACTCCGCCCTGCCCTACAAACACGAACGTTCGTGCCATTACAGTGTAAAATTGAAGATCTAGTCGACATTAATTCCCTCCTTTGAGCACATTTCAATCATCATTGGATGGTGCATCCATACAAAATGGCTTTGTCAACCAAAGCCCAGTCTATTGGTAGTTGGCTAACAGCTGCTCCAATGCCGTTTCTTGCCGTTTCTTGGTTTCAGAGTCATCAAGTAATTTGTCATATAGGTGGAAGCCGAGCAATAGAGAATACAGATCGAAAGCAAACTGTTCGCAGTCAATATCCTTCCCGAAATCGCCAACTTCTATTGCCGACTGAGCGATGCGACGGAGGCTATCGATCCAGTCCCTCTGCTGGCTTAATAGGTAGTCTCTCACTCTACCGGGACGATCACTATACTCAGCGCTGGCGGTGACGAAAATGCAACCGCCAGTCAAATTGTCTCCCCAGGAGACCCAATTCTTGACCAATGCCTTTATTCTGGGAATACCCGCCTTTGTTTTCAAGGCAGGGACAATGACACCCTCAGCAAACAAACGGCCAGCGTACTTCAGTATTTCGATCTGAAGATTCTCCTTGGATTGAAAATGGGCGAATAGGCCACTTTTCGACATATTGATGAGATTGGCAAGTGAGCCAATACTCACACCTTCCAGTCCATATTGGCTGGCCATATCAAGCCCAGCATCCAGAATGACCATCTTTGTCTCTTCTCCCTTTTTCATGATGGAAAATATAGAACGAACGTTCGTTTTTGTCAAGTCTTTTTTTAATTTTTTTCATCTCTAAATCTTTCCTTTAACAAATCCAACCGCGCTTGCTTGTTTGGCAAGCAATAGAAACTAACACTGGCCACAAGTACACCCCACTATCTTGGGCGCAGGATTGCAGCTACATTCCACTCTTATCTTGTGCTATTCTTTTAGACTGTTCAAAAGATTGGGTTTTCGCGTACGCTCACCCCACTTTTAAGGTCGTCTGAACCAAGGAAATACCGATTGCGACCAAAGCCGCGTAACACGGCTCTTAGCATGGAACAAGACGAGAGCTCTAATACTAGATTGCTACGGTGAAAAGGAGGCAAAAGATGAAAGCGGGAATTAATGAAAATAATACTTTTTCAAGTGAGGCACGAGCCTTTCGCCGCCTCGGGGCAACAGCTGCGATTGTCATGATCGTCTCTGCGCTCCTGTTGGGTACCGCTCTAGGTGCGGAGCAGGGGGCCAACCAAACTACGGCTACACCGCCGACCGCTGTGGTTCCGGAGGACGAGTTCGGACGCGGCTCCCCCCAAGGTACGATGAAAGGCTATTTCGCCGCCTGCCGCGAGACCGACTATGAGAAGGCAGCAAACTACCTTGACCTGCGTCGGATTCCGGGAGACGGACCAACTCTTGCCCGCCAGCTCCGAATCATCCTCTCACGCACCCTATGGGTGGACATCGACGCCTTGAGCCAAGAGCACGAAGGTAGGCAAAACGACGGCTTACCTCCGACTCGTGATCGGCTCGGCAGCATTGACACCCAGTCGGGTAAGGTCGATCTTCTGCTTCAGCGCGTTCCCCGGGAGGACGGCGTCACCATTTGGAAGATTGCTGGGGTCACCGTCGCGCAGGTGCCGGATCTCTACAAAGAGTTCGGCTATGGAGTGTTAGAACGCTTTCTGCCTAATATTTTCTTCGACATCCAGTTTCTCAATATCGCCCTGTGGCAGTGGATTGGTCTTCTCGTGCTCGTTCTGCTCGCTGCAATCGCATCCTGGTTTTTGACGGTTTTACTGGTGCGGCTCCTTGGAACTTTGGTGGCCTTTACCAAAACGACCATTGACGACAAATTGCACGTCGCCGCCGCAGGTCCGATTCGTCTGGCCATTGCCGTCCTGATCTTTCGCGCCGGGCTGGTGCCGCTGGCCCTCGGAGTGGAGGCGATGAGATTACTCGCGGCGTTGCTTAGCGCACTCTTCATAGTGGCCGTTACCTGGCTACTGCTCCGGTTCACCGATGTGTTGTCCTCTGCGGTCGAGGAGCGTTTGGTGGAGTGCGGCGAGGTGGGCGCCACAGCCCTGGTACCCCCGGGCCGGAAATTCGTCAAGGCAATCGTGGTGATTTTGGCTTTTGTCGCCATCCTTAGTAATTTTGGGTTCAATGTTGCTGCTCTGCTGGCAGGCCTGGGTGTGGGCGGTATCGCCGTTGCGCTCGCCGCCCAGAAAACTATCGAAAACCTCTTCGGCGGCATCATACTGTACACCGACCGACCGGTGCGCGTGGGAGACTTCTGTCGTTTTGGCGACAAGATGGGGACGATAGAGGAGGTCGGCATTCGCTCGACTCGAATTCGAACGCTCGACCACACGGTGATTACAGTTCCGAATGCCACGTTCTCCAACATGGAACTCGACAACATCACCGCACGAGAGCGAATTCGGCTCATTGCCATACTCACCGTTCGCTACGAAACAACCCCAGATCAACTGCGGTACATCTTGGTTGAGATTCGTAAGCTACTCTATTCTCACGAGCGCGTCATACCCGATACACCCAGGGTCAGATTCATCAACTTTGGGGCCTATTCTCTGGACATCGAGGTGCTAGCTTATGTGAACTCTACGGACTGGGCCGAGTTCCTCGGGATCAGGGAGGATATATTTCTGCAGATCATGGACATCATTCAGGCAAGCGGCTCGGGATTCGCTTTCCCTTCTCAGACGCTATATATGGGCAAGGACGATGGCCTCAACGCGGAGAGAGTTCGGGAGATTTCCGAAAAGGTGCAACACTGGCGAGAGCACAACGAAATCTACCTGCCGAACTTTCCTGCCAATAAGATCGAGGAGTTCAAGGGCACAGTGCCATATCCCGCGGAGGGCTCACCGGAATATAGGGGAACAAGGTCCGAATGATCTATCAAGGAGGAGAGCATGGCGAACAACGACGGGTTACTAGCAGCCTATATACTTGACGGAAAAGGAGGCGGACAAAGAGTCGGCTGGAAAGAGATTCAGGAATGGACGCCAACAGCCAGATTACTCTGGGTCCACCTTGACTTCACAGCCCCTGAAGCGCAGCAGTGGATCAAGGAGGAAAGTCAACTCGAGGATGTAGTAGGGGATAACTTACTAGCAGAGGAAAGCCGTCCCCGCGTTACCGCATTTGATGACGGACTACTCATCGCTTTGAGAGGGGTGAATCTCAATCCCGGAGCAGATCCAGAGGATATGGTATCGCTGCGCATTTGGGCGGAAAAAGACCGGATTATTACTACCCGTAGACGGAAGCTGCTGTCAGTGGTAGATCTAACCAGTGCCTTAGAAAAGGGTAAGGGACCGAGAACATCCGGCGAATTTCTGGAGGATATTACCGACCGGCTGATGAGTCGTATGGGTGGAGTAATTGGTGAGCTTGAAGACCAGGTGGCAGAACTGGAAGAAGCCGTGCTCACGAAAGAGAGCCACGAACTTCGCCCCAAACTCGCCTCGATCCGCCGAGATGCAATTTACCTCCGGAGGTATATGGCGCCGCAGCGGGAGGCCATAGCACGATTGCAGACTGAAAAGATATCCTGGCTTACTGATGATGATAGGGTTAGTCTTCGAGAAGTCTATGACCGTTTGACCCGCTACCTTGAAGATCTCGATGCAGCGCGGGAGCGCGCCGCTGTAACCCAAGAAGAGCTCGTTAGCCGATTGTCAGAACAAATGGATAATCGCATGTATGTTCTCTCCGTAGTCGCTGCCATTTTTCTACCACTTGGCTTCCTGACTGGTCTGTTGGGAATAAACGTGGGGGGCATTCCAGGTGCTGAGTTTAAGGCCGCATTCGCTATTTTTTGTCTGCTGCTGGTGGGATTGGTTATCGCTGAGATAGTTATCTTTAAGAAAAAGAAATGGATGTAGCATCACATCGGTACCTGTTATTATGCCGGGTGATGGACAACTGGTGACCGGCGGGGTGTTATCTGCTTGTTTTCTCTATCACCCTCCTTCTGCCACCTGCAGCGGGACCTCAACCAGACGGTTATTCTTGGTATTCAGGATGTAATGGAGGGGATTCACACATCGATTCTTAACCCTGACTGTGTAATGTAGATGAGTGCCGAGGGAACGGCCGCTGTTGCCCATAAACCCAATCACCTCTCCCCGCCTCACTTTTTGACCGCGACTAACATTATACCCTGAGAGATGACCATAGGTGGTGGTGACCCCTTTGCCGTGATTAATCCGGATATATTTACCCAAGTATCTATGATTCCCTCTTCGGTATACCACGCCGGTGGCCGGTGCGATAATGGGTGTTCCTCTACGACTACATATGTCTAAGCCGTTGTGGAATTCTTTCAGTCCTGTAAAAGGGCTGCGGCGCCAGCCAAACCCGGATGAAAGCCAGTATTCATCTGTTTGCAGGGGAAGGATGCTAGGCGTGCTGTCCAAAACCTGTTTTTGGTCCCGCATCGCCTCCACCAATTCCTGCAAATCTGCCTGCAACGCCATAGCCTTTTTAGCGATTGAGGTGGAGTGAGTCTCGGGCTTGGGAAGCTGTATGCGGCTGGATGTCACCACATCGTTGACAACGACGGTGGAGAGATCTGGTGAGGGTTCTCCTCCTTGGCCGAATGATTCTTCTTCTTCCAGACCCTTGTCTAGACCCAAAAAACTGCGGATGATGGACTCGTCGTTTTGGAGGTGTTTTATTATAAGACGTATACTGTCAAGATCTTTAACTTCACCCAACAATCGAGAATTTTGCTCTTGCAAGGTAAGGGAATCATGATAAAGCCGGTTTCCCAAATATGCTCCCATACCCAACAACAGCCATGAGATCACGATTAGACCAATGCAAATGTAGAAGACTGCGTGGGAAATGGAGAAGATCCGATGATCGGAGCTCGCAGATGACATCCACATTACTGTCAATCTCTTTCGCTTCATTTCATCACCTCTCCCCAGGGGATCTCACCGAGTATTGCTGTGTGTTTTTCTTTATTAATGTATTCAAAATCATACCTGCAACTCAACAGTACCAGTTTCGTACTCGAGCAAGTCTAAGTGGCTTCTGGAATTAGAAAAGGCTGCTATTGTCTGGCAGCCACCCAGTTCTATCCAAAGAAGCAGGCCTGGTTCGTTCTGAAAGTCAGTGCAACTGATGTGCCAGGCAATTTGGGAGGGATTTGTGGAGTTGTTTCCGTCATGAAGCGTGTGGTGCGCAGAAGACCCTGCTCGACAACTCCCAGTGATTCATCGCAGTGTCGCAGAGATCAGAGCGCTCGGTGAACTTCGCTGGGAATCGGCAGTGTTTCATTCTTACAATTTGGGGTGGGCAAGCAAAGCTTCAGTTGTTATGAACTCTCCTTGAGAAAGGTTTCCACTTTTGCATTTTTTCTCAGGCCATCCACATAAAGGCCTAGCTCTTTTTGGGCTTTCCCCTGTTTTATGTACTGCCCAAGCCTGTCTTTAACCTCGGCGTAAGAGAGCGTGGTCGCAGCTTTCCTGTCTGTCACCTTGATAAGATGATATCCGAATCTGGTCTCGACAATCTCGCTCAATTCGCCAGGCTTTAAAGCAAACGCCGCATCTTCAAAAGGTTTCACCATTTGGCCTCGCCTAAAGTAGCCAAGATCCCCATTGTTTCCACTGCTGGGGCCCTGGGAATACTCTTTGGCAAGTGTGCCAAAATCTTCCCCTTTCTTGAGTTTTTGCTGGACCATTTCAATTTTCTTTCTTGCCTCATCTTTCTGCGACTTATCGGCCTGAGATTCAACTTTGATAAGGATGTGGCTGGCCCGGACCTGTTCGGGCACCTTGAACATATCCTGGTTGCTATCATAGTAGGACTTTATTTCCTCTTCGGAAACGGTAACTTTTGGACCAATTTGATCCTCAATGAGTTGTTGGATGGCAATATCTCTCGCAAGCTTGGACCTTACCTCTCCCTCTGTGAGATTCATCCGACTCATTGCACTTTGATATTCGACTTCAGTGGGGAATCGCCCCTTCAGTTGCTTTAACTGTTTATCGACCGCTCCCTCGTCCGCTTTTATTCCTTTTTTTTGAGTTTCCTGATAGAGCAACTCGCGGGCAATGAGGTTGTTCAGGACTTCTCCTCTTATCTGATTTTGTTCCATCTCATTGGGGACCTTTCCCGACCTGCGAAGTCCCTCCAGAACTCGACCTACCTGCAAATCATATTCGGACTTGCTGATCACTGTGCCATTCACGGTCGCGACCGCACCATCCGGAGGCTGCTTTTCAGCGGCCGATGCCTGCAAGCTGCTCGACGCTAGAGCAATAGCTATAATTAGCGTCCAAAACCAGATTTTGCCTCTAGTATTCATTAGAATTTCTCCTTTTCGATGCCGTAACAGAATTAAAACACTTGCCCGGGCCAGGTCTAAGCAACGGGCCCTTTTCAAGAAGTAGCTTGGTGCAGCAACAGAAGGGGAGAGATCAAGTGGTGGTATGTCGTAGAAGTGGCTGGAAAGAGTGAAGACGTTGAGCGAACACACTTTCTGGGGTACTAATTTCCCGCAATCTCTAACTGCACTGATCTTTTGTAAAATGCACCATAGCAATAGTTTGCGTAACAATCAATCCCCAGATCACTTCAACATGGAGGATCATTAGGACTTCAAAGTCATAAGTAAGGATCGTTCAGAAGCTGCTCTGGGTTTAAACGGTAGCTGAAAAAATCAGTTATTAACAAGTTATTTGTTTGCTCGCTGGTAAACTCTTAAATGGTCAACCTCTACTTTGATTTTGCCTCGTCCGCCTCGAGAATAATTGTCTGTAGCGGTTCTAACAGAGCGAGATCCTCTGTTTTGTCCTTAAGATTCTCCAAAGCCACCTTGGCGATAAATCTACGAGCTTCACCGGAGATCTTCACGAAACGAACACCCATTCCCCGAGGGCTAATTTCGTCATCCGGGCCATAGATATTCGACCACACCACTTCGGCTTTGGCGGTTATGGAGCCCTTCGAATTGGGGATCTTAATAGCCATGTCAAACACTACATTTAGCTTGAGCGGTTTTCGACAACCTATGAAAACCCCGTCAGGACTGATATTTAGCGTTACTCCCTCAAAGGAGCCTTCCTCGGTCTTTACCACAACAGGCCATTTGATTTTCGCCCTCGGATAGCGGCGTTGTTCTTTAGACATAGAAGTCCTTTGTGCTGGCAGATGCTATTTCTTAGAAACCTGTTTCTCCTGCCTCCGCAGCATGAATTGAATTGGCACTACAAATGTCTCGCATTGCAATACGAACCGCGCGCAGGCGCAGGGTAACACAATTGGCGACGATGTCAAATATGTACAGAGAAAAAGTCAATTTGGTGTATCGGTTTAAATGATTTGTTATGGGCACAAATCAATAGAAAATGCAGCCAATACCCTTACAGGAGTAAGTCTCAGAGACCTGACATAAAAAAGCGGAGCCGATGACTCCGCGGATGTTTTCTAAAGAATGAAAAGATGCTAATAAAGTTACGATTCGTGTGTTTCTTTGTCGCGTAACAAGTTCGACCTGCTATTTGAATCTGATCCCATGTTTTGCAAATCTTGTACAACCAATGGCAATTAGCAATGAGCAAGGTCCCAGTATAGAGACGATAGCAGCTGCCACTTTATTGCGCTTTTCCAGTTGCCCTTGAGTGATGTGCTGAAAGTGACCAAAGGCCATTCCGTAAGATAGAACGCTAGAAGCTACAAAGAAAAACAGTAACCATTCCATTTTCAGCTCCTCCTAGTTATCTAGATCCTCAAAAGGTTGCTCAGTGCCGTTGTCTTTTCCCTAGTGCAATAGCGGTGCCCAAAAAAGTAAAACTTAAAAAAGTAGCAATTCTAATAAGTTATCCGAATAGACCTTCCAAAATCTGCTTTGTGAAATGACCAAAAATGGCCAAATAGCCAAAATTTGATTGGCTAAATTATCAACCTCGCATTAGTAATGATCAGAGATGTGTCGTGGGGCAAAACATGTGCAGGAATATTCTCAAGTCGGGATGGAAACTTTGGACGCGAGCTGTAATTTTAAAAAGGAAAAGCCCCCACTAAAGGAGTGGGGGCTGGGGCCAGAGGCAGGGGCAACAGTGTAAAGACATGGAGAGGCAGTTATCCCTACCGCTATAGTTTCTAGATCAAGATCCGTGCCACTATAGAGTCATTAATAATATCCATTATTTTTATATAGTTAACTGTTATCGCACGGCAACCCCGTCCAAAAATATGGGTAAGTATGGTTATAGGTTGAGAAAAAAATTACCAAAAAAAAGCGGAGCCGGTAACTCCGCCATACTTTTACAGAACATATAAAATTAGCGTACTTATTGAAGCAGAAGCCGAACTAAATTGCTCAGGGCTGCAATCGCAATTTGCGGGCTTTATCGTGAATCATCTGACCCTTTCTCACCTTATCCAAATCGGTTCTACTGTTGACCTCAATGACAAAATCAAGGAATGACTCATACACTTCTTTATTTCGCAATCTTTTGTCTTCAGCCTCAACTTCTGCCATAATTCCTTGGGACATTAAATTCAGTCCCATGACTACCTTTTGCGAACTAAAAGTACTCATACCTCTAGCTACTTCCCGACAAGTATTGGCTAAATTGATCCAAAACTCTTTCGGGAATTCAGTTTCTGCCTCCAAGGCATTATCTTCATTTTCAAGCTGCTCATTATAATATAATTTCATCAGGGGGTAAGAGGCCGGCTTTATCTTGAACTTCACCAAGCGACTATTCACTTCCATAATACTTTTCTCCTTTCTCACTGGGGCATGTCTGGGTGGGTGTCGCCTTCGATCCTGCCCACTCCTTCTATCTCTGCCACTTCTCCTCTCTGCTCCATCATAGCCGGGGTTGTTAGAAACTCTCCGATCTTCCCAGAACCTTCGTCTGTCTCTATTAGACCGTCTGTCCCAACGACCTCTTCGTCTTTCAATGCCGCCTTTGCTAAAGTATTTATGATCGTGAGCCTGCCGGCGATCATAAGGGTCGGCACTCATTATATTAAGATCTCCTGAACTGCTTGCCGAACGCTGTTAGACCTACCATGCAGAAGAGAATATGGGAAACCCCAGAGTGTGAATTTCTAGCTGAAGTGAGGCTATCAAACGGTGTGTCATAATGCAAGAATTAATCGCCACAGCCCTTGCCGAAAAGGGCAAAACCCCCAATGTGAGGTCACCCACCACGCAAAGAAGCCCCACCCCTAAAACTATTGATACAGGGGTGGGGCGCAGAAGGAGGTTTCTGGCTTTTAGGTAGGGTAGTTTTAGAAACATATTATACTCTACCCAGTTCGTACTATAACCCGAAAACAGGGCAGAGGAAACAGAGTGCGGGTTGAAAAAGAAAGCCCTCACCGAATCAAATTAGAATCAGTGGGGGCCGAACATGCTCAGGTAGTGTTTCTGATAACAAGATGGAAAACTATGGGTCGTTTTTAGGTGTCGACCACTAGTTTTCTCTGGTTGCTCCTTGTCGAAGAGGCTTCATGCCTGCTAAGGAAGAACATACATATCAGGCAGAGGAGCGGGACAAACAAATACTCGTTTGGGACATCATACAGTACTGCGTATCCGGCAAAAATGGCCAAGAAAAGTTGAAAGAGCAATAGAGTCATACGTCTCATGGCATCCTCCTAGGCTGGAAATTAAATAATTTCAAATTAATTTCGCCAACTTGTGCAAGGGTTGTGCCAATAAAACCAGATTCCTGGTCCGGATGATCCTTGAGACTTTGCTAATTTCATAGAAAATTTAGTAGGTTGGACGGATGATGGTTTCCCTTTGACCCCTGCGACTACTCTCAGGAATCCTGTGCGGCGATATTAAGCTGGCCGCCACAACACTTTGAACTCCAAAAGATATCTATGAAAAGTATGCATTTGCGCACATTCCCATTGAGAGTGAGATACGGAAGGCACATGTGCTCATTTGCTAAGAAATATGATCTATTGCATTGTCTATGATCTACCGTTTTGACAGCATATGTTAGCTATATTATATAGTAGATAAAGCTAACATAAAGGGGGCCGGAGATATGGCGACGATCTATTTGAGGGAAGTCCCTGAGAGGTTACACCGCCGGGCAAAGGCAAGAGCTGCGATGGAAGGGATCTCATTGAAGCAACTCATTCTGAGACTTTTGGAGGAGTATCTGGACGGGGTTTGCTAGCCCGCATCATTTACGGTTCAATACAACCAAGAAAGGGAAAGGCCCCCGTCACGAGAGCTGGCTTTATCAGGCTCTTAGGAAGGTTAGTTTTGGTAGATAGGATTAATGAGGACAGAATCACCGGTTTATTATTTCAGTGCTCCCGAGAAGTGGGCGTCTCCCTAAGCGCTTCCCAAATAGAATTTTTCTGGCTCTACTTGCAGGAGCTTTTGGAGTGGAACAGGAGGTTCAACCTCACCGCCATCAAGAATCCTGAAGATATCGTTATCAAACACTTCGTTGACTCACTAACTCCCTTTCCATACCTGGACTTCTCCGGTTCGCTACTAGATATTGGTTCTGGGGCGGGATTTCCCGGAATCCCCCTTAAGATCGCCGCCCCTCAACTTCAGGTCCATCTGGTTGATGCCAACCGAAAAAAGATTTCATTCTTAAAACACCTTACTCGTACTTTAGGGCTTGAAGGAATCACAGTTCTCCACAGCCGCGTGGAAGAAATGACGCATCCAGAAAAACCATTCCAGATTATCATCTCTCGTGCTTTTCAACGGTTGGAACCTCTCATCCAACTGGTTTCTCCACTCCTGGAATCAGGTAATACTCTTGTTGCCATGCTTGGTCCCGCCAATACTGAGGAACTTAGCCAATTCCATGCTTTGGCCTCGGCAGCGGGTCTCGAGAGCAGACAAATAGTAACACTGGACCTCCCCCACGGCAGAGGAGGGCGAACTCTGCTTTTCCTGGGTAAGATCTAATCCCAGTGTAAGCTCGCAGCAGGCAGCTGACAGCCGTTTCAACTAGGCACTAGGCACAGCGAAACGACACCGAGACCCGCCCGCCTCGCCTGAGCCCGCCTCAGGCGGACGATGGCGGGCTGACACGGAGAAACGGTGAGACGGAGATAAGAGGACAGACGACAGAGGTCACCCCCGACAATTTCTAAATCCGAAATTCGCAATAATCTCTCTATGCCCTATACTCAATGCCTTGTCGCTATGCGCTCTGCGTCAAATGTGGCCCACACCGGGATGTGGTCAGAGGGTTTAGGAAGGGAACGTTGCTTTTTATCCATGCCACCGTCTACGCTCAAGGCAGCCAGAGGTAGTGAGGCCCAAATATGATCGATCCGCAACCCCATGTCACGACGAAAAGCGCCGGCGCGATAGTCCCACCAGCTGTAAAGTCCGCACTCTTGATGGTGTCGGCGAAAAACATCTTCAAATCCCCATCTCTTCAACTCTTCTAGAGCGGCCCGCTCGGCGGGGTGAAAGCCAATCTCGCCTTCCATGGCTTCGGGATCGTAGACGTCGCGGGGTTCGGGAGCGATGTTAAAATCTCCAGTCAGAATCAAATGCTCCTCGGGACGGTGGAGCTGATCCAAATATCTGTGCAGCTGGCTTATGAATTCCAGTTTATAAGCGAATTTGGGTGAGTCCGGAGCGGCGCCATTGGGAATATAAACGTTTACCAACCTCAAACTACCTATCGTTGCTGCGATAAGCCGTTTCTGATCTTCCGCATCGTAGTTGGGAAACCCTACCAATACTTCCGTGAGTTCATGCTTGGAGACGATTGCCACCCCGTTGTAAGTTTTTTGGCCGCTTACGGCCACGTGGTACCCAAGATCCTCAAATGAGGCGACAGGAAAAAGATCATCGGTCACCTTTATCTCCTGCAAACAGAGAACATGAGGCTGAGCATTTGCCATCCAGTCCAAAACAGTCTGCAACCGTACTCTAATAGAGTTTACATTCCAGGTGGCTATTTTCATGATAGTTCCAAAATTTCTATAAATTCTTTAAATACTGGTTTTAGTAGTCAGTAGCCAGTAGCCAGAATTCAGTAGACAAAAGCCACTTGCTGATCCCTGTATCCAGCTCTTTCTCTTTTTCGCCGCGTCCCCGTTTCGCCGTGCCTGCCCGCCATCGCGAACGCTCAGGCGAGGCGGGCGGGTCTCCGCGTCACTCCCCTGGCTGCCAGCCTTGTCCGCCGAAGCTCCAGCGAAGGCGGATGCCTGCTGTCTCCTGCCCGCTCATCTACAGCCCCCCTTGCCGAGATACAATTGAGTAGTTATATTTCCACTGAAACCCTAGCAAATTAGGAGGATTATGATGCCAATTTTTGAATATAACTGCGAAAAGTGTAATTATACCTTTGACAAGCTGGTGATGCATCAGAAAACCGAGGTGGATTGCCCAATCTGTCAGGGAGAGGTTAAAAAGCTAATGTCGACCTTCGCGGTTGGCGTATCCAATAACGTCTCCAGCAAAATGCCATCACTGCCGAATCGTCCCATGTGCACAAGTTGCTGAGACATCAGCATCTCTCCGTAATCTCTTGTGAGAAGCGATTGCATCCACTATTTTAACCAGAGGCGGACCTCTGGCGGTCAGCTTGGCTGCTGAGAATTGCTGCCATTCTCAGGAAATATTAATATATGACGAAACAACCAGTTCATATGTCTATTACTGTACCCGACTCCAGCTTGGAGGTGCGGCTCGCCGGATTACTTTTTACCACGGGGATAATATTATCGCCTTTAACCATCGGAAATGACACCTTGGTAAATTATCCTCTAAGTCATTTCCTCGCCTACCTATTTTCCGGCAACACCCCCCCGGCTTGGGTCTTTCTCTATTGCTATTTTTTTACAAACATTTTGGGATTCGTCTTCATGTTCCTTGGAAGCGGCTGGTCTTGCCGCCAGGGCTTGTGCACTCGAATATCCAGGAAACCCCTGGCTATTCTCAAGAGTAACGGCCGCAAAATAATTGTCAATGCAGTGTTGTTTTCTGTCGTGGCTTTGCCGCTCAACTACTTCCTTGGCGACTGGATCAGAATTAATATCTACCAACCAGTACTTTCCTTCTTCTTTGGTATATCCTTCAGTTAGTCATTTGTCATCGGTCATTGGTCATAAGCTCCGCGCTCCCTGCCTGCTGCTGGCTGAAAGTCCCGTCTCGCCGTTTCTCCGCCTCCCCGTTTCGTTCCGTGGTGCCTAGTGCTTAGTTCCTAGTGCCTAGTTGAAACGGCTGCTAGCTGGCCGCTGTACCCCTTCTTCTGGCATCCCCTTGCTGACTTTGCAGGAAATACCCCTTGGATAAGATTTCTTGGACACACTCCTGGAGCGGTTGTTCAGTGCTGATTGGTAGATGTAAACTGTCCCACAACTCATCCAGTGGCTCAAATGCTTGGCTTTGAGCTTCCAAATGCTGCAACCGAGCATCTGATATTGACTCTTGCTCTTCCCGCGCGGTCAGCCTCTGGCGCAACAGCGATTGTCTACATCGGCACTCGACGAAGATTACATTTGCCTCCATTTCATCAGCGAGCCTCCGAGCCAATACCCTGTGCTGACGTCTGCCAAAAGTTGCATCCAGAATAACTGACCTGCCTCGGGACATCTCTTTGCGCGCTTTTAACAGTAACTGCTCATAGGTCTTGTCGCTGGCGGCTGGGGTGTAAATCGACTCACCAAAGTGTGTTACCACCTGCTGCTCGGGACTAAGCCCAAAGAGTGTTTTCCGGATAACATCGGATCTATAACACTTCAGGTTCATTCGTTTTCCTAGCTCTGCGGCTATAGTGCTCTTACCGCTGCCGCTCAACCCGCAAACGATCCAGACAGTCTGACGACTAAACGTGTCAGCATACTTCCAGGCCAGATCAAAATAGCTCTGGGCTCTCGCTTCAGCTAGACCTGCCTCTGGTCCTGAAAGATCTCCTGCCCCATACCTCAGACACTCTACTTTGCAGCGCACGTGAGCCCTATAGCACTTGTAGAAATCCACTAGCAGGAAGATCTCTGGATCGTCCGCAGAGCGAACATACTCGGTAAGCAATTCTTGCGCAGTATCTGTAAAGCCATTATAGTCCAGGTCCATTGCCAGGAAAGCTAAATCAGAAGCCAAATCACCGTATCTAAATCGTTCGTTGAACTCTATACAGTCGATAATGGATATGGAGTCTGTAAAATATATGTGGCCCAAGCGCAGATCTCCATGACAGTCCCGGATGCACCCAGATTTTATGCGGCGCTCAAAAAGTTCCGACTTAGAGTTGAGGAAAGTCCGTACCCGCCGGTGCAGATCAGAGAATTTCACCTTGTCCAGGACGGTAGAAACAAAAGGATTTGTCTGGACGAAATCCTCTTCTATGTTAACCCAGATGAGCTCCCTGGAACCCATGGTGTCAATCTGTGACCCTGTGTCGGTCTTTTCGTAAAATCGCACCAGGATTTTGACCAAATCCCGTAACATGCTCAGGCTGAATTCACCCCGTCGCAGCAGGTGCAGCATCGTTCTCTCTTTTGGAAGTTGGCGCATTTTCACCGCGTATTCCACTGGTTTGCCCGAACCATTAAGCGTGTACCCTGTTGGTTCCTCAGTAATGCACACTACATCCAGATATACATTTTCACTGAGACGGTTATTGAGCAAGACCTCCTGCTTGCAGTATCGGTGTCGTTTTTCCAATGTTGTATAGTCCAAAAAGCCAAAATCCACCGGCTTCTTGATCTTGTAGACAAAGTCCCCGGTGAGAAAAACCCTGGAAATATGGGTCTCTTCAACCTGAATCGTACTTACGGGATGAGGGTAAAAATCAGGGTTACTGAGAGCGGATAGTATTGCGGTTTGACGGTTGGTATCACTTTGGTTTTCCGCCTTCATCCCATTGACTCCTGTGATGCTTCTGAGAAACGTCAGTATTCTTGCTATTATACCACCTACTCGGTAGACCCCTCATAGGTGGTCATGTGAAATAACTTCTTCACTTTCAGCCATGAAAGATATATAGCTTTTTTGATAGAATCCTTCTATGACCCTTGAAATATGCAAGTGATGCGAAGTTGCGAGATATTCCTTGGAGTAAATGAATTTATAAAAGATTTCTGGCGAAAACGCTTACAATTTAGATGAAGATGTGACCTCACCACTATGGTTACAAAGCCCATCATCGTAGTTGCCATTGGTGGAAATGGTATCTGCCCTTCAGAGCCTGGCGCAGAGATGTCCTTTACTGCCCAGCTCATACACACCAAACGAACTCTTTGGAATTTGATCTCCGTATTCGACCACTTCCAAGTGGTCATTACCCACGGTAATGGACCACAAGCTGGGCTGGTCTATGAGCAAATGGTCCCCAGGACCCCCTTTGGGGTAGTCACCCTAGTAACTACTTCGCAAATAAGTTCGGCCATTACCCGAGCCTATGAGGAGCTTATAATAGAAAACAATCTGCAGGGTCTTCCACCTATGGAACCTGTTCTCTCCTGGGTGAAGGTAGATCCCCATGACCCCGGTTTTTCAAATCCTAGTAAACCTGTGGGTCAACAACTGTCCGGCGATGAGGTAGCCGAGCTGTTGCGATATCACCCTGAATACCTTTTCACCGATTATGGCAAGGGTAAACGTAGACTGATCGCTTCGCCTCAGCCCAAGGAAGTTTTGAATATTACCGATATCCTTGAGGTCATTGAGGATGGCAAGGTGCCCGTAGCTGTGGGAGGGGGTGGTATTCCGGTATTTCTTGATGATCAAGGTCGTAGGGAAATCACTGATTGCATTCTCGACAAGGACCTTTCTTCGTCTCTATTGAGCATCAGAGTGGCAGCAGATGTTCTTCTTATCCTCACCAATGAGCAGGGTATGTACACCAATTATGGAACTCCGTCCCAAAGGTTGCAAAAGCAGATTAATGCTTCGCAGGTGGAGACATGGCTTGCAGCGGGTGAGTTTCCCCCCGGTTCCATGGGCCCCAAGGCTGAAGCTGTAATTCAATTCCTTGCCGCCAAGCCTAGCGGACGGGTCATTATTGGTCACGTTGAAGAACGGGCGGAAAAATTCTTGGACGGGAGCGCCGGTACTACCATCACCGCAGATTGAATTGAGGGATTGAGGGATTGAGGAATTAAAAGATTAGGCTTCGTTATTTTTTCAATTCCCGAATTCCTGAATCCCTAAATTACCGGGTAGGCCAGTCCCTGTTGCCACAAGCCCACCGCTTCCCGGAAAAGGCGGCGGAATCCGGGAGTGCCGCCCAATCCTTTCCGGCCAAAATTGTAGTTTATCTCGATGAAAACCGGTGGCCCTTCATCCGGAAACATGAGATCAAAACCAGCGAGATTAATACCGGCGAGGTGGCAAAATCCGGCCACAGCAGCCATACCGCGAACTTGTAGCTCGGGGAAAATTTCCGGGTGCATGCGTCCGCCCCGGCACACATTGTTGTAAAAGTTCTCACCGCCTACGCGAAAATAGCTCACCATCTTGGCGCCTACCACAACCACCCGGAGATCCATGCCGCCGTGTTTGACCCATTGCTGGATCAAGACCGGTCTTTTTGGGGGCAGCCGGTTAAGACCATGCAGTAGATCATTTCGGCTGGTGACGGGAAACACTGCACTCCCACCGCCGCCAAGATCTCCTTTGAGAACAAAGGGATAATCCAGCGGAAGTATTCCTTTTTCAGCGTCCATGAGCTCTTGGGGATCTGGGTAAACAAAGGTTGTCGGATGACGAACTCTCAGGCGACGAAAGAGTAACGATTGGGTTGTCTTGCCGGGGTAGGCGTACCGGGCATCAAGATTTGGAAACCAGTTCCTCGCCATGGCAGTGATCTTCCGGTAACGTTTTTCAGTGGCACCGCGGGGCAGAACCACACCACGAGCAGAGCGGATCAACTGTGCCACCGCTGGATCGCCAACGGGCGCCAGATTGGGTAGGTTCTCCTCAAGAGGAACCAGATGATTCATGGAAAGAAAGTAACCGGTCATGGAAAATGCCTAAAGTGAAGAAAAGTGTCTAAAGTTAATAATAATCCTCTTTGATCTAAGATTTCAATTTCGAATTGAGATCAGTTTTCTTCTCATGCTTCAGCAGGAACCTTCAATCCGCAATCTGAAATCTTCCCCGTGCCTAGTGCC
>JASFEM010000040.1:0-24722 GCA_050124835.1 Syntrophobacterales bacterium | reverse complement strand
ATAGAGTGTGCCTCGCACACTGCCTCATTGAAATAGGCGATGAAGCCATCGCCGGTGAACTTGTCAAAAATACCGCCGTACAAATCCACCAACTTGCGCGTTTCATTGATGAGGCTGACCATATTGTACGAAAAGGACTCGGTATCGGTAGCGTAAGTCATGAGATCCTGCGATCTTTTGATATCAGCCACCACAACAATCGTTGGCGAGGAAGAAGCTTTTTTCAAGAGTTCTTGTGGATCTCCCCGCGTTAGCACGCTCTCGGGAAGATGCGCCCTCCAGCGCACGATGCCGAGCCTCCTGGAGAGCTCATCTGACTGTATTTCAGTATCGGGTTGAACGGTTGCACCCAGTTGTTCGGCAAGAAACAACTTCAGGTGTGCTGTGAGCATTCCTACCAGCGTGCGACTGTCTTGTTTCGAGCCTTCAAAAGGAAGCGGGTTCTTGGAATGGGCCCAGTCTTTCAGGCCAGAGAAATAGCCCTGAAGATCATCCTTTGCTTCGACCTTGGAAAAATCCGAATTGAATATGCGTGGGTCTTTCTTGGCAAGCTTTTGCAGGCGTGATGTGAGCTCTCGAGCAGTTTCCCGGCATGGTCCCGAGTAGAGCTGGCCGTCACTGAACCAGTAGGGAATCCAGTAGCTTTCAAATTGTTGTGTGAGTATGAGGCAGTCTACATAGTCTGTCTTGTCGGCCATATCGAGCAGTTCCAAGAAAGGATGTCCACTTCCATAAATTATAAGACTCCAGCGGAGCCGGATTATTCCATCACATATCTGTATTCGGGGAGTAGGGTCATTTCTGTGTACAGATTGTCTGAGACGAGCAACAAAGAGCTTGGAATATTTATCCCGAGCTGTTGGGCCCTGGCAAGGTTAATGTCAATTGTATGATATCGTGGTTTTTCAATAGGAATATCAGCAGCTTGCTCGCCATTTATAATCTGGATAACTTTTTCTGCAACCTGACGGCCGCATAAGTGCAAGTTTATCCCCACCCCGCCCAGAAAACCATACGGAACCCAATCCACCATCCAAACATAGGTGGGTTTTTTAGAGTTTTTTAGTATCCATCGGACAATTTCTTCATGTTTAATGCCCTCACCATTATCACCGAGCAGCCCTGTGGAACTGTAATGGATGACATCGATGTTGTCGTCTTTGTCGAAAGTTGAATACAATCTTTTTAATTCACTAAATTTTTTAACAAAATGTGCCGATTTCATCTCAATGGGATAGTTCTGTGGATTTACCTTGATATCGTTAATGATATCTTCTGCAATGTGTCTAAAGAACGGGGTCATATCTGAACTGATGATGGCCATCCCTTTAGCTGAAGGAATGATTTCTTTCATCATCTGGGTGGCGTGATCACTGGTGGATTCCTCGGTGACACCGGTGATGTTGTAGCTCGGTTTTTCCCTGCTTTTCATAAATTCCGTTTCTGCGTTATACCTTTCGGGCGCAACATTGACGCCACCGAAGACAATCTGATGGGACGTTTTTACAAGCGGTAGGGCCACGAAACGGAAGGCTGTGTCGTCAAATACCACAAGAACTGTGGGTTTGAGTTTTTGGGCCTTTTTTATAGCCAGTTCTCCCCTCATTTTACGCTGTTCGGGGCTCATATATTTGGTTTGGGTGTCCATGTAAAAATGGCGAATAATGATATTCTTCCCATCTTCATACCCGAGACGTTTAAATTCTTTCATTAAACCAACTTCCAACCTGCCGCCGCACCCCTGCCCTTTTGCATAGCTTTGTACGATCAAAACGGTTGGTATATCTTTGGAAAGTGGTTCTGAGCTGAGCCAGAATAAGGTCAGCCAGATGGAGAGAAGCGCGGCAACGACTATGAAAGCATTTTTCTTAAACATAAGATCCTCAGTTGCTTGCTCTGGGAAGGGCCCTTCTTAAGCCCCATGAGGAGCCAAAGAAGGTTGGTCTATGTTACCACCTAGGGAGACAGGCAGTCAAAAGAATAGTTAATTGCAGGGACAGAGGGGAAGCCGGCTCCGAAACAGTCTCACTGAGACGGGCCAGCAGGGCGTCTCTACGTTCCGTAATTGCTTGGATTCAATGACCGGAAGGACTCTCAGTTTCCTTGACAACAAGAGGCTCACCCTGCTAATTTTACCACTATGAAATTCTTACTCTTTGGTCCTCGACGAGTCCTGTCTGCACATCGTAAGTGCAGAGAACAGAAATTTCTTGCCATCCATGACTGAGTCGAAAGCTTACTCACCCCGATTACCTCAGGGGGCGTCGAAGAGAAACATCTTTTTCACATCGATTTTTTTGCAGGGCGCAGATAATTTGGCAGTATTGGACCGTTTATTTACAGAGATCATAACTTTTCATGCTCTCCTGACACTCGATGCTTCTCATGATGTCGCGTATTTGAAAGGGAAATGATGGGGACAGAAGATACGTTCCAGAAAAAATCTCTCCCAAGCAAGACCGCGCAAAGCCCCCAAATAAAAATTGCCCCGCCAGGACCAAAGTCTGTGGCAGCTTTGGAAAAACTAAACACGGTTGTCGGCAGGGGAAATTACATGGGGTTATACGGCGTATGCTTGGCCAAGGGCAACGGTTCATATATTGAAGATCTGGACGGGAACAAATATCTTGATTGTATCACCGGTGCCGCATCTAATAATCTAGGGTACGACTATCCCCAGATAGCGAGAGCATATTATGAAACAGCGCTGACAATTCCTCACACGAGCTTTTCCTATTCCCCTACCCTCTATCCCTTGGAGTTAGCTGACCATTTGATTCGAATAACACCCGGAAACCATCCCAAGAAGGTACTTTTGGGCCTTTCCGGCTCTAAGTCCTGTGAGGATGCGCTCGAGGTTATTTGGCAGTATACCCAGAAGCCAAAGATTATTAAATTCCAGCACGCTTATCATGGCGCAACATGGCTCTCCAAGAGCGCTTCCGGTTTTGATCCCCCAAGAAGCAAGGATTTCTGTGATTCCAATTTCCTCACATATCCTTATCCTGTGAATGCGCAACTGCAAGATGAGGTCATACGCCAGCTGGAGACCGACCTTCCCAAGGGTGATGTGGGCGGTGTATTGATTGAACCCATTTTGACGGATGCCGGAATTCTGCTGCCTTGTCCTGGCTTTTTTGAGTCCCTTCGTGAGATCCTCGACAGGTATGGCGTGCTCCTGGCAGTAGATGAAACTCAGAGTGGCATGGGCAGAACCGGGAAATGGTGGGCAATTGATCATGAAAAAGTAACACCTGACCTGGTCATTATTGGGAAAGCTCTTGCCAGTGGATATGCACCGATTTCAGCCCTGGTGGGAAAAGCAGAACTCATCGATTCTTTAGAAACCGGGAAGCAAATCGGAACTTTTCTTGGACACCCGCCTTCTGCGGCTGCGGCCAATGCTACAATCAAATTGATAGAGGATACCAACCTCTTGGGTCATGTCGAGAAAGTGGGAAAAAGGTTGTTTGAGGAACTTCAGGAAGTGGTGGCGCAGTATCCGGAGATTCTGACTGAAGTCAGGGGGAGAGGATTACTGCTTGGCCTTGAAATTGATATTGTCAAGAATACACAGGCTTGCAAGATTTTTGCGATGAGATGTGTGGAGAAGGGGGTCTATTTCGGGTACTACGGCGTTAATCAGGAGGTTCTCCGCATTGCGCCGCCCCTGACCATCACTGATGAGGATGCAGAGATTATTGTCAGCACGATTCGGGAAGTAGCGACAGAATTAAGCGGCGGGTTTCTTCCAAAAGCTACTGTTGAAAAGGCACATCAGTTCGCCATCGGACTGGTGATGTGTCAGCAAGAGAAATAAGATTTTCTCTTTGTCCTTTTTCTGAAACTGCGCCGAAAACACTGCGTTGACCTTGCTACCTGACTCTCAATATGAGACATATAATCTAAGTGAATTATCTTTCGTCACAAAAGAGGTGGAAAATATGAGAAAAAAGCTGTGTCTATTCCCGCTTCTGGCTGTGGTGATCTTCAGCTTGACGGTCTCGTTGGGGTTTGCCGAAAAAAAGTACAGCGTCCATCCTGACGTAAAAAATAAAGGGGAAAAAATACGCATAGGATACTTTGAAGGTGGGCCTTTTTATAATTATCCACCCAATTTAATTGCATTCGTCAGGGGTCTTGAAGAGCTTGGATGGTTGGAAAGTGTGAATATTCCGCCTCAAAAGGATGAAGCTGATGCAAAGAGTGTGTGGCGGTGGCTGGCGAATAATGTCAAAAGTGACTACCTCGAATTTGTGGAGGACGCTTTCTATTCTTCAAATTGGGATGTCGAGTTCAGAAAGACTCAGAAAGAAAAGGTGATCAAGCGGTTGAACACCAAGCAGGATATCGACTTCATGATTGCCATGGGAACATGGGGAGGCCAGGATTTGGCCAACAATGAGCACCAGGTTCCGTCCATGGTATTTTCTTCCAGTGATCCTTTGAGGTCAAAAATTGTAAAAAGCGTTGAAGATTCTGGATTTGACCATGTGCACGCCAGGGTTGATCCCACCCGTTATGAAAGACAGGTTCAATTGTTTCACGATATCATCGGATTTCAAAAGCTTGGGGTGGCCTATGAAGATTCTTTTGAAGGAAGGACTTACGCGGCAATATCTGACATTGAAAAAGTAGCCAAAGAAAGGAATTTTGAGATTGTCCGCTGTTTTTCGAAAAATCAGGTTCCGGAGATCCAAATGGCGAATGACAGCGTGGTCAAATGTCATGAGGAATTGGCTCCAAAAGTACAAGCGGTATACCTGACGAATCAAACCGGAGTCAACATCTATAACATGAAACGGCTCTTGGAACCCTTAATGAAATCTAAAATTCCAACATTTTCGCAGATTGGCTCGAGGGATGTCAGATATGGCGTCCTACTGTCTATCGCCCAGGCGAATTTCAAATATGTTGGCAGATTCCACGCGGAAACTGCTGCCCGGATATTCAACGGTGCAAAACCTCGTGATTTACAACAGTTATTTGAAGACCCCCCAAAGATTTCAATCAATCTCCACACCGCCCAGATTATCGGCTACGATCCGCCAGTGGATATCCTCGGCGCAGCTGATGAAATTTACCAGGACATTGAAGAGCCGACGAAATGATCGCTGAACAGCCAGCCTGTCGCGCTTTCACCCCCAAGACATCATCGTTCCTTTGAATATGGGTTTAAAAGGCAAATGAGAAGGAAATTGTCGAAAAAAATAGAATGCGGGAGCGTGGTAAAACGGCTTGGGGCACGAAGCGAAGAAGTGGACTATGAAATGATTTTTGCCGAGGAAAACCATTTGCCGGATATCATGAAACTGCAGGAAATCATCGTTCAGGACCTGGAAAATGAGACGATGTTCAATCCCTCTACCGCCGAATTTATGCGCCAGCATATTGAATCAAAAGGGTTAACCATTTGCATATATGCAGAAAACGAGCTCATTGCTTACAACTCGCTGTATTTTCCTGAATTGGATGAACCGGATTATTATATGGGAGCTGAGGTGAATTTGCCCAAAGAGGACATTGATAGAGTGGCCAATTTCAACAATGTCCTGGTTCATCCGGAATACAGGGGGAACAAATTGGGACTGAAGACGAACAATTACGCCTGTGATCTCTTGAAGAGCATGAACTACAGGCATTTCTTTGCCACAGTATCCCCGTCTAACATTCCCAGTATAAGATTATTTCTTGACAGTGGCTTCATCATCCGGGGGTTAAAATACAAGTATGCGGGAAAGTTAAGATATGTCTTTTATCAAGACTGTGAGAAACCTCCACAGGTTTCTGGCGAAAGTGACATCGCCCTCGATAACATGGCAATTGAAGCGCAACAGCAAATTCTCAAACAAGGATATTGCGGCGTGGACATCAGAAGGGCAGATAAAGGTTTTGAGATTTTATATGGGATGAGAGCTTTCGAATATTAGGTCAATTTTCCGCTAAACTCCGGAAGACGAGTAATCTTGAAGGGGTTTCTTAGCTTTCGCGCCAAAAATAAAAAATAAGGTCATCAAAAGATATACCGCACCTATCAGGACAATGCCACTTTTTGCACCGGCCAGTGAAATTGCGACGGCCACTACCACGGGTCCGAGTACCTGGCCGGTCCTTTCTAAACTGTGATATATCCCCAATGCCGTTCCCCTGCCAACTTGCTGAACTATTTTCTCACTCATTGCGAACACGAGTCTCGAAGGCAGGCCAAAACAGTTGGAGAGACTGAGCATGAAAATGACTATCGCTGTGGCGAGAAAGCCGTCGAGCACCTGGAAGGTCAAGAGTCCGACTCCGGCTATGAAACCGCTGAGTACGATAAATTGCTTTTTCTCATCAGAGCGATCAACGAAATGGCTGAGCAACGGACCAATATATATCATGCAAAGTCCGTAAATCATTATTGCACGGGCAATATTAGCTGGCAAGATTCCCCTGCCGTGCAGATAGAGTGGGGTAAAGTAATACATGATGCCAACGAAACACAGTGCGCTTGGGATACTACAGCACACCAGCAGCAAAAACATGTTCTTGTTGAAGATGAACTTTAACAACAACGGCAGACCCAAACCTTTTCCACGCTCCTGCATTTTTCGTTGAGGTTTTCCAAAGTAATTCCGCATAAAAGTGATGACAAAAAGCATGGCAATGAGGATGATTGCCGCTCCCACAAGAAAAACCGGACCAAATCCGATTCTTTCAGCCAGCATTCCGCCCACGGCGGCACCGCATATACTGCCGGAAAATATTCCCGCCACCAGGTATGAAAGCCCTCTTGCTCTCTGGGTCTCGTCAGTATGTTCGACAATATAGCTTTGAAAAGACAGCCATATCAGTCCATAGCCAAACCCCATGATCCCACGATAGACAATCAACTGGATGACGTTACCGGCAATTGCTGATAAGAAAGCTCCAAGTGTGCTAAAGACGATGCCGGTGAAGAACGCCACATGCCACCCTTTCTTATCAACCAAGATTCCCGCAAAGATAATGGCAATACCCACAAAAAACATTTCTGCTGAAATGGGAAGTCCGATTACTACATCCTTTGATAAGCCCAAGATCGGTTTGTAGAGTTTCGCGGCAAACAACGGCAGAAAAGAGCTGGAGATAAAAGCTGCAAACAGGAAAATAAAAGCTGCGGGTCGAATAATGGCATAATTGTGTTTTGGCTGTAGTTCAAAATCGGCAAATTGTTTTTCAATGAACTTGAAGAGCAGGATCAACAGCTCCACAAAAAACAGAAAAGAAATCACAAGGACCGTCGCCGAATCGAGAACAATCTCCTTTAACCTCTTGAATAAAACTTCTTTTGATATATTTGTTGAAATGAATACCAGAAGTCTATCTGCGGAAAGAAGGTCATCCGTTTTTTCGTACCTGTAGATTTTATGAATAAGATTATATTCCGGATCCGCTCGGGCCCAAATATCTTTGATCAGATTCTGTTGCTCAGCCGTGGATGTTTGAAAGTCAACCATCCCCTCCTTTGTCGCGGCGTACAAAGGGTTTCCTACGTTGTCGACGATTCCAATATTATCCAGTTCGGGAGCGGCAGTGATGATTTCTGCCAGCATGACGTCCATTTTGACGAGCTTGTCTACCTTGAGACCTTTGCTTAGAAAATATTCAATGTCTTCTTTGAGCATGGTCGCCAACACGGCTATTTTTTCCTTGCTGATTTGTAGATAGTATCTCTTGAATTCATTCGTATTCAAGCCGGTAAAGATAATCTGAGAAAGGCCAATAACGATGAACATTATTAGAGAAATTTTTACTTTTGGAAATTTCTCGGCAACCGACTCAGCCGGCATCACAACATTGAGAAGTATTGCCAGGACGATAATCCCACATGCGAGAATTATGACGATGGTCCAGAGGTTTTTGATAAGTACAGCAGTGAGGAGGTCTTTGATCTGCTTTTCGTTGAAAGCTATGATAGCGGTTGCTACCCATTCTTTTTTCAAACCCCCATGGACGGGCAGAATTATAATATAGATGTCTTCATGTTTGACGTAACGGGCCGCAGGTGACTGGCTTTTTTGGGCGTGGCTGTTTTCGTTGGTTGCCCGCACAGTCTCTGGTAGTTTTGTGCCGATGAATCTTTCGTCAGTGCTGTAGAGAATTGACCCGTCCCGGAGAGAAACTGATACCGCAATGTCAGATTTTGAAACGGTGCCTACGATAATTTTGTCGGTACCACCCTCTACGTGAACCTTTCTGGTGATGTAATCTCTTGTATCTTCCAGTAACTTGCTCATTCCAAAAAATTTTTCAATATTCTTGCCAAAACGGAGAGATTTTTCGAGGTTTCTCTGTAGGTCTTTTCCAATGGTGGTGTATTTTGAAACAATTGATTCCACATACAGTTTTTCAAGGGATGAGAGGCTCAGCATGGCATTGAAGCTGAGCGCGAGAACAAGAAGGAAGGTTGCCCCTACAAGAATTTTTGTTTTTAGGAAGGAGGTCTTTCCTCTTCGATTATGTTCTGTGGGAGTCATGGGAATTGAACTCTGACTGTCTCATATGTCCACTTCACTGCATCACAAATGGATAACTGAGCAAAAATCTGAAAGCAGGTCTTAGTCCAGGTGATACACTCGCCTTTTCTCTGTCTTGAGAGGAAATTTCGTTGTCGTACAATAGCAGAGTTTCCGCAGAGATACCACTCAATTTCGTTGTTATCCACGACAATACCATGGCTCCATATGCGGCAGCAGCCGGGCCGAATAAAGATGCGGGCTGCAACTTAAAATTCCATTTCCAGACACAGCCGCACCGCAGTCGCGACCGAGTCAGCCTGCCGCCATGATCAGCGGAAGAAGTTTTCTCTTGGTAAGTAGTCCGCAATACCGACAGTTGAGTGAAAGATGGGCTGGCATCGCTCGAGTCCCTTCGTACTTGACACAGAAACGATGTTCACACTATGCTACATGCAGTCTGGAGAAATTCTCACCGGACCTCTGTTCAACACTGCTGCACAGAGGTCAGAGACTGCCCCATGGATCTTTATAGCGGCGGTCGTTGGGACATTACTCCACCGCGTGAAAGAGAATAGCCAGCCTCAAGGAACTGAATAACGGACCTGCCAGAACCTAAAAGCCGGTAATTTGTAAGCTCTGTCAAGGAGGAGAGACAATGAGACATGTCTCAGGGATTACGCTGTTAGTGTTGACTGCTGTATTTCTGATTAGCTTACAATTGCAGGGAGTCGTCTGCGCTGACGGTCAGCAAGATATAACAGGATGGGAAAGGGACAGCGCTTATAATCGTCTATACAGAGTGGATCAGTATCAGAAGCTCAAGGGTACCCTAGTGGAAATCATCGAAGTGGTCCCCATGAAAGGTATGGCGCCGGGTCTGGGCATGGTCATTCGCCTCAAAAGCGGCGAGAAAGCCACCGTACATTTTGCGCCCAAGTGGTTTGCCAAGTTCTTGACCTACGGCTTCAAACCGGGCGACCCTGTCAAGGTGAAAGGGTGTTGGGCAGAAATTGACGGCAAGAAGGTCTTTTTGGCCTCCAAGGTGAGAAACGGTGAAGTTTTTGAAATGAAATTCCGCAGAACCAAAGATGGGGTGCCCTACTGGAGTCTAACATCGGAGGAAATGATCAAGGAGAAATTGGAAGATTAGATCAGATGGTCTTTCTCATTTCAGAGAACACCTGATCCTTCTGCAAGAAAATGTTCCCGCCATATCGAGGTCCCCACCCATAGATCTCCCCGCCTCTCGGGGAAAGCCCATATCTTCAGCATGATCGGATCATTCAGCCGTGGAATCGCAATGCCAGCATGGTGATATCGTCATACTGTGGTGTTTCCTTCGAGAAAGTTTCTATCTCCGATCGTATGGAGTGGACCATACTCGTTATATCTCTCTCTTGCAGCCGACTCAGGGCTTGCAGCAGTCTTTCATCAGAAAACAACTGATCCTCAGGATTCTTGGCGTCTGTAACGCCGTCGGTGTAAAGAAAAATGGTCTCGCCTTTCTGGAGAACAGTTTTCCGCGCCTGGTAGGTGAGATCCTCCTGCACTCCGAGCATCACACCATCGGTCAACTCCAGCGGCACCACATCTCCGCTGGTGCGAATGATGAAGGCCGGATCATGGCCGCCGCTGCTGTACTCCAGTTCCCCGGTGCGAACGTTGAGAATTCCCAAAAACAGCGTAACGAACATGAGCGAGGGATTGTCCAGCGAAAGGTCCCGATTGACCCTGCTCAATACTTCAGCGGACGGTAACCCCCGGGTGGCCTCCATCTTGATGAGGGTCTTGGACACCGCCATGAAAAGAGCTGCGGGCACACCCTTTCCGGAGACATCGCCCACAGCAAAACAGAGATGGTCATCGCTAACGAAAAAGAAATCGTAAAGATCTCCCCCCACCTCTTTGGCCGGTTGGAGGGTGGCGAATATTTCGAACTCATGTCTGTCCGGAAATGGCGGGAATACCTTGGGTAGGATACCCATCTGGATATCGCGGGCAATCTGTAACTCACTTTCGATTCTCTCTTTGGCGGCCGTGGTCTCCATGAGTTCCTTGACGTTTTTGCGCAGCTCGTCTGTCATGAAAACGAAGGACTCCGCCAACCGGCCAACCTCATCCTTATATTTTACCGACAGAGCATCGATGGGGCTACCCTCTTCCTTCTCGGTGGTGAAATCACTCGTGGGCAATTCCCTGGCATATGAGGCCAGCAGATTGAGGGGGTGGGAGACTCGACTCACCAGAAAGTAAGCGAGTATCAGGCTGGCGAGAAAAATCACCGAGATAATCAAACTCTGTCTGGTGACGAGGGTTATGGCTGGCAGCTGAATTTCCTCAACTGGAACCGCTACAGCAATATACCAGTCTAGTGCCTTAAAGTAGCTGACATAGGCCTCAATGACCCCGTTGCCACCGGCCCCTGAGACGACAAAGGACATGGAATAATCTTCGGATTTGGCGGCGGCCATAAGATCATCCAGGAGGAGATTGCCGGTGCGTGAATTGATAGCGGATCGATAATCTAACTCTTCTTGAGCATGTGGAGGGATAAGCACGTCCCTCTTACCGTTGAACATGAACACGCTTCCGGTTTTGGCAATTTGGATGTTGGCAAAGGTTTCTTTCAGGACGCTTACTATCTTTTCCAATTTCCGCTCGGCCTCGGCCTGGATGTCGCTGATATCGACCACGGCTGCTACCGTCCATTTCCAAACCTGCACAGGGATGAAGTATCCGAGTTTCTTACTGCCGACCTCTTCTCCTGGCTTCTTCCAATCAAATACGGCGAAATCTCCGCCGGGATCCAGAACGCCTGCGGACATCACCGCGGCAATCTTCCTGCCTTTCATGTCACGCAGCAAATCGATTGACCTGGATTGCAGGGTGGGGTCTGGGTGGGCGATGACCACTCCATTTTCATCGAAGACGAACAAGTCCTCTTGTTCCACGGATGAAGCTGATCTGAGCCAAGCCAGTCCCGTCTGTTGCGCATACTTTTTGGAAACCAGTCTTTTTGTGGCAAGAAGGTTGAACTGGTTCAGGACGGAGGCGGCAGCGCTGGCCTGGGTTTTCAACCGATCCTCCCGTTGTTTGATCGCGTCGATCCTATCGGAGAGGAGTTTCTGATATCCTCCCATGATGTTCAGTTCAACGAGCCGAAGCACATTTTTAGCCGAGGCCTCTTCTGCCTGGGAAATGGCTTGCCCCACGTCTCTATGGGTGAAGTACATAACCCCGGCGGCTGTGGCTACCATGACCAGGGCGACGAAAAAGATGATTTTCGTTTTAAGCGATGAAAACATAGGCGACTCTCTCTTTTGCTGCTAATGGGATCTGTTTTACCGTTCTTGATATCTCAATCGGATGAACCGATCATGAGTGATATATATTGCAGTCTACCTGCTTTTTTTCACCACAACCTCGTTAGAGAATGACGGATTCGACAAAACTTCTCAGATCGGCCCACCCCTTTTCCACGCCTGATTCCGGCACCGTCATTGTTGCTGTCACCAGCAGCCCACGTGCAAGCCAGACAATATGTAACTGAAATATCCTGAAATTCGTTACATAAGAGGACTGGGCCCTCGCCGCCCTGAATTCACCGACCGTGTCTTCCTCGCAAAAATCTGTTTGGAAACCCTTGAAATGCTTCTTGAGCACTTCGGAGGTATTGCGCAAATAATCCAGAGCAGAGCCAGCGAGGTGCGCCACAAATGTGTTGAGGGTTAAGGTGACCGGATAGGCATCCGGATGCATGTCTTCGGGAGATTCGGAAAAATCCTGCACGTCAGGGTGAACTGCGGTACTGGTGAGGGTGACACAGATAGGGGCTTTTCTCCTGTGGACAGACTCGGCGGTGGTGGAAGTATCAGAGCTGGGAAACGACGCTTCTTTCTGGATAACAAACCCGTCCGGTGGAATAAAAGAACAACCGCCATATTGAACTCGCTGACCATCCATGGTGGTAAGGTCCTACTGGTTGCTATTGTGAGCCAGTCGGGAGGGTTACTTTTTCCGCACGACGAGCAGGTGAACCTGGTATTGCATGGTACTGCGATGGTGTAGTCGCAGGTTCCAGGGCAAGGCTTCTGCTTCGGAGACAAGTTCGAGTTCCTCGACTGCAAAGGGATGAGTTCCCCCAGCAAGCAGCGAACGCAGCATGATTTCACTTGAGCCGCGATTTTCCGAGCGCTGTGAGTGGCCGCCAAGCCAGGACTCCACCGGAGTGGCGCCAACGTTCCAGTCGTATGGCGCTGAAAGGAGAGCTCCACCACCGGACTTCAATACCCGGGCCAGTTCCTTCAGATGATCGTAAGGCGACTGCACGCAGTCAATAACGTTCAAACTTGCCGCCAGGGAAAAGCTGTCATTGGCAAATGGCAGACAGGTGGCGTCACAGGCCCAAAAATCAACCTTGCTTGTTCCCTCCAGTGTGGCCGGAAACTCCCTCCTGTCGAAGGCTATTCCTACGCGGCGTTTCGGGTAGGCAACTCTCCCTTCGCGAAGAATTAAAGCTGCGGCTCTCAACATGGCAAAATTCAAATCAACCCCAAGGACTAGATCGTCAAAAGTTTTAGCCAGTTCGAAGCTCGTGCGGCCTACGGCGCACCCCATGTCGATGGCAGGTCCGTCCACTTTATTGTCAAACCCTGTGAGTCCCTGTTTGAGCAGATCTAGCACAGAGCCCGGCAGAACTGGGGAATCTTTACTTTCCGTAGGATCGAGATCGCCGTAATGATCAAAAGCGTATGTGCTCAGATGCTGGCGGTAGGAATCGAAGGCAGATCCGGGTCCGCAGCAGTCGCCCAGAAGGCTTTCCATGGTCTCGCTGAGATCGCTCCGGCTCAAAATCGGAATAATGTTTTGCGAAACATAATTCCGCAGATCCGCAACAATGATCGGCACGCCGTCGATGATAGGATATTCGCCCAAACACTCCCGATTGGTGCAAACCAGCACGCCCTCTATCAGCGACTCATGGGTCTTCTTGGAGATAGAGCCAATGTCGAGGGTTTCGTTGCTTCCAGCGGACTGCCGGCAACGGGGGCAGAGGGGCTGAAGTTTTTCAAAATGAAGCAGTTTAATAAGTTTTACCCTCCAATCATCACAGTGGGGCAGCCCGGTGGCATGATTTTTCCGACCGGAGCCGGAATGGGCGCCACACAGGACATGTGCGCGGTCATGTCGTTTACCCTGCCCGCGGGCATTCCCCCTATCATGACCGTCATCGAACCCATGGCGACGGTGCCAGGACCGGCCGGTACACAGCCGGCCGTAAGACACGGCACGGTTGTGCTGCCGACCCTGGCGGCTGGTTGCCCGCCAATAATGACGTTAAACGCCCCCATGATTATCGGCAGCGGTAAACCCGGGTGCGGCACAGGAGTCGGGACCGGTGCCGGCGGATGAATAGGGGCGTGACAGTGGGGTGTATCCTGTCTCACTAGATCTCCCACACGCGCGGCAGCTGGCATGGTGGATGTCTCCTTTCGATGTGTCTGACAAAGCGTGAGAAACTGTCTGGATTCAACTTCACAAAAAGAGCACATATCGGGTTCTTGACATTCCGAACGTTAAGTACGGCGAAAATTAATTCAAATAAATCATCTTGCCGACAACCCGAATGTCATTCTCGGAATGGATGTCCATCTTCTTTGACGAGTCGATCTCCAGACTCCCCTCGCTCCTGACCACAGCCGCTTCCTCGGCCTTGATTTTTACTCTCTTGGCTTCGAGGGCAAGGGTTTCGGTTGATTTCAGCTCGAGGTGAGCCCCCCGGATGGTGACCACCGGCCCTTCAGCAGTGAGCCGAACCTTTATGGCCACCTCTCCATCCGGCTCAACAATTTCGAGTCGTTCTTCATTTTCATCGGATAGGATCAGAACCTGCCGGCCTGAATCCAGTTGCAATCGCCTCTTTTCTGGCTGGCCCGCCGTTAAGGGCTCCAGGTTTATGATTTCCGCTTTCTTGGACATCTGGTATAGCCTCCTTCTTAATTGGTTGTTATCCGACAGCAGCATTTTCCGCGAAAGCTTCGCGCGCGAGGGCTTTGGCTTCCTCACTCAGAGCGTCACCGTACCTGTTCATGTAGGCACGCTCACGGGCTTCGGTAAACTTGTGGTAGTAGTGTTCGATATCTTCCTTGGTGAGATCCGGCAGATTCAAAATGGATTGCCGGTTGTTGGCCGGTAATTCCAGCCAGTCTTCAGGCAAGAAGCCCTTTTCGCGGCACAGGTGAAATAAGCGGGTTCCGGGGTATGGATAGAAAACAAAATAGGCGAAATCGTCCGGCTCCAGCTTTTCATTCAGTTCCAGGGTTTGCTCGATATCATCAACTGTTTCACCAGGGAGCCCGATCATGTAGTTTGCCGTAACCATAATACCGGCCTGTTTTGTCCAATTAAAGACTTCGACGAATCGTTCATTTTCTGCGATACGATTCATGATATCCCGTCTTATCCGGATACTGCCGCTTTCGACCCCGTATATCATGTGCCTGCAGCCTGCCTCCGCGAGATGGTTTATCATATCCCGGGTCACCGTCTCCACCCGAGCGTTTATGGAAAAGCCGGCGGAGATTTCTTTGCCGTATACCCGGCAAAATTCCCTCACCCAGCCCCGATTCGCCGTGAAGGTGTCATCCACAAAAACAATATAGTTTACAGAGTTTTCCTGTCTTATCTGGTGTAGCTCTTTTACGACGTCTTCGACCGTCCGCCTTCGTTGGTACCGATCATTTTTATACAGATCCCTCACGGCGCCTGCCGCACAGAAGGTGCAGTGAAACGGGCAGCCGCGCTGAGTAATAAGATGGAATACGCCATGTTGCTCGTCCAGCAGATCACGAGCCAAAAAGGGCATGTTGTCAAGGGGCTCTAGCGGTGGGCGAATTTTCGGTCGGCTCCCGCTCTTTACCCATATATTCGCAATAAGGTTCTCGCTGATCACTTCGGACTTTTCGAGGCAGTCGAGGATTTCACACACGGCCTCTTCGCCGTCACCCAGGCAGACGTAGTCAAAACCTTCCGTCCGCAGCACAGATTCGGGCGCAAAGGTCGGGTGCAGTCCGCCGGCTATCGTTGGGATATTCAGTCTCTTACGAATCTCAGCCGCCACATAGGCAGCCCTTCGCCACTGTCTGGTGGTGAGGGAAAAACCGAGAATATCCACCGATTCCTTTTCAATTGAGCGGATGATTTCCTCCACTGAATCCTGAGGTCGGACCCGCAAAAGGGCTGCTTCGTGTCCGTGCAAACGGATGTATGACGCGATGGAGGCTGGGCCGGTGGAGGCCAGGGCCCATTTTCTTTGCGTGTCAATTTCGATGAATAGAATTTTCATGAAGAAGCGTGGGAAGCGTTGGTGTTGTTTTTAAAAGGATGCCACTGGTGCTGCTAAGTAGTTGTTTTTAGATGAATCAAGTATAGGGAAGGGGCAATTCGGCGTCAACAAAAAAGGGACTGGAAAGGACGGCCGCGTTCGTCTCGAGCTGCGCAATTTGGACTGCCTTCATACAGGAAACAATTTAATTATCTCAACTCAAGACAATCCGAAAAAGAATTTGCTCCATCTTTTCCACAATGCCTGTTTTGTCATTGTTGCGGCCTGTGCTATGATTGTGGCACTCAAAAACACGCAGTGCACTGGAGGTCACCGTGGAGATTATAGAGGTTGGCAAGGAAAAGAATACGAAAATGATTTCTGTCAAGGGTAAAATGGATGCTGTGAGCTCGCCGGAGTTTGAGAATAAAATGGGGGAGTGGTTGGCGGAAGGCGAGACCAGCTTTGTCATTGACCTTGGCGAACTCAATTACATAAGCAGTGCGGGTCTTCGCAGTATTCTGGTGATCGCCAAGGAGTTGAAGTCAAAGAACGGCACGTTGATTTGTGCTGCTCCAAAAGACGAAGTGAAAAAGATATTTAAGATTTCGGGTTTCAGTTCGATGATTCCAACGTATGAATCGGTGCAAGCCGCCCTTGAGAGCATTTGAGTCAATGCGCCTCCTATCAGAATTAAAATTAGCCGCTGAGATCAGCAATCTGAGGGATTTCATCAATTTGGTGTCGAAGTGTGCGGAAGAGCAGGGAGTCAGTCCCGGGAGAATCACCGAGATCGGGGTGGCCACAGAGGAGGCATTGGTTAATATCTGTATGTACGCCTATCAGGGGGCCACAGGAGATGTGAAAGTCAGCTGCATGCTCGATGAGGAAGACCGGTTTGTCATTGAGATTGAAGATACAGGTATGGCTTTTGATCTTCTCGGGTTTGGCGATCCCAATCTCACTGACGATATTGCTGAACGAGAGGTAGGAGGCCTCGGGGTATTCATTATCAAAGAGTTAATGAACGAGGTCCAGTACCGCCGTGAGGACAATAAGAATATTCTCAAGCTCGTAACCTAACCGCTTTAATCCTTTCAGTATGAAGATTCACAGACCTGCCTTCTGGAATACCTAATTGAATCTTGACATTAGCCATCCAAGACCTCACGGACCAGTTTGAGCAAATGCTTGGTGTCGTACGGTTTACTTACAAAGCTCTTGGCTCCGGTTTCGAGGGCCCCTTTGGTGGAGGCGTCGGAAGAATATCCACTTGCTATGAGCACCTTTACCTGTGGATTCAGCCTGAGAAGCTCCTCAAGACACTTGCGGCCCCCCATCCCCGGCATGATGAGGTCCAGGATGACCAAAGCAATCCGCTCTTGCGCTTGGCGGTAGAGCTGCAGAGCGCTCTCTCCGTCAGCGGCGGTGAGAACTTCATAGCCAGCCTGGCCGAGCACATCGATACCGAGTTCCCTGATGAATTCCTCGTCGTCCACCAGTAGAATGGTCTCACTGCCTCCTTCGACCTGGACTTCAGGTTCACTCTGGTCCAACACATTCGCAGGTTCTATTTCCGGCTCTATGACAGGCAGGTAGATTTTGAAGATGGTCCCTTGTTGCGGCTCGCTGTAGCACATGATGTAGCCTTCGTGGTTCTTGACGATACCGTAGACAATCGCCAGACCAAGACCTGTCCCCTTCCCTACCTCTTTGGTGGTGTAGAACGGGTCGAAGATGTGCTCTAGAGTCTCTTTTTCCATGCCATGTCCGGTGTCGGAGAGGGAAAGCAACACATAATCGCCGGGTTTGACCTCGGCATATCTCCGGCAAAACTCATGGTCCAGGCTCACGTTTTCGGTCTCGATCATCAATTTTCCGCCCTCGGGCATGGCGTCTTTTGCATTCACTGCCAGGTTCATCAGCACCTGCTTGAGCTGAACCGAATCAGCGTTGATCAATTTGAGATTTTCTGCCAGGTGAACTTGGACTTCGATCATCCTGGGAATGGTGCGCCCTAAAAGCTCCCTTGACTCTCTTACCTCTTGGTTGAGATCAAGGGGGCGCCTTTTGCTCTCAACCTTGCGACTAAAAGTGAGCAGCTGCTGGGTCAGCTCCCCGCCTCTTTTTGCGGCTCGGATGACCTCTTGCAGTTCTCGCCATCCGGACTCGTCTTGCTTCTTGCGCATGAGCAGAAGCTCTGCATAACCTTGTATCGCCTGGAGAAGATTGTTGAAATCATGGGCGATTCCGCCAGCCAAAGTACCAACGGCCTCCATCTTTTGAGCTTGCTGGAGTTGACGCTCCAGGTTTTTTTGTAGACTGATATCTCGCAAGTTGATGACGCTACCCACTGGATTGCCATCTCCATCTCGATAGACGGCGCCGCTGATACTGACAGGAATAATGTTGCCGTCTTTGGTATATCGGCGGGTTTCAACGCCAGAAAAACTTTCCCCGGCTAAGACCCTATCGATCATCATTTTGGTTTCTGCCCAGTTTTCCTCGGGCACAAAACCATCCATTTTCTTGCCAAAACGCTCCCCGAGAGTCCACCCAAAAACACTCGTGAAAGCAGGGTTAAAATAGACAACCTTTCCTTCTATATCGTAAACAACTACCGGGTCAGGATTTGATTCTAGAACAGTACGATATCTTTTCTCGCTTTCCCACAGAGCCTCCCCGGCTTTCTTGCTCTCAGTGATGTCGTTTCCAATTGATTGGTATTCAACAAGACGTCCGTGTTCATCAAAAAGCGCCCGGTCGGTCCACCGCTGCCAACGAACCGTCCCATTCGGCGCAATTACCTGATGCTCATAGGTGACCAAAGGGTTCTCTTGAGTAAGAGACATGAAACGATTCCTTACTTTTTCGTGGTCCTCCTCGGGTATGAACTGGAAAAAGTTCTGTCCCAGCAAGTCATTACTATTTTTCTCAAAATAGATGCAGTAAGCGCTATTTACGAAGGTTAGCGTTCCATCCGGCAAAAAACGACAGATCATAGCCGGTGCATCTTCCACAACGGTACGATATCTTGTTTCACTTTCCTGGAGAAGTTCCTCGGCCTGTTTACGCTCGGTAATGTCGTGAACGATGGAATACAGGAGCCGTTTGCCGTATAACTTAATTGGGCCGCTGAAGACCTCGACATCGCGGACCTTGCCATTCGCCAAACGGTGACGGAAGAAAAATTGACTGCGCTGTTCGGACTTCGCTCGCTCCATCTCTTGAAAAACTTGCTCGTTGGTAAGCGTATTGATGTCTGTGATCTTTTTGCTGGTGAGTTCCTGCTGGCTCCAACCGTAGAAAGAAGAAGCTGCTGGATTGGCATCTACTATTTCCGCGGTCTCCGGATCGATAAGTAGCATCACGGAGTGATTATTTTTGAAAAGGCTCCTGTATCGTTCCTCACTTTCCCGCAGTGCCTCCTCCGCTCGCTTACGCACCGTAATATCTCGAGCCACACCCCGGAATCCGACGGGCCGACCTGAAACATCTCTCATCAGGGAAGCGGACATCTCGAGTACCCTGGTATCACCATCCTTTCTAAATATTTCATAATCTACCACCCTGGCGGGCTCTCCGGTCCGGAAAATATTATTAAAGAAGTGATACATCTCTTTAGCGATTTCGGGGCTGGTGTAATCCCGGTTGTTCATGCCCATCAGTTCGTCTCTGGAATAGCCCGCAATTCGGCACAAAGAGTCATTGAAGAAGGTGAAGTTCCCAGCCAGATCCACCTCAAAATAACCTTCTTCAATGCTTTCGAGGATGGTTCTGTACTTTTCGGCACTCTCCCTGAGTTCCTCCTCAGCTCGTTGGCGCTCCTCGATTTCCCTCTTTAGTTGTTCGTTTGCTTTTAACAAATCAGTGCTGCCTTCTTGAACATGGCTCTCCAATTCAGCGTGGATCTTTTGGAGTTTGGTCTCCTGCTGCCATTTTGCAGTTAGCGCAGCGGCGAATTGTCTGATTTCCTCTGGAGTAAAGGGTTTTCGTACGAAAAGGAGTTTACCGGCAGGCGGAACACGGGAGACGATTTCTTCAGGAGTTAAATCACCATAGGCTGTAACGATTACAATTTCTACATTTGGATCTAGGGTGCGAATTTGCTCTGCTGCCCACACACCGTCAGGGCCTGAAGGCATGAGGATATCCACGAAAGCAATGGCAAAAGGCTTTTCTTGTCGGATTGAATTTTGGACTGCTTCAACCGCCTCTTCGCTTCTGCGACAAAGGGTTAGATCATAGGAGTGGGTATTCGTCTCGGGTGAGAGAAACTCTTCATATAGGTCCAAAATGTGCTGATCATCGTCGAGCGCAAGAATACGCAAGTCGTTGGGCTGGTGTTGCTTCACTCTTAAGATTCCTTCCATTTCTAGGAATACATCCCGCTGAAACAATAAAATGAATGCAAGAAGCTTGCCTGACTTGACGCAAGCGTCAAAGGGATTGAGGGATTAAGGGATTGTAGATTTTAGATTGGAGATTGCAGATTTGGGATTGCGGATTTGGGATTTGGGGAGCCATAGGGCAAGGAAATACAGCTGGCAGATTGCAGCAGGCAGCAGGCAGCAAAAACTAGGAACTAGGCTCTGCGGGAGGACGCGGGGATACGGAGATGCGGAGATTGAGGATTGAGTGTGGCATAGAGCATAGGGAAATACAGCTGGTAGATTGCAGCAGGCAGCTGAGAAGCAAGCAAGTTGAGTTTTCTCAACTCCTGGCTCCTGTCTTCTGTCTCCTGACTCCTGGATTTGAAAAGGCATAGGGCATAGGGTAAGGTCAACTCTTTACCCTTCACTCTTCACCCTTTACCGTTCACCGTTTACCGTTAACCCACCACCGATGGGTTTTCACACACCTCAGGTTCCCCCGTAGCCGATTTCCACCTTTTCACCTTCGACGATAACCGGCACCTTTCGCACGCCATCAGAATGTTCGAGCATCTCATCGAGCTTGTCCGGTTCCTGAACAACATCGATATAGGTGGCACCGTCACCGTAAGCCGACCTGGCTTTATTGGTATAAGGTCAGGTTGATTTCCCGTAAATGATGACTTTATCTCCCATTTTTAATCCTCCTTGCTTTTTGGGTTGTAAGAAGACTAGGCACTAAGCACTATGCACTAGGCACAGAAAAGATAAAGTACTGGTTATTTTCTGTTTAGCATACAGCCAGGGATTTTTAATTTAATCCAGTGTAAAGCTTTCCTTGAACTCGGGAACGACCACATCCCACCCTAATCTCTTCTGGATTTTCTCTGCCAAAGATGCTGAGGAACTGGGCTCTCCGTGAACTAAGAACGTTTTTTTAGGCGGTCGATTGAAGCCAATGAGCCAGGCAAGGATTTCGTTGTAGTCTGCGTGAGCGGAAAAACCGGAGATCTTTTCGATGTTCGCGCGGACCGGAATCTCCTGCCCATGAATCTTAACGGTGGGCTTGCCCTCCAGTATTGTTCTGCCTCTTGTACCTTCCGCCTGGTAGCCAATAAATAACACGGTATCTTCTGGGCGGCGCAAACGAAACCTCAGGTGATGGAGAATGCGACCGCCGGTGGCCATACCGCTGGCCGATATGATGATCGCGCTGCCATTTATCTCGTTCAGCGCCTTGGACTGGTCTCGATGCCGACAGAAGCTAATTTGTTCCGGCTGGAAAATACGGATGCCGTTAAGTTCTAAGACCTTGGCCGTGAGGTCGTAATAACCTTTCCTCTTCTCAAACACGCCCGTTGCGTTTATTGCCATGGGTGAGTCGACGTAAACAGGAATTGACGGTATTTCTCTCTTTTCCTCCAGCTCCCTAATGGTGTAGAGCAAATCCTGGGTGCGTCCGACGGCGAAAGCAGGAATGACAAGCACCCCTCCCCTCTCAACACTATCGTTAATCACGCGTGCCAGGTCCTCTTCAGGGGACTTGTTGTCATGCAGCCGATTTCCATAGGTTGATTCCAGGATCAGATAGTCCACTTCGAATGCCTGGACCGGGTCCCGCAGGATGGGCCTTCCTGCTCTTCCGAGATCACCACTGAAAACAATTCTTGTGGCCTCTCCGTTCTGCATCAGTTTTACGTCCACAAAGGAAGAGCCCAGAATATGTCCAGCGTCTTTAAATTTCACCCGCAATGTGTCGGTGATGAAGAGGTCCTCGCCATAGTGACGCGGTTCGAATTGCGACAGAGCCTTCTCTGCATCTTCCACAGTGTATAGCGGCAGTGCGGGGCGGTGCTTTGAATATCCCTTCTTGTTGGCCCAGTGGGCGTCCTCTTCCTGGAGGTGACCGGAATCCCGCAACAAAATCTCACACAGGTCGTAGGTAGCGTAGGTACAGTGCACCTTTCCACCAAAACCTTGCTTACAAAGCCGGGGCAGATAGCCGGTATGATCGATGTGGGCATGGGTGAGGAAGACTAGATCGATATCACTTGGGGAGATGGGGAAAGGATCCCAATTTCTTAGCCGATACTTCTTTAGACCTTGGAAAAGTCCACAGTCTATTAAAAGTTTTTTGCTTTCGGCCTCGAGGAGAAAACGAGATCCTGTGACCGTTCCAGTGGCACCGAAGAAGGTGAGTTGCAGCATATCAGCTCCAGCACTAAACACTAGACACTAGGCACTAAGCACTAGGCACGAAGGCCTGCCGAGCAGGCGATCCAATGACAATAAAATGAGATTCAAACATCTGCCAGCTGTCCGCTGCTAGCTGGGAAAGGGCACTATGCATCTATATATCCCGAGTACTCGTTACACAGCTGCTCTAATCCGCTGCCACCCTCTGCCTCTGTGACCAGCTTTTTGAGCTTCTCAAAAATCAACAAGTCGGTTGGAAAGGCCATGTCTTCCGGTAATTGGTTAAGAGGAAAGAACTTTGCTTCTCGAGCGTCTGACCCCGGCTGTAATTGACCTCCGGTAACCTTTCCCATAAACCAGACACCGACTGTCTGATGCTCTGGATCATGAAAGTTGGAGTGAACGTCAAACACAGGACCCAGCTCCACATCCAGTCCGGTTTCCTCCCGCAGTTCACGGCGGGCGCAAATCCGGATATCCTCATTCCATTCCACATGGCCGCAGGGAATACACCACATATTATCGTAAGAGCCGCGCCGTCTGACCAGAAGCAACCTTCCCTGGTTCATAATGATCACCGCAACGCCAACTGTCGGATTCTTGTAATGGGTAAAGCCACACTCCGGGCAAAAGCCACGCTGGTGTTTACTTTGGGCTTTTGTGGTGATACTGCCGCTGCACAATGGACAGTAGCGATAATCCATTAGAGGAAATTCCTGTTAGTGATTATGTGGAGTTACCGATCAATAATGAATAACCCTCCAGAATGCTGGAGGGCTATTTGCATAGCGGTGAAAACTTACGTGAGTTCAATGATCGGTGTCAACAACTCAAGCTCTAGAGCTTCTCACAAATCAACGATCGTATCCGCTTCACTACCGCAACTCGTGCAGGTAAATGATTTTTTTTCCTGCTGCTCTACCCCTGCGGCCTTCTTCTCCACATCTTCCACGGGTACCAGCTCGCAGGTTACGACCATCTCTGCCTCGTTTCCGCAATTCTCACATTTGCAAACTTCAACCATTTGCCTTTTTTCAGTCATCATATTCTCCTATGAAAAACAGGGTTGGCTTCTCTCGACTGCCAGAATTATAGTACCTGGTATGACCGAAATCAATTGCCGATTTCGGTGCCCATTTCCGCTTGCATCTTTTCTTGCCTTTCCGTAACCTACCTACAAATCCCTTGAGCAAATCTCAAACGCTGAGGATAAGGTGAATCTGCAATGGCCACTCCAGAACATCTGGATAAGCTCAAGCAAGGGGTGGGGGCCTGGAATACCTGGAGGGGAGAAAACCCCAATACCCGTCCCCATCTTAGCGGGGCAGACCTCCCGGAGGCCAACCTTCTCGGGGCCTTTCTTGTGGGGGCCAGCCTGGAGGGAGCAACCCTCTGGAGAGCCAACCTGACCAGGGCAGTTCTGTGGAGGGTCAACTTGGAAAAGGCGACCCTGTGGAGAGCCAATCTCGAAGAGGCTGACCTTATGGAAGCCAACTTGAAGGGGGCTGACCTCATAAAAGCCAACTTGAAAAAGACTGGCTTGCTGGGAGTCAATCTGGAGGGGGCCTCTCTCGCGGGAGCCAATCTGGAGGAAGCGGACCTCTGGGGGGCCAATCTGGTTGGAGCAAACCTCTACAGGACCAACTTGGAAAGGGCTCTCCTTTCGGGCGCCAACCTGGAAAATGCTAATGTTTTGGAAGCCAACCTCAAAGGTGCGGTTCTCTGGAAAGCGAATTTGAGGGGCGCGGCACATCTAACTGCTGGACAGCTTTCCCAAGTGAAGACAATCTATAAAGCTGAATTGGATGAGGAACTCAGAGTACAGGTTGAGAAAAAATATCCACATCTCTTGGGGCAACCCTAAAGCTGATATTGGCTTCAGCGGCGATTTGTTATATAAGATATAATAGTCATTTGCGGGAGCGATAGATGAAAAAGGCGTCAAAAGAGCAAAAAGTTACCATTAAGGCAGCGGCCAAAGCTTTGGGAGTTTCCAAAGGCACGGTGATTCATTATCTGAATAACGGCCGATTGACACGCATAAAGGATGGTGCCCAGGTTTACATTTTGATGGATGAAATCAGGGCCCTGCGCGATCCCGTCCCGGCCTCGCAAGTTACACCTCCTGTCAGGCCGTCCAGTGACGGTGATGGGGCCACTGTCTCTTTAGATCGTGGACATTATGAGAAGCTTTTGACCCGATTGGGGCAACTGGAGTCGGAAAATAAGGATCTGGCGAAATATAGAGATAGCATGGTTGAAACCAAAGCCGCTCTTAACCAAAAAGAGAAGAATCTGCAGCAGGCAGAAGCCAAGTTGCACATGATGGAAGAGGAGCTCAGGCGGCTG
>JASFEM010000039.1:0-25108 GCA_050124835.1 Syntrophobacterales bacterium | reverse complement strand
ACTGTTCACCCATCACCGTTCACCCTTTACCCCTTACCCTTTACTGCTTCGCGTCGTTAGGTGTTTCCCTAATTGATCATAAGTGGCATTTCTTTTCTCATTCTATGGTGACAACTACCAATGTGCTCGAGGATGGATTTCTAAAAATTATCTATTAATTATTTAAAATTATTACAAAAAGCTACTAAAATTCCCATCTGGCATCGTTCTTGTTTACTGAAAGTAGCTTGTGGGCTTCTAAGTTTGTAAAGTGCACCCTTTGCAACGCAAAGGGCGGGTGGTGGAATCCCACTGAATGAACGACCTGAGGGACAGATATGAAGTCGTGGTTGTGGGATCTTTTCTATCCTATGAATCTGTGGAGTCGCTGTGTCCGCTACTGCGGGTCGGTGATTAAGGTTTACGATAAGTGGATATGGAAACCTTATCTAGAAAAAGGATTAAGCAGTAATTTGAAAGTTGGAAGAGATGGGTCTCCTCAGTTGGCAACTCATGTTTGTACACGTTGCGGACGTAAGGTCAAACTGGCTCTGGTCGTCTGTGAGGGTACCGACACGGGTTCTTTCTATTGCGCAGAATGTATAAGACTGAGCAATGCTCCAAATAAGAAAAGGTTGAACCAAAACGCTGAGAGTAAGTTTAGAGGAATTCAATAAAATGTGTTCTCACCCCCATGATCGCCGAAGCGCTAAAGATAGGCGCACTCGCAGAGAACGCAGACTCGCTGTTAGTCTTGACTATGTGTATGTTCCAGAAAGGCGCAGTGGGGAAGACCGAAGGAGCAAAACACCTCGGAGGACACGTCAACGTAGGTGTGGCATAGAAAGGCGGAGCGGGAGAGATCGCAGGCTGTTTAATGACTACGACTATCGCGGCTCAGAAAGACGAAGCGGCAAAGACCGAAGAAGCGGCAAGGACCGTAGGCTAGCCTATCAGCATATTCTCGACTATTTGAGGAGTTATTATGAACGGGAGCAGTTGTGATTCTTTTTGAGTCAAATGCCCACTATTCATAATAATGATAAAGTCCAAAAGTAAGATTCTGACGTAATCTTTCCAAATAAGTAAACTAGATATGGCAGGCCCCAAAGGAAAGGCTTAAGGCACAGGGGAAAAACAGTAAAATAAAATTTATTCCCACCTTGCGCCTTATTCATTGACACCCCTAAGGGGGTCGTAAGTGGATGGATCCATGATACCGCCGCCCACATCGCAAGATTTAACAGTCATGATTTTCCTCGCCATTGCCTACTGGTTATTGTTGTTGGGGACAGTCCTGTGAGATGGCGTAGCAGCAAGGCGCAGCGGAGACGACAGAAAAAGCTGGAGAGGATGGAAGCTGAACTGGAGATTGAAACCAGGTAAATCATCCAAGTCTGGTTTATTTTCAACTAGTGGGTACTATTAAGGATGTTTTATCAATACGCCCAAAGATTTATATTGTCTCATAAGAGGTTGGAGAGGTTATATTATAATTTTAGAAAAAGATATCAAAAAAAAATAGTTAAATACTTGCAAATAAGCGACATATTGTTTTTGGCAATGTATTTAATAATGACAATCTTGGACGCCTATATTACTTTACGCAATATACAAAGCCATCACGATGAATCACATCCATTTACATCTTTCATGATGGAAAAATACGGAATTCATGAAGGCCTCTTGAGAGTTCAGGGAATCGAGGCACTTCAACTTGCATCCCTATTAGGATTCTCCTATATCATTGTCGAATTATGGAAACGTTATAAGGGAGAAAGAATAGATATAGAAATAAGACTCGGTTTGGTGTACGTCTATCTGGCGATTGGCATAAGCAAACATATACAAGGGTTGATGTCCTGGCTTTAAATGTCATTGTAGCGCCAGTCGCCCCTCGTCAACCCGCAATCAAAGAATCCCTCAATTCCTGAATTCCCCAATTCCGCAATCCGAAATCCCCTATCTCCGCGGCTGCCGACCAAAAAGGAGCGACCGGCAAGAGCGATTTGCTAATTTCATAGAATATGTGGTATTGTCCCGCGAATTCAAGAGTAGCTTCATGAAAAGATCAACTTCTAGCACAAGGAGATCACAACATGAAAAAGCTAATGATTTTTATTCTGGTTCTCGCGACCATGTGCCTGGGCCTACAGGCTATGGCGCAGGAGGCTACTGGCCAAGCTCAAGAGCCTGCTGGTGAGATGAAGGAGGCTGCTAGCCAGGCTCAAGAGCCTGCTGGTGAAATGATGGAGGCTGCACAGCTGGGAGTCTCTGTGGCAGCTATCTGCAAGAGCGTGGTTGATCGCGAACCTGTGGACGCGGGCATTAGCTTTGCGGCTACAGTGGGCAAGCTCTATTGTTTTACTAAAATCATTGGGGCCGAAAGCCCAACTCAGATCGCCCATGTGTGGTATTTCGATGGCAACGAGCGGGCAAGGGTAGACCTGGCGGTCAATGCTGCCAGTTGGCGCACCTTCAGCTCAAAGATTATTCAACCGCATGAATTGGGTGCCTGGCGCGTAGATGTCATGGATGCTGAGGGCAACGTGCTAAAGACACTCGAGTTCGAGGTCACACCGTAGAAGAGATTTGGGATTGCGAATTGCGAATTGCGGATTTAGGAAAGCAGGGGGCATAGGGCAAATTCAAGAATCTTTCGCTCTATGCCCTTTGCTCCAGGCTTCTCTTCAATTCCTCAATTCCCCAATCCCTCAATGCCTAAATTCCTAAATTCCCCAAATCTGCAATCCCACCATCTCCTTGCCACCCGTCCAGCCGTTTTTCATCATGTATACAACTGTGTATCAATTTGGTGTAGAAACTGTAATTTATCTCCCAAACAGCAATCCCCAGACAGCCTAAAGATCTCCTGGCGAATAATTTATATGTCTCCTATTTAACATCATATTTTGCACAGCATTTGTTGAATTTTGCTTTTGCGATCAAAAGAGGCACGCACCTTGCGGACATTCGCGGCAACGATCGATAAAAGGGGCGCCTAACTTTGATTGCCGAGAGTCTAACATCTGATGCAGAAAGATTTCTCTGAGTTCTAAGGGCGTCGATCGAGTACCCCAGGGCTTTCAAGAGAGGGCCCCACCTTAGTTCCTGCGGCAGAAGTAAATTGGCCAAAGGAAGCAAGGAAAGACAAGGAGGTACAGAAAGATGGCCAAGAAACACCTTTTTAAATTTTGTGGAATTATCTTTGCGGTTCTGGTGCTGCTATTCATCTACCCGGTGCCAGGCTTGCAGTCTCCTGCTGTGCATGGGGCGGAACCAATGGTTACACCTGCAGATTCTGCTGACGACTCGGAATCTGTTTCGCTGAGAAAAGGGCGGGGTGTGGCTAAAGTGGAGTCGCCGCGTGTGGCTAGGAAGCACATCCTGGTGCAGTTACGCCCAAACGCTGCCGAAGACCAATTTCTCCAGAATGCCAAAGGCCGTGGCCTGCATCGGCTGGGCCGCGTTTACGGCTCTAACTGGATGATCATGAGCATCCCTCAGGGAGCTGAGCCGCGGAAGGCGGCTAATGCTGCTCGAATGCTTCAAAATGTTATGCGGGCCACACCGGACCCCATCGTACGTATCAACGACCATATCCCGCCACTTGATCCGATGTACATCTATGACGATAACCCCTCCACCAAAGACTGCGACCCCCTATGGGATATTTGTGATCCCTGGGATCTAGTTGACCAATGGGGACTTTTCAAGGTGGAGGCGGAGGGTGGATGGAGTGAACAAACCGGCAGCCCCGAGGTGGTTATTGCCATTCTAGACAGTGGCGTCGACTTGGACCATGATGACCTTCTAGGCAACATCTGGACGAATCCCAATGAAATCCCCAATGACAACATTGACAACGATGGAAACGGCTTTGTTGACGACATACATGGCGTTGATTTCTGCGGCAACAACATCGGCAGCCTTGACGATGACGCGGCTTCCCAAGATGCAAATCCTGATATTCCCACGGGAGGTATCTGGGTTGGAGATTCGACCCTGTATCCGTACGGATGGGGAATTCGCTTTGCTGGCGATCCCGCGGTGGGCGATGCGCTCGATAACAACATGGACTATGTATCCGACCCGGGGGTTACTCATGGAACCTTCGTGGCAGGGGTCGCCGCTGCAATGACCAACAACGAGAATCCGGAGACGGGGGTGCTTGAGGGCATGGCGGGTGTCTGCTGGCACTGCAAAATTATGCCTGTCCGACTGATTAACGCTGAAGGTTGGGCGTATGGCTCGGATGCGGTCTCGGCAATCAATTACGCCGTGGCCAAGGGGGCCGATGTCATCAATGTAAGCTGGGGCATCGATCTCAGTTCGGCGGATGACTCAGTGATGCAGGAAATCCAGATTTTGGAAGAAGCGATCAATGATGCGGTGAGCCAGGGGGTCATCGTTGTGGCGGCAGCAGGCAACAGCGGCACTCCCGGTCTGCACTTTCCGGCATCCATGCCGAATACCATTGCGGTGGGCTCTTCCAACTGGCTTGGTCAGCGTTCTGACTTTTCCAGCTACGCCGGTCCGGGTCAAATTCTCGATGTTATCGCCCCTGGCGAGTTGATCTGGAGTACAGCCGTCTTCAGTGCTTACGATTCTTTGCTCTATGACCTTCTTGAAATGGGCTACTTCGAGCCGGGCACGGACACCTACGGGCAGGCAGATGGCACGTCTTTCGCCACCCCGCTGGTTTCAGGCTACGTGGGGCTTATCTTGTCTGAAAACCCGGCTGCGACGCTGAGCCAGGTGAGGGAAGTAATCCGCGCAAACGCGGTAGACATACTTTACGACCCCTACTCACTTGGTGGACCGCTGGTGGGTTACGATCCATACTCGGGCTTCGGAGAAATGCGAATGGTCGTTCCCGCGCTCACCGTCCAGCCAAACGAACCACCTACGGTAACGATCACTGCTCCATCCGATGGCGCCTCTTTTGAGGAAGAACAAGTGGTAACCTTCAGCGCCACTGCCGTTGACCACGAAGACGGTAATATCTCAGCAGACATCGAGTGGGTTTCTTCTATTGATGGAGCTATTGGCAAAGATGTTGCTTCTTTTTTAACATCAAGCCTGAGTGTGGGTACCCACACCATTACGGCCTCAGTGAACGATTCGGGCGGTGAAGGTGGCAGCGATTTAATCAGCGTTACCATTAATGCTAATACCCCCGCTCCCGCTCCCGCGAATGCGCCACCTGACGCTGATTTCGATTTTCTTATAGCAAAATCAAAAACTGTCTCGTTTACCGATACCAGTACCGACAACGATGGTTACATCGTCTCTTGGTTCTGGGAATTTGGTGACGGCAAGACCAGCACGGCACAAAATCCCACACACAGATACCGGAGCACTGGGAGCTATTCCGTTACCCTTACTGTCACCGACGATGGTGGGGAAACGGCTTCCATAACGAAACCTGTAGAGATTCCAGGTGGAGCCGATAAACCAAAGCCAAGACGTAAGTAAAGAACCTCAGGTTCTTCACTTACTGACCCTCTCCGTGGGGGTTTATCCGAAATGATGGGGCAGAGGGCTTAGCCTCTGCCCCTCTTTTTGCTGCCCGCTGATTTGTCCCCCCGTCTCCGTGTCTCCGCGTCCCCGCGTCATCCCGCATTAAAGAGCTGCCTGCTGTCTTTTGATTTCTGAACTCTGTATTCTGTCCTCAGAAATCCGTGTTTCTTTCTCTTGGTTGGCAAGGCTCCTTCATGCTACACTCCCTCCCATCTAAGGGGAGTTCTTATAAAGTAGGGAGGGTAAGAATATGAATCCTGGTTGTGGCAAATCACTATATTTTTCTGGATTTTTCATTTTTGTTTCTGTAACCCTCTTGCTAATCGCTTCCCCAACCACCTATGCCAGTGGGGAATACAATCAATTGCTTGGATTTTGGCAATGTCAGGAAGAGGGACAGAGTTCGACCCTCGAGTTTCAGTCAAAAACCCGACTGCTATACAACGGTGAACCAGCCAACTATCATTTGGCACCGGGAGTCATACGGGTTCAGGAAGATTACAACCTGGTTGACTACTATTACACCGTGGAAGGCAATCAACTGTTGATCATGTCCCCCGATGGTTCGGTAACGCAATGTCAGAAAACGGTTAAATCGCGGAAGCAAACTCAAGCGTCCCGTCAGGGTCAACCGGTTCATCCTGCTCAGCCGAGGCAGCAAACCTGGCCAAGGTATGCCAAGCCAGCGCCTCCTCCAGGCGGTTATACGGGCAATGAATCTGACCTGGCAACTCTGGTTTGGAAATTTGCCGGCAAGTGGTCCCACTATACGCCGCATACAGAAACCCACATGGTTCTGGCACCGGATGGCAGTTATTCAGACAGCTATGATTCCAGCTATGGAGGTCAATTCGTCGATCAAGGTGGGATTCAGACCGGTCATTGGGTAGGTGCAGGCTCAGAGAGAGGCAAAGGTCGCTGGCAAATTTCTGGTACACTTAAGCGTGGAAAAATATTTGTCACCAAGCAGGATGGCAGTACAATCGAGTTGAATTACCAGGTACATATCAAGGGTGGGGAGATTTATTGGGGTGAGTATTTTTTCAACGGTAATCTTTATTCTGTGGATTATATTTTCCGGTAAGTTGAAGTCCCAGATCTGCAATCTGCAATCTCAAATCTGCAATCTCGCATCCCTCAATCCCTCAATAGCTTCGCACTGCAAAACCCTCTTGACATGTATGCATAAATAATGCATATTCATACATATGAGAACGACACTAAACATAGACGACGAAATTTTGGAAAAAGCTTCACGTCTGACCGGCATTAAGGAGAAAACTGCCCTGGTTCGACTTGGCCTGGAAGCTTTGATAGCCCTAGAGAGTAGTAAACGACTCGCTCGATTAGGGGGCACCGAAAAAGATCTTCGTCCAATTCCGAGGCGAAGAATAGCGAAATCCTAGCTGTGGTTATCGTTGATACCTCGATATGGGTTAATCATCTCCGTCGAGGCAGCCGACATCTTGAAGAACTGCTCCTGGATGCAAAGGTAGTTTGTCATCCCTTTGTATTCGGTGAACTGGCATGCGGAAATCTGAAAAACAGAGATGAATTCCTGTCCCATCTTCAATCCCTTCCGATGGCTCCAACTGTAGTACTTGATGAACTCCTTTACTTCATCGAAAGACATAGATTGATGGGCAAGGGGATTGGCTTTGTCGATGCTAACCTCCTGGCCTCCGCGCATTTGTCGGGGATACCCCTGTGGACCTTTGACAAAATACTTAAATCCGCAGCAACCAAACTAGAGCTCGCATACAGATAGTGCGAAGCCAACCACTCGCTGCTTTCGGATCCGCCGTCGTCACGACAAGGCGTGACTTTGGCGAGACAGGCTCGTCTACGCTCCTGCTGGAGCCTGTGCTCGGCCGTTTTTTGAGGAGATAACCATATGAGCAAGAAATCATTTCAGGACTTTTATCCGGATGAACTCAGCTATTGCTATGGTTGCGGTCGACTCAATGAGCACGGTCTGCAACTCAAGAGTTATTGGGATGGTGAGGAGACAGTTGCAATTTTCCATCCCAGGCCGTATCACATTGCGATTCCCGGTTACGTTTACGGTGGCTTGATTGCTTCGCTCATCGACTGCCATGGCACCGGCACGGCTGCGGCCGCGTCATTCCGGGAAGAGGGACGTGAGATGGATACTGACCCACCGTTGCGTTTCGTGACCGCGTCCTTGCAGGTAGAGTATTTGCGTCCGACACCACTTGGCGTACCCCTCGAGGTCCGGGGGAGAGTGACGGAGCTTAAAGGCCGGAAGGTAGTGGTGAGTGCTACAGTGTCCGCTGAGGGGGAAGTGTGCGCACGCGGCCAGGTAGTGGCGGTGCAGATGCCGGAGCATATGATGGCAAAAAGCAATCCGTTTTAGAGTCGGATCCGCTGTCCTCACGCCAAGGCGCGTGACTGTGGCGAAACAGGCCCGTCTACGCTCCTGCTGGAGCCTCTGCTCGGCCGTTAGGCATCGAAGTCAGGGAAATATAAATATACGATGACGAAAGCCTTCATCTTCTACACGCTGAGTTGGAGCCTTGCATGCCTGGCTGCAATCATTCTCATGTTTCGCCATCGAAGCGTCATCGAATTATTTCAGTCGCGGTATTGGCGCTTTCTCCTGCAAGGCTGGAAAATTTCCACCTTCGTATTCGCCGCCGCCGGGCTAATAGTGATCGCGCCATACACCGGCGACCCCACGTGGGACTATGTCGACGCTTCCTTCATGTCAATACTGACATTCGCTACTGCACCTTGGGCTGTTGGGATTCTATATTTGGCTATCCGCGGAAAGGCCATGGCCACAAAGGTCTATGTGGCCATCTGCATCTGGATGTTCTCAGCCAGTTGGTCTTACGATCTCTACCTCATACTGAGAGACGGAGCCTATCCAGATACATGGTTGCCAAATATATTTGCTTCTTCGGTTCTCTATGTCTCCGGAGGTCTTCTTTGGAATCTCGAATGGAAAGAGGGGAGAGGAGTGATTTTCGGATTCATGGAACCAACTTGGCTTGAGGTGACTGATAACCGAGTATTTCGTAAGATAGTATGGTTTGCACTACCATTTATGATTTTGGCGACGGCGATGATCATCGCGTTTCTTATCTAGTCGATGCTTGACCACTCGCTGCAGCCGTATCCGCCGTCGTCACGCCAAGGCGCGACGGTAGGGTGACAGGCCTGTTTACGCTCTTATTGGAGTTAGTGTTCAGCGTTAGCACACTTAACCCGGCTTCAATCTGAAGGGTGCCATGTGGGGAGGAAATTTTCATGTGCGAACTGCTTGGTCTCTGTTTCAACAAAGAGGTTACCGTTCAATTGGCTTTTTCTGGACTGAAAGCTGGAGCAACGGATAACCCAGATGGGTGGGGCGTGGCCTGGTACGATGAATACGGGACGCAGGTCATTAAAGAAGCACGGCCGGTGGACCGGAGTCCTCTTGCCAGAAGCTTTCTGGAAGACTTGGGTGCTCGCTCAAGGATTTTTGTCTCACATATCCGCCTTGCCACATCAGGTGAGGCTGGTTACGTTAACACGCACCCCTTTTACAGGAGGTTTGATAATAAGACCTGGGTTTTTGCCCACAATGGCACGATAGACACTGGTCAACTGAGTTTTCCCACCGGAGAATTCATCCCAATTGGCACAACTGATTCTGAACTCATCTTCTGTGGTCTTCTGTCATGGCTCGAGCATCATCAGTTGCGCTTGGCCAATAGAAATGAGTTTATTCTCTTGCATGAGAAGTTAGGAGAGATAAATCGGTCAGGCGAGCTCAACCTGATTTTTAGTGATGGCAGCTATTTGTTCGCTTATCACGACAGGTCGGGTTACGTGGGGCTGCATTTCTTGCTGCGCCAAGCTCCCTACGAGGTCGTTAGACTTCGTGGGCAATATCTGACAATCGACTTGGCAGAGATCATAGATCCGGATGAACGAGGATATCTCGTGGCCAGCGAGCCCTTGAGCGATGAGAATTGGATAAGTTTTAAGCCAGGCCAGTTGTTGGTTTTTTTCGAAGGTAATCCCATTTTTATGAGTGAAAGCGAGTGAAGCCGTTTGTTGTTGCATCAGTTCAAAATTACGCTCCCTGGGCTCGGTACGAACTCTCCGCTGAAGGGTGTGATGGCCGACAGATCTGAGACATTCTCGGAAAATCAGTTATACTTAATTCATTTAAGCTCTAGGTTTCGCCGGATACAGAGGGGGAGGAAATGCTTATTGATCAGACAGATCTTGGCCGAGGAATGAGTTGGGAGTTCACAAACGAACTCTACGTCGTCACAACTACGGAGTCCTTTAGCGAAGGAGATTTTCTCTTTCGTGAGGGGGATGACGCAAAATACTTCTACGTTTTACTCGAAGGGCGCGTCAGGTTGAGCATGGGAAAGACTGGGCGGGTGGTTTATATCGTGGATCGTCCGGGAGAGGCTTTCGGGTGGTCGAGTCTTGTTGGTCGAGAGGCATACTCCGCCTCGGCAGAGTGTGTTCTGGCGTCGAAGTGTTTCAGAATTGACAAAGAGGCGTTCGATAAGGTTTTGGAGAAAAAAACGGCAGATGGCGTGATCTTCTTTAGGCGTTTAGCAGGCATCCTCGGTGAGAGGCTGATCAATATCTACGATACTCTCCTTCTTGGTTAAGCCAGTGAAGCTGACTTCGCTTTTGCCTTTCCTGTAACTCGACCAAATAAGATCTCAGGCCACTCTCCTTTGCTACCATATAATGCTGAGGCCTCAACCTATCGAAATTAATTGATAATAACAAAAAACTTGAAGTTTAATAAGAAGGAACCCTAGCAAAAGAATCTGTCTCTACCTCAATCTTTGCGAACAAGGACTATTGGTTGAAATGCACGCGGCAAATTTGGTATGTTCCACCGAGCACCAATGCAAGTGTGCTGCAATTAGAATCTATTGCTCCTGTGACCGCGTTCAAAAGGAACCTTTTGGCGAAGAAAGAGATGCGATTATGTTTAAAAGATGGTGTCTGGTGACATCCATACTTATTCTGGCCAGCCTGATCATTACGGTTGCGGTTGCTACTGGAGAGTCCGTCCAACCGTTCAGACAACAGAACGGGCTCATGGCTTATACCCCTCCCGCTTGGTTTCTAGAGGGGTACTTCATTGCTCGGGAAAGGGATCCAGGTTACGTTTTCGGACCGGTGCAGGATTTCGTTCAGGCTGTGGGCGGCAAAACAACATGGTTGATTGAGGATATGGAATTAAAGCGGGTCGAACGGGCCCTGGCAGACGGATCGAATCCCGAGTATTCGGTGTACCTGGAGGTTGTTTCACCTGCGCGCACGGAATATTGGGTTTTTGTGTTGCTGCCTCATGAAAGCGCACAGGAGTGGTTCGATGCCCGGCGGGCATATCATGGGAGGAAGGCTGAGGACTATTACGGAAAAACCCAAAGTCAACTTCAACGCGCCCTTGGATCAGGCCTCACAATCAAAGCTGAGCTTCGTTTCTTTATTGAGAAAGGAGATATCAGTCTACAGTCGCCTGAGGACGCGATCATGAACAAATACAAATTCCAGCCGGTTTTCGACCTCAACGCTGGTCGCTGGCTGAGTTCGGCAGCTAAGTAGCCCATATCTAACCCGGGTTAAGGAGGTATGAGTGATGTCATCTGATAGGGATAATCGTCGCGAACCTAATCGCCGCGACTTCTTCAAGACAGCTGCTGCCATCGGATTAGGGGCCACGGTGGCTGGTTCCTCTTTCTGGCGGCCCCGCCAGGCTTCGGCCCAGATCAACATACCCAAGGAGCCCATGCCCCGCAGACCTTTTGGCCGTTCGGGCATAATGGTCTCCACCCTTTCACTGGGCGGGATGTTCGACATCCTGAACAATCAATTGATGATCGCAAAGGCTCTTGATTGGGGGATCAACTACTGGGATACGGCTGAGGGCTATGGCAGGGGCCGCAGCGAAGAGGGCATCGGTCGCTGGTTCGCCCGCAATCCCCATACCCGTAAGCAAGTTTTTCTGGTGACCAAACTTTCCACAAGAAGAGGTGGCGAATTTACCCCCCGGCTGGAAGAGAGTCTCAAAAGGATGCACACTGATTATGTGGATCTATTCTTTGTCCACGGCATACGCGGCATAAATGAGATGGAACCAAGTCTGAAATCTTGGGCAGAAGCCATGAAAAAAGCCGGCAAGATAAAGTTATTCGGCTTCAGCACACATGCCAACATGGAAGAATGCCTCGAGGGAGCCGCCAAGCTTCCATGGATAGACGGCATCATGTTTACCTACAATTATCGTCTGATGCATGAGGCCCGCATGAAAAAGGCTGTTGAGGCCTGCTACCGGGCCGGTATCGGTCTAACGGCCATGAAAACCATGGGCGGCGGCCCGGTCAAAAGCGACAGCGAGTCTGAGATTGAAATGGCGGGTCGCTTTATCCAGAAAGGATTTACAGACCATCAGGCAAAGCTCATGGCTGTTTGGCAAGATAAGCGTATCGCCAGTATCTGTTCGCAGATGCCCAATCTTACCATCATGGCCACAAACGCAGCTGCGGCAGTGGACCAAACCCGCCTGTCCAGGTCAGATCGTGCCTTGTTAGCCCAACACGCCGAGGAAACCTCCGGCGACTATTGTTCTGGATGCGAGCGTCTCTGTTCAGATGTACTTGCCAATACGGTGCCGATAAATGATGTCATGCGCTCCCTCATGTATTTCCATTCCTACCAGGATCTCGGGCTGGCACGTTCCACCTTCGAAACTTTGCCAATTCAGACAAGAGAGCTTTTGACTCAATTGGACTTCAGCGAGGCAGAAAGGTCGTGCCCCCGCAAATTGCCGATCGGAAAATTGATGCGGGAGGCTAAGACTCTGCTTGTCTGACTGACAGTTAAATGACGTGGTCCGACCACTTTTCTGAAAACGCTTGGTCTACAAGGGCTAGGCGTTTCTTATTTTCTGCTAGTAATGTTTGCAGACTTCTAGCAACTCCCGGTGAGCTTGTCCTCCTTCGCCGAGCTCAAAGCAAATTCACGCCACAAGGGAAATCTTCTCTGACTGACCAGGAAAATCTTGGGGTATTTTTGCTATGCGGCCGATCCTTTTGACAAAGCCCGCCTCGTTGTCGTATCCTGAGTGCAGTTGATTTCCTCCTTATTCCCCGTTCATGAGAGACAGTCTTTCCGTGAACAAAAGAGATGGTTTATGAAAAGGACGACACGAACAGTTAGAAACACTGAAAGACGTAACCACTCGAGAAATGAAGTCAATTGGTTTGTTACTTTAGAGACTTCTGGTGGAACCAGAATAGGGGAGACAAAAGACGTCAGTCGCGGTGGAGCCTTCATCTATTGTGCTAGGCCTCTGGAACCAAGGGAAACTTTCTCATTTGTCATTTCTGTCCCTCAGAGGGGAACCGCCCTGACTGGCAAGGGGAGAGTGGTTTGGTCAAATCCTTATGGTATGGGTGTCAGACTCCATATGGCATCCTCACCTCATTCCTCTCGTTACTAACTTCAAGGCTCTTTTTCGGATACTGAACAGACTGGCAGAACCAACCGGCACTACCATTCACTATTCATTTTTCAGACAACACCGAGGAGCTTCGGCACCGCTTTTTTTGGCTATCACTTCAACTTCTCACATGTCCGATAGTTTTAAATCCAAGATCACAGCAATTCTGGCACACCGTTTGCTCTAATATTGACACAGTGCAATATTTGCCACCTAACTGCATATAAATCTATGCATCTTACGCCCTGGTTGCACACGAAAGTATGCTAAACGATTAGTGGGGACTTTTTTTTCCTTAGTATCGGGTTTGCAATCGGTCCAAATGACTTTACGACATGTTCGGAAATATAATGATTGGAGTTTATTATGTTCCGAGCTATTTTTGTAATCTGTTTAACCACCTTGTGCTTGCTGCTGTACCTCCTGATTTTGGGCGCCTAGACCACTTGTCCGACCCTCTGCGATGTCCACGTGGGAGGGTCAAAATGGTGGTTTCTCGGATTAAAAGATTTTGCGTTTATTGACTAACCTGCCTTTAACATTGTGAAGGTTCGTTGCCCTGTGCCTTCATGATGTCCTCAGGTTAAGCCCCATCGGCTTTCTGGTCGGTAGAGGTTTTTTCTTGCACCTCACCCTGTTGTCAGGTAACCTGACAATAGACAATCCCCTCCAAAATAATGGCACTCTCAAAACGGAGGTGGCGCGATGGAAGGTCTAGTTGCTCTTATCATTGTATGTTTCATCTTTTTATTCGCACTTTTCGGTTTTAAACGCACCTTTTACTGGATAACAAAATTAATATTTAAAGGAGAAAGCAGACAAGACAATTAGATACAGAGCAAACGTTTTAGAAACTTCAATAAGCGCCGTCCTCCTTCCTACCCACTCCAGTAGATATTTCCCCGACCAGTTTCCATTGCTTTCTGCAGATAGATAGTACATACCGGCGCAGAGGTAATTGCTACTCAAATGGTAGTTTTTCGTATTGAAATCCTCTGTCGGAGAGTTATTTTTGGAAGTAAGCCATTGAATTCGAGATGCGACGTGTAAATGTTAAAGGGAGAGAAATCATGGACAACCATGATCAAACGACTGTTGAAGAAGCGAATCACCAGCGGGATCAGTTCGTCAACCGATTACTTCAGTCTACCATGGGCACCTTTGATATTTTTACCATCTACATTGGAGACCGCCTCGGCTTTTATCAGGCGTTATCTAAAAACGGATGGCTCACTCCTTATGAACTTGCTTCCCACACAAACACGCATGAACGCTACGTGCGGGAGTGGCTCGAACAGCAGACCGTTGTTGGGATCCTGGAAGTGGAGGATGCAAGCATTGAAGCAAAGTCGCGCCGTTTTCGCTTGCCGCCCGCCCATGCGGAAGTGCTGGTTGCACGTGACAGCTTGAACTATTTGGCCCCGCTGGCCCAAATCGTAGTTGGGGCAACTTATCCCCTGGATTCCGTTTTGAAGGCCTATCGCACCGGTGGTGGCGTATCTTACGGTGATTACGGCATTGACGTGCGGGAGGGCCAGGCCGGTATGAACCGCACCACATTTCTCAAGGTGTTGGGTACTGAATGGCTTCCATCCATATCCGATATTCACGCAAGGCTACAAGCAGACCCTCCTGCCAGGGTTGCCGACATTGGTTGTGGCTATGGCTGGTCGAGCATTGGCATCGCTCAGGCTTATTCCAAGGTCCTTGTAGACGGCTATGATCTGGATGAACCTTCTGTGAAACGCGCCCGGGCCAATGCGCAGGAGGCTGGTTTGAGTGAGAGGGTGAGATTTCATTTGCGCGATGCCAGTGATCCGACGCTAGCGGGACACTATGATCTGGTGACTGCCTTTGAATGCATCCACGATATGTCTGATCCGGTGGCAGCGCTGCGGACGATGTTGAGTCTGGCGGGAGAAAGCGGTGCGGTGCTCATCATGGACGAGCGCGTAGGTGAGACCTTTGCTACCGAAAGGGATGAACTGGAGGGGTTTATGTACGGTTTTAGTGTTCTGCACTGCTTACCAGCGGGAATGGCAGAGCAACCGTCCGCACAGACAGGAACGGTCATGAGGCCGAAAACCCTGCTGCGCTATGCCGAGGAGGCTGGTTTTTGCGACCTAGAGATCTTGCCGATTGATAACTTCTTTTTCCGTTTTTACCGCTTGAAGGCTGTTTGCCCCACAGAACAGCAGAACTGAGTTTAATCATCCTAAGAAATTGAGTTTTAGCTACTTTAATGCCAGAGAGGTGAAATCCCAAGCACAGGGATAGGCAGAAGCCCCATCGTCTTAAGGGTTTCGCCTAACCTGTCAATGCAGACGGACCAGGCAGACAGCTTCGTTGACTTTCTGCACTGCGTGAGCATATCATACCCTAATCTAAACTCTGACTTCCTCATCAACATCTACCATATTCTGTGTTTGGATCACCAGGAGCAGAAGTTTATGTAATCTAATCTTTCACAGCGTTCGGGTGACTTCACATTTCTCATCAGTATCCACATTAAGGATTTGTTTTTGAATGGAGGCGCGCCATGAGCAAAATAAAGATGTCGAAAAAGCGCGAACAAAGCCTGCGTAAATTGGCCAAATTGATGAATTCACGACATCAGCTTCCGTATCCAATCACCAAACCTCTTTTGGAGTGTTTCGATCTGGTGATTACGCCTGAAGAGGTCGATTTTCTAACGCGCATGGGGACAGAGCTACATACCTATGAGCAGGCTGCTTCTCTAAGCAATCTATCCGAGGAGTCGTTCCGCCCCTTCTTTAAGACTCAGCTCAAGAAAGGACTTGTATGGTCACAAGCTGGGCCCGATGGGAAGGACCGATTCTCCCTCCCCGGGATTTTGGTAGGATGGTTTGAAACGTACCTCTCCGACGGGAGTGAACTACCTGAAAAGGAAGAGTTTGCTCGTCGCTTGGATAACTTATTCAAGTCCTGGAGAAGAATGAATTTTTTCCCTGTCAGAAGTCTTTTGAATTACAAGTACAAGCGTCGACTAAAACCTCATCAGAGAATCGTGGCCCTGAAACAACTGGATGAAAGGAAAAAGGCCACAAAAATTACAGTGGATCGCGCCATAAAAGTACCTGAAACAAAGGTTTACCCTTCCGACAGTGTTTATGAGCTCATCGACAAGCACGGTGACGGAAACGACATTGCGGTTGTGCACTGCTTCTGCAGGCAATGGCATAAAATGGTAGACGAGCCGTGCCGTTTCAATTTCCCCGCAGAAGCGTGCATTGTCATTGGTGTCTATACGAGGCACATAATTGATTACGGCATCGGCCGGCGCATCTCAAAAGATAACGCCTTGGCGCTCGTTCAAGATTTGCACGAGAAAGGAGCTGTCCATCAGGTCTTTCACGAAAGCGAAGATGTCAGCCAACCTGAAATCGCTATCTGCAACTGTTGTTGGGATTGCTGTGGTGTTTTGGGCTCCTACAACAGAGGGATTTTGCCATTGCACTTCAAGTCTTACTACCAGGCCCATATTTCCGACCAGTCCCTCTGCATCGGCTGCGGGACATGCGAGGTACACTGCCCTGTGCAAGCTATCTCCGTAAAAGAAGAAATATCATTTGCCAATCCCGAAAAATGCATTGGATGCGGGCAATGTGAGCTTCAGTGTCCTGAAGATGTTATTACAATGATTCCAAACGAGCGGGAAGTGATGTTACCGCTTCAAAAAAGATCAGAAGCGCGAATCACTGAGTAAAATCCTCAGACCTTATGACCATTTGGGACTATTCCTCAAATGGTGTCCTCTCATAAGTTAATCTAGACTCTGGCTTCCTCAATACTCATCCCACATCTTGCGAATTATGGGAATGTCTAGCTTGACCCTTTCACCGCTTTCCTAAGCCCACCATTTTGCGATTGGGCCCTGTCTTGACATGAGCCGACACCTTCACCTAATATGAAATTAAGTCCAATTTCCCGTTCTTATCCGCCCTCAAGAGAGCATACCTTTGAACCTGGACTGCGCTGCTAATTTCCAGCTTTAGAGAAGACGTATCCAAGGTATGTATTGATTCCGCTGGGGCCAGCTCTTGAAGATTCTTCGCACACCAGAAGAGCGTTTTGCCAACTTAGCCGGCTTTTCATTCTCTCCGCACTTTGTAGAAGTTGACCATCTACGTATCCACTACGTTGATGAAGGTGATTCTGGCCGCGATTCGGTCCTGCTAATGCACGGCGAGCCAACGTGGTGCTATCTCTACCGCCACATGATTCCCGTATTTGTCCAACATGGCTATCGTGCAATCGCCCCCGATCTCGTCGGATTCGGCCGCTCAGACAAGCCCGCAGATCGCCGCGACTATACTTATCAGCGCCACGTCGAATGGATGACGAAATGGCTCCTGGCCATTGATTTGCGGAATATAACATTAGTGTGCCAGGACTGGGGTTCATTGATCGGTCTCCGGTTAGCGGCCGCGCAACCCGACCGGTTTGCCCGGATTGTCCTGGCCAATGGTGGGCTTCCGGCAGGGGACCTGCAGATCCCCCTCATCTTTCGCCTGTGGCAGCTCTTTGCGAAATACTCACCATGGTTCCCCATTAGTCGTATCGTTGCTTCGGGATGTCGATCTCGATTGTCGCCTGATGCGGCAGTCGCGTACGATGCACCTTTTCCAGACGAGAGCTACAAGCAGGGAGCGAGGGCTTTTCCTGCCCTGGTGCCGACCCGTCCCGATGATCCGGCAGTGGTGGCGAATCTGCGAGCATGGAAAGTTTTCGAGAGATGGCACAAACCATTTCTGACGGCATTCAGCGACGGTGATCCCATCACGCGAGGCTTGGATCGTAAATTTCAGAAATGCGTACCGGGTGCGTCGGGACAACCCCACACCGTGATTCGAGGTGCTGGGCACTTTCTACAAGAGGACAAGGGAGTTGAACTCGCGCATATTGCCGTAGAGTTTATTGAGGCCACGCGGTGACAATTGCACATCGACGTTTACACCTAATGTTGTGTTAGGAAAAAAACATAACTTAACAGGGAAGGGGAAAAAGACGCCATGTACGATTTTATGCTTACCCCAGAAGAACGTGAACTCAAAAAAATCGTCCGCCAGTTTGTTGTCGAGGAGGTCACCGCTGATTTCCTGCGGAAAATGGACAAGGATGAAATCACCTATCCTCGCGAATTTGTCTCAAAGCTTGCTGAGAGAGGCCTATTCGGCATAAGGTTTCCCCAAAAATACGGTGGCCGTGAGATGAGTTGGGTCGCGGAAGTTGCGGCAACTGAAGAAATCGGCTGTCTAGGCATGGCATTGGGATGCGCTTTTGTCATGCCGTCCATTGTGGGCGAAGCACTGAACGTCTTTGGCACGGAGGAGCAAAAAGAAAAATACCTCAAACCCTACATCGAGGGGAAATTGGTGGCAGCCGAGGCTTTGACCGAGCCACGGGGTGGATCCGATTTCTTCGGTGCTATGACCAGGGCTGAACTTCATGGGGATCATTTCATCCTAAACGGTATGAAACGGTTTATCGTTGGCGCTGAAGGTGCTGACTTTTTTCTTGTTTACTGTAAAACAAACTTTGATCCTAACGCACACAAATATAACCGGCTTAGCCTACTGATTGTGGATCGTGGTCCAGGTGTTAAAACGGAATATCTTTACGGGTTAATGGGTTGCCGCGGCGGCGGTACTGGACGGTTGGTATTTCGGGATGTAAGGGTGCCCAAGGAAAATTTGCTTGGTGAACTGCACGGCGGCGCGGCTTGCTTTCACCAGATGATGATCCCAGAGCGCCTCACATCTGCGGCTGGTTGTTTGGGGGTTTGGGGCGCCCTTGATTTGGCGGTCCGATATTCCAACAAGCGGCGGGCATTTGGCAAAGAAATCCGTAACTACCAGGCGATCAGTTTCAAGGTGGCTGATTGTATTACCCAACTTGACGCCGCCCGAGCCCTAACATACATGGCTGCCCGAGCTGTTGATGAAAACTATCCCAACGTCCGCCGGCTGGTCAGTGAAGCCAAAAGATTTACCACGGAAGCCGCCTGGGATGTCGTCAACGACGCGATGCAGATTATGGGCGGCATCGGTTATACAGATGTTTACCCCATCGAGCGAGCACTTCGGGACACCCGATTAGGAATGATCTGGACCGGCACCAGTGAAATAATGAACCTCCTGATTCAACACGAATATTACAATGAGGTACTTGATCCGTCCTATGATCGCCGGAAAATAGAAAATGATGCCATGTGCCCAGATGAGAGCGAAAGGTGCTATACGGATGACGATATGCCGCGGGTTTTTGGCGATGGTATGGTTTAAGAAAACAGTTTTTTAGTTTCATGTTTGCCCAACAAGCCAGTACAGCCGTCAGGAGACAAGCATCTCCTACCATATCTTGTTTTCCAGTAGACTACAGCAGCGTGTGAATTAAGAGATGACATCTTTACTTTCAAACCCACCCACCCCAATACCCCACTTCTAGCTCACTACTTGATCTTCTAGGTGTGGATTTTGCAAGATTGGTTTGAGCTGGAGATTTAGGGTAGTTGCACTTTATCGTATTACTCAGAAAATTTCCTGCCCATTAAGTAGTTGGGCAACGAGTGTGAATGTTGATGAAAATCGGTTTTGTTCTTCTGATTTGTTTTTCCCTTACAGCACATGTATATCACCAAGATGGCTATGTGCCCGACACAGAAACGTCAATCACGGCAAGCCTTGGGCAAGCTTTCGACATCAATGTCGGCCAGGTGGCGACCATTTCCCCTCAGCAACTTTCAGTAAAATTCTTGTCCGTTTCGGAAGATTCACGTTGTCCAAAAGGGACGAATTGCATTTGGGAAGGCAACGGGAAGGTCAACATACAATTAACTTCCCAGAGCCAGACATCAGAGACAGTAGAGCTTAATACATCGATGTCTTTGCCATCAGAAGCGACATATCTGACTTATAATATATCACTGCTCGACCTGAAGCCTTATCCATTGGCAGGGAGCACAATACAGCAATCCGAATATATTGCTACAGTGAGTGTTTCAACCGGAACTTGAAATGATGCCCAACTCACTGCAGTCGAATCCGCCTCCGCTCCTGTTGGAGCTTCGGCACGGCCGCCGAGCTCGGCCGTTAGATATACATTAGGTGGTAATTATGAATAAAAAGTTGATGATAGCGATTTTTTTACTCAGTTTAATAGTAAGTATGGTGAGCTCAGAAGCGCTGGGTGAGGGTCCCGAGGACAAAGATATTACAGATCTCTACAACAATATCCTGATCGGGGAGCTATTCCCGTCAGGAAATGTATATTTGGAGCGGATTTCATTAGATGGCGGGTTTGACAATCAGCAGAATTTCGAAGGGTTAGAGCATTCTAAACAACTAGAGATATATCCCATTAAAAAAGCAAAATGGATTAGTGTCAGAGCCTCGTTCAGCCGATTGATTAAAGAGACATATATAGGAGAGACAGAAAAAACCAGTAAATATTTTTTATATCCCTTTTCGCGATACCCTCAAGACGCACTCCTGTATAAAGCAGAGAAGAATAGAACGGATGAACCGATGGCGGTGGTTTCGATCAACAATTATCAGATTGAAAAGATGATCTATTTTGGTGGATCCGATATAAGAGAATATTCCGATAAAGAATATGAAGCGGCCATGGAATATATTGGAGATGATCACGAACGCAAAGACAAATATGGCTCTGTACTAGCAAAGATTACCAAGGCTAATACGATATTGAATGCGAGGAAGATAGCTTTATTCCGTGTAAAGAACGTCGATTACGATGTCTTACTGTCAGTCTATGAGACTCATGGAGGCGAATATGCCTCCACTGTCTATGTTATCGATTTCATGAAAAAAGGAAAAATCATTCTTACAAAAAGAAAATACAATACCGATGGACCCTATTGACCTGGGATTCTACCCACTCGCTGCAACGGGCGAGGCAAACAGACCCGCTGATCTCCTGGACTGAGTGAACATTACATACTTTAATCCCACTCTTGCCCTTTGGACTGAACAAGTTTTGGCAATTTCGCCCAATTTTGTTACTTGCCGAAATAGATCAAAAATAACTGATGCTCATAACCTTTTGATTTTCAATTGATTTCTATCCTCTTACCTCTCTGGCACAACATCTGCTTAAGTAAGAAAACATTAACGGTGCAATGCTGTGAAAGCTCTCTTGGTTTTGATTTCTGCAGGTGATCAAGCTATGGAGAAGCGACCGAGCGAGAAATGCGGAGAGTGCGTCTGGTGGTATGAGGAACCCATCCTGTGTGAAGGCTGTCCGAACAACCCGGAAACAAAAACCAAGAAGAGTAGTGATGGAAACAGCCATTCTTGAAATATTGATCATCAGCGTATTATTGATTGGATTGGCTGTAATCTTGCATACTTGATTAGAGGATATGAGTTTTCCCAAATACGTTTTCTTTTTGGCTTGTGGCAAACCAAGGGGCGAAGACGTGTTTAGACTTGAATTGAAATACCATAATGTCACCATAAGAGAGTACAGGCTCCAAGATGGAGATATCCGGTTTATTGGCCGTGCTCCAGAGAATCACATTGTGATTGATGATCCTGGGGTCTCCCGCAATCATGCTTTCATTATCCAAATCGGGGATGAGTTGTTCATTGGGGACAGAGCGAGCAAACACAGCACTATAGTGAATGGAACAGGCGTTGTTTGCGCAAAACTCAACCATGGCGACATCGTCAGAATTGGCGTGAATCACGTGCTCAAAGCCTCTATTATCAAGAAAGACGGCAGCGGAACTATATCATCCGTTTATGACCGAAATAGAAAACTGATGACCACAACCTGAGCGATTTCCTTCCAAACAAATGGGCAGCCGGCAGGATTGAGTTTTCCGGCTGTTACAAACCGTCTCGAGGCAGTCTTAGAGGTTGTCTAAGCAAGTCTCTCCCCTCTCTCGTTTTAAGCTAACCAACCTCACGCACCAATCGGGCCTTGGCCATTCCGCCAATTCTTTTTTGGCCAGTTGACCAAATTTGGCAAATTGACCACCCGCTTTTAACTATTTGGCCAGATTCGCTTGTCTATTTAAAAAGAGTGAAAACCCAAAAACTTCGTTAACCCTCGAATTTATTTTGGTTTTATACGATTATTTTTTCGTGGCATTACTTCTGCATTTCAAAGATTAGTCTCCAGCAAAAGTCTAACTATAATTAAAAAACCTCAGAAGTACCCACGAGTAGGGAAAGGGGGATGTATGAAAAGTGAAAGACGCGCATACCCCAGAGCCGGCATCAAATGGCCAGTTTCGGTGAAAACCAATAAGGGCTCTACAAAAGGGGTAACACTAAACGTCACTCCGAACGGGGTTTTTATCCGTTGTCAAAAACCGCTAAGACTAAATGAAGTTGTAGAAATTGCTATTCATATTCCAAATTCAAAACACGTCATGGCAGCCAAGACTGAGGTGGTGTGGTCAAATATCTACGGGCCGGATGACGAAATTACACCACGTGGGATGGGTGTACGATTCATCAAGATTGGCAGTGAGGACAGAAAATTCATAGCGCAAGCTTCATTAAAACATCTGAAGTCAGCCAAGATAGACCCCGCACTTCTGGATACATTAAATACGTTAATTATAGATTTGTCCGAAAATGACTCGGACCTCAAGCATGGGAAGAAGAGTGACGAAGTCAAAACGAGACCAGCGGTCTAATGAAGGTGAAATCTATTGATGAATGGATATATCTAGGTCAGTACCGTTTGATCGAAAGCTCGAAATTCGACTTGGGGGGACCTTGCAACTTCTCGAGTGGAAGAGATTAATCCAAACTTGGATACGGGATATCTCCCACATCCGGCCGCAACAACACCAGCTCCTGCCATCCGCTCAGTGCCAGAGTAGCAGCCGGGCAAGAGTTGTTGCAGACTGGCAGTTGCCTCCCCTGGTTTTGTTGGGGCTAACCCAACAGGGTTAGTGGGAGGCACTTCCCCCACCTTTTTTAATGAATTCCTTTGCAAACATCTTTTTGAGTATATCGGAAGCCTGTTAACCCGATTCGTTCACAACTACAGTAGCCAATTGATTTTCAGAAGAACAGATTGCACACCTAAACCCTGACCCCCACATCGGCATCTACCACATTCTGTGTTTGGTTCACTAGAAGCGGGAGTGTAGATTAAGGAATGTAATCCACAGTTTTCCATCGGCCTAGATGGGCTCCATCCTTATCACCATATGAACCTCAGAAAACTTCAGGTATACTCCTCATACCTTAAACTCTGGCCAAGTTCACATCTTGGCAAGATATTTTTAATCCATACATATAAAGTTTTATCCCAGCATTTTGAGCCAAGGCCCCGAGAAGCATCACCTCTTAAAGACTATGAACCAATATCCATGGGCAATGTTTTAGGGAACCATTTGTTTGGGGCGATTCGCTTTTTGACAAAATATCTGAAGGTACTTAAGATTAACGGGAAACTATTTTGCTGACGGAAAGGTGAGAACGTGTTCAAAAACCCACTGCTGCTCATAGCACTCGCTTTGACAGGCCTTATCGCTTTTTGGGGTATAGTTGACACGGCGGGACTTACCAAGTTTTCCACAACACTAACAGGCGTCATGTTCACCAGCCGAGGTTGGTTTGTCATGCTCTCAGCGAGCCTCCTGTTGATTCTGTGTATCTGGCTCGCCTTCTCTCGATATGGCAAGATCAAACTCGGTAAAGACGATGATGAACCGGAGTTTTCTACGGTAAGCTGGCTGGCCATGCTTTTTGCAGCAGGAATGGGCGTGGGGCTTCTCTTTTGGGGCTCAGCCGAACCGCTTTCGCACTTTGATTTGGCCCGTGAATACATGATCAGTCCTAAAGCCGCGGAGCATTCGCTTTTTCTTACCAACTTTCACTGGGGTCTTCACGCCTGGGCCATATATGCTGTAACCGGCCTGGTCATGGCCTATTTCAGCTTTCGCAAGGGCTATCCAAGCCTGGTGAGCGCTCCGATGCAAGCGGCTTTTGGCCAGCGAACCTGGACAAGGAGTGTCGGCTGGTTAAGTGACCTGCTGGCCATCTATGCCATAGCAATCGGCATCGGTGGCTCCATCGCCATGGGGGTATTTCAGGTTCAAAGCGGCGTTGAGACACTTTTCGGCCTGCACAATTCTGATCTATGGCTCACAGGGGTGATTTTTGCCGTTCTCTGTGCCTTTTACATTCCTCCTCTGATGGTGGATCTGAGCAAGGGTATGGCAACCCTTTCCAACACTGCCATGACCATCGCCGGCGGACTCATGATTTTCGTGCTGCTCACCGGACCCACCTACTATTTGATGAGTGGCATTACCGGAGCTATCGGCGACTACTTTGCCCGCGCGGTTCCCCATGGATTTCAAACATACACCTTCTTCGATGAAAAGGTCGGCAATTGGTTTCAGTCCTGGACACTCACCTTCATGGTCTGGTGGTTCGCCTGGGCTCCTTTTGTTGGTGTTTTCATTGCACGTATATCCAGAGGGCGTACCATACGGGAGTACATATTGGGCGTTGTCCTGGTTCCAACGATCTTTTCCATCTTCTGGTTCGGGGTATTTGGCAGCATCGGCTTCTACGGTGTACTCAGGGTCAATGATGCGATTCTGGAAGTGGTAAGGACAAACGTCAACAACACAACCTTTTTTGTGCTCGAGCATCTGCCGTGGAGCACTCTGACCACCGTTGCCACGGTTCTGGCTGCTTTTCTTTTTGTGGTCACGAGCGTGGTGAGCGCCTCTTTCGTCCTTTCCATGTTCTCCACCGGAGGGGACTTAAATCCGGATAAGAAAACGAAGCTCATATGGGGCGTAATCCTGGGAGCTCTTGGCCTGGTCATGATCCTGTCGAATAGTATCGACGCGGTGAAGAGTATCATTGCTCTTGCAGCCTTACCCTTCATTAATATCGTGCTTTTGGTGGCGGTTTGCCTTCTAAAAGCTCTGAAATCAGAGGTGGCTCGATGACCTTGGAATACTTTATGGACAAACTTCTTAACCTTTTGGTGTTTGCCTTCATTGGTATCCTTGTCTGGCTTTATTTCAAGAAGGAACCAGAAGATAATGAAGGAAAGAGCCAAGAGATTTTTGAAGAAAACTAAACCTTG
>JASFEM010000038.1:0-25379 GCA_050124835.1 Syntrophobacterales bacterium | reverse complement strand
GCTGTAATGATGAATAGTTGTATTTACGAGGGATATGTTCGTCACCGTCGTTTCAGACCCGTGCAGAACGCATTTCGGTATCGGTTGTTCTTGATGTTTCTCGACCTGGCCGAATTGCCCACGATATTTGAGGATCGTCTCTTGTGGTCAAGCGAACAGGTTAACCTTGCGTATGTCCGCCGCAAAGACCACCTGGGTAATCCGAAGGTTCCACTTGAGCAGGCGGTCCGGGACCTGGTGGAGGAGCGGGTTGGCCGGCGGACCACCGGCCCGATTCGTTTACTCACCCATTTGCGGTACTTTGGCTATTGCTTCAATCCGGTAAGCTTGTATTATTGCTACGACCAAACCGACCAGCATGTGGAAACCATCGTCGCAGAGATACACAACACACCTTGGGGTGAAGAATACTGTTACGTCCTCGGTGAAGACCTCAATGAGCATCCCTTAAGAGGATGGAAGCGTTATCAGCATGCCAAAAATTTTCATATTTCACCCTTTATGGATATGGGGATTCACTACGATTGGAGATTTCGAGAGCCCGGGCAATCATTAAATGTGCATATGATAAACCTCCAAGACGATACGAAGCTGTTTGATGCTACTCTGACCTTGAAGCGGCGGGAGATAAGTGGCCGCGCTTTGACTCGCGTTTTGCTGGCATATCCGCTGATGACCGCCAAGGTCACCACGATGATATACTTGCAGGCGTTGCGGTTGTGGTCCAAAGGGGCACCTTTCTATGTCCACCCGGCCAAGCGAAAGGTTAAAGGGGAGGCTAGGCAGACATGACACAATCAATTGTACCGTCTGAGGCCAGTTCCCTCGAGGAAACCAGACCCAGTCCCCTCGATGCACTGGCAAAGAAAGTGCTGTATTCCTTGCTGCGTGGCTTGCGTCGCGGACAATTGACCATCGTGGATGGCTCTGAGCAAAGAACCTTTGGACACCAGAGTGATGATTTCCCTCTGGAGGCCACCATCAAGGTTTATCATCCGCGTTTTTACACCAGTACGCTATTTGGCGGCAGTGTTGGCGCTAGCGAGTCCTATATGACCGGTCAGTGGTCTGCAGACGACTTAACCACCGTTGTCCGCATCCTTGCAGTGAATCGGGAAGTACTCGAGGGGATGGAGAAGGGCTGGGCGAGAGTTACCGCTCCACTCCACAAGTTTTTCCACCTCTTGCGTAGCAACACAAGAAAGGGAAGTCGAATCAACATAGCAGCTCACTATGACCTGGGAAACGATTTCTACGCTCTCTTTCTCGATGAGACCCTGACATATTCGTGTGGCATTTTTGAGCGCGAAGGCAGTACGCTAAAAGAGGCGTCCATAGCCAAGTACGACCGTATTTGTAAGAAGCTCCAACTCTCAGCCGCGGATCATGTGGTCGAGATTGGTACGGGATGGGGCGGTTTTGCCATTCATGCCGTGAAGAATTACGGCTGCCGCATTACCACTACCACCATCTCTAAATCGCAGTATGAACTGGCGAAAGAGCGCATAGAAAAAACGGGTGTTGGTGAGCGCGTGGATCTGCTGCTCATGGATTACCGGGATCTCAAGGGAAAATATGACAAGCTGGTGTCCATCGAAATGATAGAGGCGGTGGGACATCAGTATTTGGACAGATTTTTCCGAGCTTGCAGTGAGCTCTTGAAAGCAGACGGGATGATGCTCCTTCAGGCCATTACCATCGCCGACCAGGTTTTCGACCAGCACAAGAGGTCTGTCGATTTCATAAAACGCTTCATTTTCCCCGGGAGCTGCATACCCTCCATTGCAGCTATATCCCGTTCCATTGCCCGTGCAACGGATTTGCGGCTTTACCATCTCGAGGACATTACGGACCACTATGCCAGGACGCTTCGAATGTGGAGGGAGAGGTTCTTTAACAATATTGACAAAGTGAGAGCACTGGGCTACCCGGAAACCTTTATCCGGATGTGGGAGTATTATCTCTGCTACTGTGAAGGGGGTTTCACTGAGCGATATTTGGGGGACGTTCAGGTGCTCCTCACCAAACCCTTCTGCCGCCGCCCGCCCATCCTGCCACCGCTCGAATTTACGGAATGATAGTAAGGAATGGGGCTTTGGCTTTGAGCTGACCCAAATGGGTATAAGGTACAGGGCTCAAGGTACAGGGTAAAATGAGACTTTGGTATTCTTTCTTTCCCTGCACCTTGCATTTTGAACCTTTTCAGCTAGCAGAGCTAGCGGAACTTGACCTGGCTAATCTTCTTTAGGCCACTCTTCAGCCTCTCTCTCATCCACGAGATAACAGAATCGGTTCCAATCAAATTCTCTGAAGGAGATTGGACATCGCAGCTTCACTGTCTTATCGCTAACACCAATTACCTCCCAATCACCTCCACGGATGCCCCCCTCGATCCTGATCTTTTGTCCAACCTCGAAGGGGTATAAGCGGAACACAGAAACTCTCTCAATTGCCATTGTTTCCCTCCCAACTGAATCTTTCTAAAATATTAAATCACCCAGGCTCTTCATTCATTGCGCCTCGTAAGCAATATGTCAAAAGTATCACCTGCTCGCAACTTGGAGAGCTCAAGCAATATGTATGTTGAAATTGCCAAGTTACCCAATAGCATGAAAGCCACAAACCAAACCAGTTTACGCCAGAGGAGTAATTCCTTGTACGCAACCCAGACAAAGATTGTCAGAAAACCAAAATAAGCATCCGCCATCGCGGCCTTAAACCACCAGTTGGGCCACATTTCGCCTACTGCTTCAAAAATGTTTTGGTCAAGGCTTGCAGCTAGCATTATTGAAAGCATTCCAAAAAGTACGAGAGCGAAAAAAAATTTCATAAGTTTGATCATAGCTTTATCCATTCTCAGGGGTTACAACGCATTTTAACTTAGATTTTCATAATTTTAACTAATACTTAACTAGAATAGTTTTCTTTAGAATTCAAACAATTATAGAAAAAATTGTGCAAAATGGTAGGTATTTCCTACCCTAGCTGTGAATCGTCTCAGAATAAGGGATTATAGACCCCGAACAACACCATCTGCTTCCTCTGTGATTTGACATATTCAATTCGAACCTTAACTTTGCATTCAATTAGATTCAACGCACCGAATATTTTCAGTTGAGGTTAAAAGGCGGGGGGTATGAATCATGTCAAGCAAATCACTATTTGGTCTCTATTTAGGTGCAGCGAAATTGATTATGATTGCAACTCTGATCGTCTCGGGGTTATCTACTGCCGAGGCAAGCAACGAAACTTTTACTGGTAAGGCAGTGAATCCCAGAGGTGCTTTGCAATACACTGAACGTCATTTTGTCAATTACGAGAATGGCACAGTTAGTAAAAGTCAAACAGTCTACTATGATCCTTTTGATAGAAAAATTGGTGACTTGATTTCCGACTACACCCACGGACCTCAGTTTGGCAGCTACGATTTCAGAGATATTCGCGCTCAATATGAAGATGGAGCGGAAGTTGCAGATGATCGCGTTCGGTTATTCCGAAAAGAGAGCCCTGAAGATGATTTTGAGGCCAAGTATCTCAAGCGAAAAACAGATCAAATAGTCGGCCAGGGTTTTCATCACTTTGTCGCCAACAACCTTGAGGCCATTGCCCGAGGGGAGGTCTTTCACGTGCGACTGGTCATGCCGTCCCGACTGGATCAATTCAAATTCCGCATTCGCAAAAGAAAGATCGAAGATGACACCCTTCATATTCGGCTTGACATTGATAATTGGTTTCTGAGGCTGTTTGCGCCCCATGTTGACGTCGAGTACGATCTGCAGACACGCCGCCTGTTACGGTATGAGGGAATCTCTAATTTGGCAGACGCTTCTGGGAAGTACAGCAAGGTTGTTATCACCTATTCCTACGACAGCTAGTCAGAATGCGCCCGCTAACTTTTTATGAAAACAGGAAAATAGCGCATGATAGAAGCAAACCTTGTCAAAATCTATTTGTCAACGGCTGTATTATTTTTCGCCGTTGACATTCTCTGGTTGGGAGTTGTTGCCAAGAATTTTTACAACAAGCATCTCGGTCAGTTCTTCAGGGATCGTGTCAATTGGATTGCTGCGATACTCTTTTATCTACTTTATATTCTCGGAATAATGATCTTCGCCATATTGCCGGGAATTACCTCTGCTTCCCTGAGCCGGACGGCCATACTGGGTGTACTCTACGGTCTTTTTACCTACGCCACCTACGATCTCACCAATCTGGCAACGCTGAAAGATTGGCCAAAGGTAATTGTCGTGGTGGACATCCTTTGGGGCATGGTGCTCTGTGGGCTGGTTTCCACCGGCGGGTTTCTTGTGGCGACTCGACTGCTATAATTCGCGATATAACTCTCGTTTTTTAAATATTATCTGTCTCGGTGGATCTGCTTACTTAGTCGATAGTGCGACACCAACCACTCCTCACCCTTCCGATAGCCCCACAGCTCAGCGCAGGCGAGAAAGAATATGCGCCACCGCTGCAACCACCGCTTGGCCTGTGATTCACCATAGACCTCAGCCAGGATTGGCATGATCTCACCCTTTTTCCTATCGAGATTGTCAAGCCAAGCTTCTGCTGTCTTCTCGTAGTGGGTGCCATTCACGCGCCAGTGATCCTCCACGCTGAGGTGATCTTGGAAGTGGAATATCAGGTCATCTGATGGCATCAAACCGGCTGTAAAGAAATGTTGTCCCATCCAGTTGTCATCTCCGTGCGTATCGAAAATGTAGGCAAATTTGCGGTGGGTGAATATGTGAATGAAGAGCTTTCCTTCTGGTTCGAGCCAGTTGCTGATGCGGCCCAGAAGCTGCTCCCAATTTCGCATGTGTTCAAACATTTCCACGGACATGACCCGGTCAAAGCTATTCTGAGGATTGAAATGGTTCATATCGGCAGTGACGACCTCAACGTTTCCAAACCCCTTGGCCTCAGCCGCTGCCCTTATAAATGCACCTTGTGGGCGGGAGTTGGATACAGCCTGTACCTTACTGTGGGGATACTTCTCGGCTATCCATAAGGAAAGGGAACCCCAACCACAGCCGAGATCGAGGATCTTCATGCCATCTTCAAGCTGCGCCCGCTCGCAGGTCAATTGGAGCATGGCTTCTTCAGCCTGGTCCAGAGAGATGACACCACGAGGCCAGTAACAGCCACTATATTTCATCCGCTTACCCAGTACCTTCTGAAAAAAGGCGGGTGGGAGCTCGTAGTGTTGTTCCTTAGGCTTGTGAATCTCCACGGCGATGGGGCTTTTGCGGAGCTCGGCAATGAATCGTTTCAAGGCTTGACGTTGCGCCTCCTTGTTTCCACGGTCTTCCTGGCGCAACCGTTTTCTGTCCAAGTTGCGGATACCCCAGCGGATCAACCAATCTGGAAGAAGACCCCGTTCTGTAAGCTCAACACCAATATTCATGGCCCTTCCTTTTTGGGAAACCAAGGGACAAAACTACTTGTGCTGTCTATGTAATCCTGATATTCGGGGCGACTATCCAGCATGGTCTTCTCCAGAAGCGTAACACCGGAAACCTTCAGAAGCAGAACAGTTATAACCAGCGGACTGATGATAACCCACCAACTACCGGGGGTCGCCAAGGTAATCAGAAATAGACCCCACCAGACCAGCGACTCACCAAAATAATTGGGATGTCTGGTATAACCCCAGAGTCCCCGGTTCATCACCTTACCCTTGTTTGCCGGATCGGCCTTGAAGCGTGCCAGTTGCCAGTCGGCCACTGCCTCGAAAAAAAAGCCAACAGCCCAGATGATTGCCCCCAGGCCATCAAGCCACCCAAGCCTGGCAGGTTCAGATGAAAGTTGGCCCGCTTGCAATACCCAGGAAATGACCCACAATAGCACGGCCTGAAGTGCAAAGACGGTAAAGAAACTTACCCACCAGAAACGCTCGCCATATTGCGCCCGCCAAGCCTGGTAGCGGCGGTCCTCCTCCTTGCCCCAACCGCGGTAGAGAATATAGACGGCCAGCCGCAGTCCCCAAATCGTCGTGAGCAGTGTAATCAGGAGCTTGCGGCCCACATAGCCATCGGCCGCAACGAAGGTCAGCCAGGCGATGAGCACGAAGCCTAGACCCCAGAAAATGTCCACGATACTGGCGTCTTTCTTTACCAGGCTTAAGAGCCATACGGTTGTCATGAGACCGATGATCGCTCCCAGATTTAAACCGTAGATTGATAACGCACTGTCCATTCTCTATTCCTGTTTTTCCCACTCACTCGCAGATCTCCGCTGGCTCAAGTGATGCGCTCGGGCCGGAGTGGATCGGCGACGGTCCGTCCAGCACGTCGTTCACTAATGGCAGCCAGAATTTCTCTGTGAACCCTGCGACTGATGGGATAGGCAAGAGCGATGACAAATGCTGCCATGTTACACAAGGACGGAATCAGGGCATACATGACCCTGAGAGTGAATTGTACCTGCTCGGATTGTTCCACGTTTGGGGTGTAGCCCACAGCGCCCAGAATCGCCAAGGCTATGCCCACACCCAGTGCTGCGGCGAGCTTTTTGGTGATAGACCAGATACCAATATACTGCCCCTCACGTCTTTCGCCGGTCAGCAGCTCATCGTAATCAATAACATCGGCCTGCATGGCAGAGGGTATAGCCAGGGTAGCGCCGAAGCCGATCCCGGAAAGAAAGACCAGAACTCCGTAGATGTGAGCATCGCCAGGTCCAAGAAAGAAGACACCAATAAAGGCACCGGTGTTGATGACCATGGCGGCAAGCCAGGTCACCTTCTTCTCAAACCTCCTGGCCAAAAAGATCCATCCCGGCAAGAACAGAACCCCGGTGACAAAGTAGATCAAGAGGAACAGGTCAGCCTGCTTTGATTGCAGGACATATTCCACGTAATAGAGGATCAGTGTTGCCGGAAGATTGCTGCCGAAGGCGGCGATTATGTATGAGATCAGCAGAATTACGAATGGCCTGTTTTGCGACACTTGCTTAAGTCCTTGCAGCAACCCTTGCTTGTCCGCTTGAGTAATTTGGACCCTTTCGCGTATGGACCACACGCACCACCAACAGAAGGCAATCAGTAAGGGAGTGTATAGTACAGCGATCCAGAAAAACTTCGCCCGCTCCCCTTCACTGGTTGGCGCAAGACCAAAGGCCCAAGCCACAGCTGCCGGCGAGCTTGCCGCTGCGAGAGTGCCAGCAATGAGGGCCCCATCCCTCATGCCCAGGAGGGTGGTCCGCTCATCGTAGTCAAAAGTAATCTCAGGTCCCAGAGACTCGTAAGGAACCACAACTGCTGTCCAGAAGAAAAACAAACAAAAGATCGTAATGCCGAACCAGGCGGTCTCGAAGAGGGGAGGAGCCTCGGGCGGGTTAAAGAGAAAGTACATGGATACAGCGAGAAGAATTGCGCCGCAGGCGATGTATGGTCTGCGTCTGCCAAATCGGCTTTGAGTTTTGTCGGAGAGATACCCAATTGCCGGGTCGGTTATGGCGTCGAAGAGTCTTACTGCCAAAAGCAAATAACCGAGGATGGCGATGTTCACGCCCACCACGTCGGTGTAGAACTTAGGGATGTAGACGTATACAGGAATCCCCACAACCGCCAGAGCGAATGCCGGGGCCGCATAGGCGACTTTCTTTGCCATGGGAACTCTGTCCGATTCGCTGCTCTTCATGTTCTTGTTGAAATTTCCTATGTTTCGTTATGCTCGCCTTGCCAGTAAACTCCTTGTGTTGATAATCATTGCCCGGTACATGTCAAGGAAATGGCTTGCTTGGGAAGGTCAAGGTTTGGCAGAAAAAAATGGCAGGAATCAAAGACTTTTTTCAGGAGGTTGGAGATAAGAAAAGGCGAGTGAGGCATCACTCGCCTTCGGTGTTAGGGTGAAAATTCTGAAGACTTATTCGTTTCTGCTAAAGCCGCCCCGATCCAAATCGGTACAAGTAGCTTTTTCTTCATCGCTTACGCTTGACGCGTCTCTTAAATCGTCGATGTCACAGATGTAAGCATTGCCCTCTTTGTCGTATACATAAACCATTGACCCTTTTGTCGGTTCTGCCATCTTTTCTTCCCTCCTTCCATTTTGGTTTTTTAGTTGAAATTAATGATTACTAGTGTGAGATTTCCATGCCGCTCACTGGGCGTAAAAATAAGTACTCGGCTTACGCCAGTCAAGGGCGGAAGATTTTTTTGCTACTAAAAATTATTACACCCCCTCCCTCCTGCGTCAACCATATTTTTTTGGTTTCAGCAAACTAACCCTCAAGAGGCCATTGTAAGTTGCTCAGCTCGGCACTATATTTTTACAGTTCGTTTTAGAGGCAAAATTTTTGGGGATGGTCATGAAAATTGGATACCCGTGCATAAATCGTGGCATTGGTTGCTCAAGCAATTCCACTTTCAGACTAGCCTCCTACACGGAGGAGCGACTGGTTGAAAAGGTGGAAAACAACTTAAACTGCCTTGTTAAGATTTTGCAGTACAATGTTCAGAACGGTTTCACTTTTTTTAGAATAAGCTCTGACCTGGTCCCATTTGCCTCACACCCTGTGTGCACCTTTGACTGGGCCGGCCATTTTAGGGGGCAGCTTAAAAAAGTCGGCGAGTTCATAAAAGAGCACAACATAAGGATATCCATGCACCCCGACCAGTTTGTCCTAATAAACGCGATTAAAGAAGATGTTTATTCGCGGAGTGTTAATGAACTGGAATACCACTGCACCCTGCTTGACGCCATGGGCCTCGACCGGACCGCAAAAATACAAATTCACTTGGGCGGAGTTTATGGGGATAAGCCCAGTGCCATCGAGCGGTTCATTGCAAGATACAAGTCCCTCTGCGAGCCTCTCAAGACTAGACTCGTCATCGAAAATGATGATAGATTGTTCAGCCTTGAAGATTGTCTGAGAGTTCATGATGCTACAACCATCCCGGTTCTTTTCGACAGCTTTCACCACCAGTGCCTCAACAACGGCGAAACATTGAAGGAGGGACTTGCACTTGCCGCTACAACCTGGCAAAAAGATGACGGCGTTCCCATGGTTGATTACAGTAGCCAGCAGCAAGGACAGCGAATAGGTGCTCACGCCGAAACCATGGATCTGTCCCACTTCAGAGAATTTCTCGCCGAGGTGAAAGGGTTGGATTTTGACATCATGCTAGAGATCAAGGATAAGGAAAAGAGTGCGGCAAAGGGTTTGAAGGTTTTGAGAGATTACGAGAGCGAGGACCATGTGAGGTTAAATCCATGAAGCCGACGCCATTCAACCCTGAGACCGACCTGCCCCCAATTTCCTTCGATGAGCAGCATCGCCTTCTTGCCACTCAACTCAAAGAAGCCGGCTTGACATGGAAGCCTCATGTTGGCTGTTTTGTCTGGGACCGTGATGGACAAATTGAGGTGGGCTCGCCTTTTCCAGACCGCATCTACTTTATCCTCAACTTGGGTCACTTTCTCAGGATATTCGGAACCATTGAGGCCGTCGCCGAAAAGTTGATTTGGTTGCCCACTCACCACCAGGCCCGCCTGCTCTGTGACCGGTACGGTGTGGATGCGAAGGAAATTTCTGATGCTATTTCCTCAGCAAAGCCTTTGGGCGAACTGCTGGCCCTCTATCGCATTTTGTTAACCAAACTCAGGAACAAACAAGTGAGCTAGAAGAGGTGACGCGTGGATAAGTCTGGCACCAAGAAGGTCAGCATGTTGAAGGATGAACGGGAGCTCGAGGAGGTTTTGCAAGAATTATTCAGCTCACAAAGGCTTGCGGTGCTCGGCACTCAGTGTGAGGGGCAACCCTACGCTAATCTGGTGGCGTTTACGGCCAGCAAGGACCTCAAAAGCCTCTTTTTTGCGACAGCCCGTGCCACTCGCAAGTATGCCAACATCACTGCAGATTCCAGGGTAAGCATTCTGATCGATAATCGCTCCAACCAAGACCTCGATTTTTCCAAAGCCGCAGCTGTGTCGGCGACGGGCAGAGCGGAAGAGGTTCCGGAATCGGAACGAGAGGACATACTGGCAATCTATCTGGCCAAACATCCCATGCTAGAGGAATTTGTCCGATCTCCCAGTTGTGCTGTTTTGCGCGTCATGGTGGACACATACTATCTGGTGCGAAGATTCCAGAACGTCATGGAGTTACATGTAAAGTGATGGAACCGATCCTCACCCTTGATCTTATAAGCATTGATGACCGCGAGCGTGTCGGCGGCAAGGGTTTTGCGCTGGCGACTCTGGCGCGAAGTGGAATGAAGGTGCCGGAGACGGTTTGCGTAACCGTGGATGCCTATCATAGTTACCTGGCCACAACAGGACTGGGCGCACGAATATCAATGGAACTCAATCGCAAGGATTTTGCCGAAGTTCGCTGGGAAGAGATGTGGGATGCCGCCCTCAGGATTCGTAATCTCTTCATGAAGACGGACATTCCAAGTGATCTGCGCGCTGCACTCGAGAATTCCATGCCATCCATGTTCCCTGGAAAACCGGTGGCAGTGCGCTCATCTGCCCCAGGTGAAGACTCATCCCGCACCTCTTTCGCAGGTTTGCACGAGTCCTATTTGAATGTGCAAGGCTTGGCTGCCATCTTTGAACACCTTCGACTTGTTTGGGCCTCTCTCTGGTCGGACCGGGCTCTTCTTTACAGGCAGGAGCTCGGCCTGGATGTGGAAAAAAGTTCAATGGCTGCCGTGGTTCAGGAACTCGTCGTGGGCGACCGCTCCGGGGTTGTTTTTGGAAAAAATCCCAATGATCCCTACCAAGCTGTGATTGAAAGCGTCTATGGGCTAAACGAGGGACTGGTCGATGGTCGTATTGAACCTGACCGGTGGCTGGTGGATCGTAAGAGCGGTGCGATTATTAGTCATTTCCCCGCAACGAGAGGCAAGCTGGTGGTCGCGGCACGGGAATCAACCCAATTGGAAACATTATCCGTTGACCAACGGGATCATCCGCCACTCAACGATGAGGAGGTTGCGAGAGTGTTCAAACTCGCTCTCGAAGCAGAGGAACTTTTCGGCTCCCCTCAAGATGTGGAGTGGACCTTTGTGGGAGACCAACTCTTCGTGCTGCAGTCTCGCCCCATCACTACCGTCAAAGGAAAGGACGAAACCGACAATCGGGCCTGGTATTTCAGCCTCAGGAGGAGCTTTGCTAATTTGAAAGGGCTGCGTGCCAAGGTCGAAGGCGAGCTTATTCCTGAAATGGAAAGAGAAGCCAAAGCTTTTGCAGTGAAGGATCTAACCAGACTTTCTGATTCAGAATTGGCTGAAGAGCTTTCCGCCCGACGACGATCTCACGACAGATGGAAAGAGACATACTGGAGCGAGTTCATCCCACTGGCGCACGGCATCAGGTTGTTCGGTGAAGTCTATAACGACTCGGTTCGACCCAGTGACCCATATGAGTTCATGGATCTTTTGGGAGCGACGGAGATGGTGAGCCTGGAGAGGAACAGGAGCCTCGAACATATGGCCGCGATGATAAGAGGGGATTCAGACCTGGCCGAAGACCTGAGGCATCAGAGCTATCCCCCACCGGACCACCCATTCTCTAGGACATTGAATGACTTCATAGACAGCTTTGGAGACCTGTCCTGCTCGGCAGAGCTTTGCACCCAGGGGAGCGACGGCATCGTCAGGCTGTTGCTGGAAATGGCCGCCCGACCTGCCGCAAAAGAGCGCTTTCGTGCCAGTGATATTGAAAGCTTAACAGCGAGTTTCCTCTCCAGTTTCGAGGGTGAAAAAAGGGAAAATATGGAAGAGCTTTTGGATCTGGGCCGAGCCAGCTACAGACTGCGAGACGATGATAACATCTATCTTGGCATGATCCAGAATCAACTGCGTTTGGCGGTTGAGGAAAGTAAAACTCGTCTGCAGGATCGAGGAAACGTTCGGTTGGAAGGGCTCGACCCCATGGAAATAATCAATGCCCTAAATGACCCAAATTACGTGCCGGAGACCGCAGCCGTCACTAGAGCCGATGAGCCCTATTTCCAAGTAAGACCAAGACAGCTTATCGGGCAACCCGCAAGTCCGGGGGTGGTTCGGGGAAGCGCACGGGTCATTGACAGTCCCTCGAACCTATTCGATTTCAAGGCCGGCGAGATCCTGGTATGTGATGCGGTTGATCCCAACATGACCTTTGTCGTACCTCTGGCGGCGGGAATCGTGGAGCGCAGAGGTGGCATGCTGATTCATGGGGCTATTATTGCCAGGGAATATGGCCTCCCTTGTGTAACAGGCGTTCCCAATGCCGCCTCCCTCATCCAAACCGGCGATCAGCTCACCGTGGACGGTTATCTTGGTATCGTCGTTAAACACTCTTGATTAAATGATCCGGTTCCTACAAGGCTCTTCGAGCTCGATGTTGATCAAAAAGGAGACAGGAGCCAGAATTCAGGAGTCAGGAGAAAGCAGGGTAATGCTGGAAAATTGCAATAATAAAACTCATTTCATCTCATCCCCTGGATGATTCCGCCGATGGCCTCCGCTTGGGATTCGATACTCTCGGTGAGCTTGAATTGGACGAGCGCCCTGGCAAGATTGTGTTCCTGGTGCTCGGCCTTGAAGTAAACGTTGCCTTCCAAATAGTCGGTAAAGAATCTCAGTCCCAGCTCAAACGCAATCAACCGGATCGCGTCGTACAAATAATCATAGTCATTCTCTGTGAGGAAATCTTTTGCCACCGAGAGGTAGCCCTGCAAAACTGCCTGACACAGTTCCGGGTCGAAGCGAACCATCTCCCAGCGTTCGGTTTCCTCTCCCAGAGGATTACAGCTGGAGCGCAGACAGTCGCCAATATCATAGTGAACCAGGCCGGGCTTGACGGTGTCCAGGTCAACAATGCTCACGGCCTGTCCGGTACCGTTGTCTATCATGACGTTGTTGACCTTTGGATCACCGTGAATGGGGCGAAGACGCAGCTTGCCTTGGGCTCTTGCATTCTCGAGGACCTGCGCCCAACCTCTACGCTCGCTCACAAACTGTAAACCGTAAACCACTTCGGGGGACTTGGACGTGCAGTTTTTCGCCAGGACCTCGTCATAGTGCCGCAGGTAACTCGGGGTAATGTGAAACCCCTCCAGCGTGTCAGCCAGTTTTTCGGTGGGTAGATCACTGAGGAGCTGGTGGAACATGCCCAGCGCATGGCCGATTTCTCTTGCGTGCGCAATATCTTTGATGGTCTCAAAAGACTGCGCCTCGTCCACAAAGCTGAGCGCGCGCCAGAACGCGCCACCGGGGTCAATCCAGTAATCCTGACCGTCCCTCGCCAACAGCACGCGCACCACCTCCCAGCGGCGGCCCGGGCTGAGGGGGAAATCCTGCAACCGCTTGCGCACATGCTCAGTAAAGGTGCGCATGTTCAGCATGACAAGTTCCGGCTCACGAAAAACCTGTCGGTTGACGCGTTGAAGGATAAAGTGCTTGTCTGCCTTGGAGTCCAGGGTTACCAGGAAGGTGTCATTGACATTGCCGTTTCCATGCTCGCGGATGTCCATGACCTTACCGTGTGGTTTGAATTGGTCTGCAGCAACAACGAGGTTGTCCAAGCTCTTGTCTCTAGTATTTAGATCTCTTGTCATATGCGGACTGACTTGTTTTTCTAACTGTCTCTACCCCCGTCATCAAAAGGTCCGTGCGTGTGCCTTATTGCTCCAGAGGTTCAAAACTGAATTGCTGTCCTCCTATGGAGGCCTCTAGCATGAGACCCCCCTTGGGCATGGTGAAAACAGCCACTCCTTCGGCATAATCGGCCTGGGCGGATGCACCGGCAGTGACCACCACCGCAGATACCTGTTCTGAAAGCTTCAATTCATTACTTTTTAGACCGTCGAGCGCTGCTTTGTTCTCGAAAAATATAATCTCGCTGTAGCCCTGAGCGCCGGCCTGAAGTCCAATGGTTGCCTGTTTCAAAGTGACCCTGCCGACAATTTCCCCTTTCTCGTAAACCAATCCTTCACCCTCAGTGAATCCAGCAATAAAAGCAGCTTTTGCAACCTCTGGGAACACCGCATACCCGTAAGAGTTGTCAAAGAACTTTTCCATGCTGGGGTCCTTCTCTTTGAAACGGGCAATCGTCCCCTCTAGCTCTTGTTTTTCTTTATCTGCCACTGTGCTATCCCGAGCCGCCAAAATCGGACCACTGGCAAAAAAGACCATATAACCAAAGACGAATGACAAGACTAACAACCTTTTCATAGTTTACCCCTCGGGCAGGCGCGGTAAGGTGATTGTCCATTTTGGCCAGACCATCAAAATGGCCACAACAGGGGAATGAAAAATGTGCCCATCATCAATACCAGTATATTGAGAGGAATGCCAAGTTTCATGTAGTCACTGAATCTATAGCCGCCAGGCCCATAGACCAGAAGATTGGTCTGGTAACCCATTGGGGTTGCAAAACAGGCGCTAGCACCAAAACAGACAGCAATAATGAAAGGCTTCGGATCGACCCCCAGTTCAAGGGCGACCGAGATAGCGACCGGCATGAGGAGGACTGCGGTGGCGTTGTTGCTCAGTAACTGGGTACTGATACTGGTGAAAAGTAGAAAACCCGCCAAAATAACCGATGGCCCCATGCCCTGAAGGAGGAGGATGAACTCGCGGGCGTAGAATTTTGCTGTCCCTGTTTTCTCCATGGCTGTCCCCAAGGCGATGGTCCCCACAATGAGGATCAGGACACTTCCTTGCAGAGTCCTATAGGCATCCCGCAATTGAAGACAGCCGGTTAAGATCATTAAAAAGGCGCCAGTAAGCGCACAGACCATGATATCGGCCAAACCGGTGCTGGCAGCGATAATCAGACCCGCAAAAATAAGTGCTGCCCGGCGAGCTCGCCTCTTTTGAATAATCTCATGATGCACATCTTCTACCACGATGAAATCCGAATTTCTCCGGAGCTGCTCCAACTCATCTTCGTGGCACTGAACCAGCAGTATATCCCCCACTCTAAGTTTCAGTTCTCTAATCTTCTGCTCCGTATAATGGAGAGTCCTCCTCTTGACAGCGATGATGTGGATTTCGTGCTCACCGTGAAGGCTGCTTTGGAGGAGCTGCTCTCCAAGCAATGAGGATTGGGGCGGAATGATTAGTTCAACGATAACAGACTCTTTTTCTCCGGGAGTGAAGGTAATATCTTGGCCCAGGTCAGGCAACTCAACAACCCCGTCGTGGAGCATATCCAGAAGGTCGTTTGCCGAACCCTTCACCAACAGGAGATCCCCTTCTGTCACTTTCACTCTCTCACGCCAGGGATAGATAACGTGAGACTTTCGGATGATCTCGAAAGCCTCGAAAAAGGGTGATCTTTCCGAAAGAGCTTGGCGAAGATCTTGACCGACTAGCGGGCTGTCTGCGGGCACGAAAAGTTCCGCGAGATAACGCCGGTGCTCACTATCGTCCATCTCGCAGATGGGTGTGGCGTGCCCAGGCAGAAGCTTGGGTGCGGCAAAGTAGAGGAAGCCAATTCCCAGCAGGGCAATTGGCACACCTAAAGCTGTGAGTTCAAACATACCGAGTTTCCCGTAGCCATACATCAGGCTAAGGTCACTGACGATGATATTGGTGGAGGTGCCGATCAGGGTGCAGGTGCCAGCCATAATCGATGCGTAGGAGATGGGAATGAGGAACTTTGACGGGCTGAGATCGTACTCGCAACTCAGACTCATGATAATTGGAATGAATAACACCACCACCGGCGTGTTATTGATGAAGGCTGAGGCAACCGCCACGATCAGCAGGGTCATGAGCATGGCAAGATGCGCCCGTCCTTTTGAATAATCGATAACCTTCTGACCTATGAAACCTACAGCGCCGGTCCGAATCATACCCCGGCTGACAATAAACATGGCACCTACCGTGATGACCGCAGGATTCGCAAAGCCAGACACCGCTTCCACGGGGGTAAGAATTCCAAAGAGCATCAGCGCAACCATGACGCCAATAGCGGTCAGGTCCACCGAGAGCTGTTCTGTGATTAGCAGAAGCAGAGTCGCAGCTAGGATTGCGGTAACGATCCAAATCTCCATGGAGCAGCCCCTTTGTCCAAATTAGGCGGAGGTATTATAAACAATTTACCTCTATTCACAAAGCTTCTACAGAGCATCTGCATTTATTTCGAACTTTCCAAATACAATCATGATAACTGTTGAGGATGAAGCAGAGCCCAATTGTGCGGCTTAGTGAGATGCTTTTAACTACAGTTAATGGGAAGATTTTTACAATACTCTGGATCGGAAGAATTTTGTATGCTGCTCTTCCGCATATTGACATTGAAACCACTCTGATTAGTATTTTGTTAATCCTCTTTTCAATGCCAATTAAAAAGGAGTCCTACATATGGCCAAGTTAAATACGGGAGATAGAGCTCCCGATTTCAAGCTGACAGATCAGAACGGCAACGATATCCAACTATCAGATTTCAGGGGAAAGAAACTTCTTCTCTACTTTTACCCAAAAGCAGATACCCCGGGGTGCACCAAGCAAGCTTGCAGCGTGAGAGATGCCCGGGAGGAACTGGCTGCGCTGGGCGTTGATGTGGTGGGAATTAGTCCAGATAAGCCCGCCAAGCAAAAAAAATTTGAAGACAAGCACAGTCTCCGTTTTTCTTTGCTCTCCGACGAAGACAACGATGTTGCCAAAGCCTATGGCGCCTGGGGGGAAAAATCCATGTACGGCAAGAAATACGAGGGCATTATCCGTTCCTCGCTGCTGATTGACGAACAGGGAAAAATCGTCCAAACCTGGTACAAGGTGAGTCCGAAAGATACGGTGCCCAAAGCGATTGAAACGCTGGAGGAGGACTAAGATGGAAAACCCCCATACTGCCAAGGGTGCACCCAAAGGTGAGACCGAAGCTGTCCTTTCCCATAAGGTTTTTTGGGGCGAAGATGCATTTTCTAGACAAGATGAAACCGAGGACAGCATTTTCTACGAAACCGACCGCTTCGTTCAGCACCTTGATTCGCTCGCCCTGTCCACTGTGGAACATCTGATTGGAGAACTCATCGTCGAAGAAAATCCTGTTATTCTTGACTTGATGGCGGGCTGGGATTCGCACATTCCCGCCACCCTGAAGCCGGCGAGAGTGGTGGGGCTTGGGCTGAACAGAAACGAACTCTCCGGCAACCAAACCCTCAACGAATGGTGTCTTCACGATTTGAACAAAGACCCAGTATTACCCTTTCCCGATGACACTTTCGATGCTGTGCTAAACGTTGTCTCCGTCGACTACATGACCAAACCGTTTGACGTATTCCGAGAAGTGGGAAGGATCCTCAAGCCCTCTGGTTTATTTCTGGTCGTTTTTTCAAATCGGATGTTCGAGCAAAAAGCAATCAAGATTTGGCGTCAATCGGGCGAGGAAGAGCGAGTACTTCTGGTTGAGGAATTCTTCAATAGGGCGGGAAGCTTCAAGAGGCCTCAGCTATTTGTGTCCAAGGGCAAGCCACGGCCCAAAGATGACAAATACGGTCATCTTGGTATTCCCAGCGATCCAATATACGCAGTTTACGCCGAAAAAACAGGTGGCAAAAAGAAAAATAGGCCCATCCCCTCCTCGTCTATGTCGCCTGATGATCCCCCCGACCAAGAAACGCTGCAGCGAAGAAAGGCTGCGGTGAAACATACGCTTCAGTGCCCTCATTGTGGGGAGAGGTTGCTAAAATGGGCCGTCCCACAAAGCCCCTTTACCGCTTGGGACGTGGATTTCATGTATATGTGTTTCAACGATGTGTGCCCCTATTTGGTCCAAGGTTGGGAAGTTATGGAGCAACAGGGCAACCGAGGACTGTCTTATCGCTTTACCTACAACTCATATCGAGATCAGTGCATGTCGACACCAGTCCCAAACCTTCATGCCCTGAAAGAGGGCATCATTGATTGAGCCATCGCTGGCGACTACTTTTTGGAAATTCCTCCTCTTCTTATTGGTTCAGAGCTGAAGAAACCTTTCTGGAACTTGCAGTATAACAGGAGAGCGAAGCATGATAAATCCCAAGAGGGTCAGGGTGATCAAGGAGGGCGCGAGAGTCGAAGGACCAGTTATCTATTGGATGAGTCGGGACCAGCGGGTTAATGACAACTGGGCGCTGCTTTTTGCCCAGGAATTGGCGCTGGAGAACAACGTGCCCCTCGGTGTGGTTTTTTCACTAGTTCCAAGTTTTCTCAATGCGAGCCTCAGACAGTACGGTTTCATGCTCAAAGGCTTGGGCGAGGTGGAGCGGAGTCTCGCTGAACTGAACATTCCCTTTTTCTTGCTCATGGGCTCACCAAAGCAGGAACTTCCAGCATTTATGGCAAAAAATGAGATCAGTCATCTGGTCACTGACTTTGATCCATTACGCATCAAGAGAGAATGGAAAAAAGAGGTTGCAGCACAGGCCAAGACTTATATCCATGAGGTTGACGCCCGAAATATTGTTCCCTGCTGGGCCGCCACAGACAAAAAAGAGTATGCCGCCTATACCCTGCGACCCAAGATCCATCGGGCCCTGCCTGAATTCATGGAGAAATTTCCATTGTTGCAGAACCATCCCTTTCCATGGCCAGAAAGTGTGAAGCAAACAAACTGGGACAAAGCTGAAAAATCACTCAAAATTGACCGTTCCGTCCCAGAGGTTGATTGGCTCTTGCCAGGAGAAAAGGCAGCAGCAGACATTCTGGATCAATTTCTGACAACCAAACTCTCAACGTATAGTTCCAAGAGGAATGATCCCAATGAATACGCCGTCTCCCACCTCTCCCCTTACCTCCATTTCGGTCAGATCTCTGCGCAGCGGGTGGCATTGGAAGTGCGCAAGCGGAAAGTCAGCAAAGCGTCCAAAGATGACTTCCTGGAAGAGCTCATTGTCCGCCGTGAGCTTTCAGATAACTTTTGCTACTACAATCCGGACTATGACAAGTTTGCCGGATTTCCGGAATGGGCTCAGAAAACGCTTGACGAACATCGCAATGATAAGCGGGAGTACATCTATTCCCTCGAGCAGTTTGAGAGCGGTAAAACCCACGATGACCTCTGGAACGCTGCCCAATCCGAGATGGTTAAAACCGGGAAGATGCACGGCTACATGAGGATGTACTGGGCGAAAAAGATTCTGGAATGGACTTCATCTCCGGAAGATGCCCTGGAAATTGCCATCTTGCTCAATGACAAATATGAGCTCGACGGCAGGGATACCAACGGGTACGTGGGCATCGCATGGAGTATCGGTGGTGTACACGATAGGGCCTGGAAGGAGCGGTCTATCTTTGGTAAGGTGCGCTACATGAGCTATGGTGGCTGCAAGGCAAAATTTTCAGTGAAGACCTATATTGAGCAACATTTACCATGATACCGGCTTCGTTTGAGTTCAGCAGGTGGTTCTGACGGCTCAGCTGAACCTGCTGGCCTTCATTAAAAAGCCGTCAGCATGATAGCAAAAAGACATTCCCAAAAACTTATGATTTAAGACACGATCCCATGCAAATTGCGGAGAACTATCTCGAGAACTTGCTAAGATTGGCCTAGCAATGACCTGAGAACATCCTTTTCGAGTCTTCAAGGCAGGTTGTGCTGTACATAAATCAGATTTTCTGTATCGAATCCCCATTCTCTGGCTTGGGCAATCAGATTGGTAAGTATCTTGTCCTCTATCGCCTTGTCTCGCGATAAAATCCATAAATAGGATCGACTTGGCCCGCTCACCATTGCGTAGTTGTATTCCTCTTTATCTAGAGCTATGACGTGATAGCCGCCATAGAATGGGCCAAAAAATGACACCTTCAGGCTGCCCACGGCCTCGTCCTCGAGAAAGTAGGCCCGCCCAGTTATATCCTTCCATTTTCCGGATTTCTCGTCAAAACCCCGGTTGATGACCTCAATACCACCGTCAGTCCTTCTTGAGTATTGGGCACTCACGTTGCTGAGGTTGCGTTCGAAGGAATGGTCCAACCTGGCAATCTCGTACCATTTTCCCAAATACCTGTCAGATTCGAAACCTTTGACGGGTTGCAGCCCTGAAGGGATACCAGTACAGCTAGTCAGTGATAGCATAATGATAAGCCCCACGAGTTTGCTCATTCGTTTCATAAAATTCTCCATACCTTCATTTTAAAGGTGGTGTATCCTGCTCTCAGAGAGCATTTCACGATTTCGGTAGAAAACACGCCTGTCTGGAGATAAGTTTCCCTGGTCCTTTCTCAATTTCTTGTAAAGCGTTACAGATGGACTGCTCGAAGGAAGTCAGCTTGATGGGAATGAGTTCACGGATACGATTCTCCCTGCAAATGACCTCATTTCTCAAACCTTCCACCAGTGGATTCACGATGCCGGAGGGCACAGGCGTGACCAGGTTGACCCAATAGGTGGAGAGGCGTGGTGTGAGGACGGGCACCGTAATAATAATCCGCTTCAGGCCCCGCACCCGAGAATAAATTTCCATCATGTCTCTATAGGTGAGTATTTCAGGCCCGCCCACGTCCAGGGATAGGCCGGCGGTTGCCGGTTCCCGTAAGCAACCAAGCAGGTAGTCAACCATGTCCCTGATGTCGATGGGTTGCGCTCGTGTTTCGATCCATCTCGGACAAACCATCACCGGCAACCGCTCGACCAGGAACCGGAGCATCTCGAAGGGTGCGCCCCCTGCTCCCATAATGTTTGGCGCCCTCAGGATGGTGGTTTGGGCCTGACCCGAGGAGAGAATTTCACCTACTTCTTGGCGGCTGGCAAGGTGCTTGGAAAGCTTATCACCGGTCTCGCCCAGACCGCCCAGATAGATAATGCGTTGTAGCCCACCCCGGTCGGCAGCCTGAACAAAGTTTCCCGCGGCTAAACGATCCCGCTCGGCAAAAACCTTGTTTTCACCAATGGTTCGGCCACCCATGGAATGCACCATGTAGTATGCCACCTCAATACCTTCCAGAACCCTGTCCAATGTTTTCGCCTCGAGTAGGTCGCCTTCAACGATTTCCACTTCCTCTTCTGGAAGCAGTCGCTCCCTGAGTTTTTCCGGCGAGCGGACAAGACAGCGAACTTCCAGGCCGCGAGCGGTAAGGGCATGGAGCAAACGACCACCGACAAAGCCGGTGGCTCCCGTCACTAATATCTTACCAGACATTTCAGTCATCCCTTTAGTTCTCCTTTTAGACTCAAAATAGTCATCCAGGTTCTCAATTTTTGCTTCATTTGGTTGGTAGCCTGCAGTCCCTGATCTGGAATATATAGTGATGCTGGTTTGATTTCGCAAGAGTTAATCTGGGACAAAGGGGGCGCCGGGCAGTAACCGCTGCGTAGAGCTGCACGACGCGGAGACGCAGCTATTTACTAAGCACTAGGAACTAGGTACGATAAAGCAGGCAGCTGGCAGATCTCAGCTAACAAGTCATCTATCAGTCTTGCTGCGGGCTGCTTGCTGGAAGATCCGGCCAGCGCGAAATGGCGTCGAAATCGAGGTCCCATTCACCATCGGTCTGTCTGAGCCGATAAAAACCAGCGGCGGCGATCATTGCTGCATTGTCGGTGCAGAGTTCAGGTCTGGGCATTTCTAGCGGGAGCCCAAGGCTAGCCATCTCTTCCCGTAATCGCTGGCGCAGACGGCTGTTGGCCGCCACCCCGCCAGCCACCACCACCTGGCTGGCCTCAAATCGTTGAGCTGCACTACAAGTCTTTACCACCAGTACGTCTACCACCGCCTCTTGGAAGCTGGCGACAATATCGGCAATCTGAACCGGAAGTTGATTTCCCCATGAGGGACCACCAACAGCAATACCATTCCCATCGTCTTGCGTGGTGTCCAAATATCTCCGAACGAAATTGACCACTGCGGTCTTTATTCCACTGAAACTGAAGTCGAGGGAGTCTTTTTCCAGGTAAGACCGCGGAAAAGTAATGGCTTTCGGGTTTCCACTACGCGCCAATTCATCAATAACCACGCCACCCGGATAGCCAAGATCAAGGAACTTGGCTACCTTATCGAAGGCCTCACCAGCTGCATCATCCCGGGTTCGACCGACCAAAGTGATGTCGCCATAGTCCTTGACGTGGTAGAGATTGGTGTGACCCCCAGAAACTACCAGAGCGATAGCTGGAAAGGAGGGTGGCGAGTCCTCTAGAAAAGCGGCAAGAATGTGTCCCTCTAAATGATTTACGGCAACCAGTGGTTTACCCGTGGCGTAAGCCAGCCCTTTTGCAACCCCGACTCCCACCAGAAGGGAGCCAACCAGGCCCGGGCCCTGGGTAACAGCTATGGCATCCACATCAGGCAGGTCCACACCTGCCCGTTGCAGTGCCTCGGAGATCACCGGGACGATCACCTTCAAATGTTGCCTCGAGGCTAGCTCAGGCACCACTCCCCCGTAGGGACGGTGAATGACGATCTGTGAGGAAACCACGCTCGAAAGAATCCGGCGTCCATCTTCGACCACAGCAGCAGCGGTCTCATCACAGGAGCTTTCGATACCTAAGACAATCACAGGTCTTACCTTCTGGTTAGTGGATCGCTCAGCGATGGTTATTTCTCATGTGTCATTTTGCATCTCGCCTATTTCATTTAAATGGAGTGCCTCATGATTCTTATCCCCTATGTGCAATGATAAATGCGCAATGATAAATGCGCAATGATAAATAAAAAGCTGCCCACTAACAGTTCCTATCTTAGCAAAGCGCTTTACGCTAGGTAAAATTCTTGACTTCGGCAACTCTGTTTTTTATTATGTTGTAAGTTATGTCAAAACTGACATAAAGGAGTCCTTCATTCGGAGTCCTGTGAAACCTCACTAGCTACCAGACGCTTCGCTATTGGAAATTGGCATGGCCCTACTAACCGACCGTTATCAACGCTCCATCGACTATCTCCGAGTCTCGATCACCGACCATTGCAATCTCCACTGCATCTACTGCATGCCATTGGGAGGTGCACCCAAGCTGGAACATAAAGAGATCCTTTCTTACGAGGAATTCCTCCGGATTATTCAGGTAGCACTGAATATGGGAATTTCCAAAGTACGACTGACCGGGGGAGAACCATTGGTTCGCAGGGGAGTCACTGACTTCTGCCGGCGACTGGCAAAGCTTCCCGGCCTGAAGAGTCTCAGCCTCACCACTAATGGGGTCTTGCTGGAAGAACTCGCCTCAGAGCTATACGATGCCGGCATCCGTCGAATAAATATCAGTCTGGATACACTCCAGCGTCAGAAGTTTCTTCGGATCACCCGGAGGGATGAGTTTGAAAGGGTCTGGCGCGGTATCCAGGAAGCGGAGCGAGTCGGATTTGATCCGGTAAAAATCAATGTGGTGGTGATGCGGGGAATAAATGACGACGAGGTCCTCGAGTTGGCTCGCTTGATCCTTAATTACCCCTACCATATCCGATTCATAGAGTTCATGAAAATCAACAGTGATGACGGCTGGGTTGATCAGCACTATGTTAGTGCTGATGAGATTCTTGCCAAGCTTAGCACGGTGGCTCCCCTGGAGCAGGTTACCTACCAAAACACCAATGGCCCTGCCCGCCACTTCGTCTGGCCGGATGCGGTTGGCATGATCGGCATCATCAGCCCCATCAGCCACCACTTTTGCCCCACCTGCAACCGGATACGTTTAACCGCCGACGGAAAGCTGCGCAGCTGCCTTTTTTCTGACCAGGAATTGGATATAAAATCTCACATGCGCCAAGGCGCCACAGACGCTGGTCTTTCTCAAATTCTCAAAGATTCAATCGCCAACAAGCCCGAGAAACACTCCATACAGTCCGACCTGTTCCGCAAATGCCAAAGTCGGCCCATGGTTGCCATAGGCGGTTAGATCGTTGACTGTAAGCTTTTTCCGTTCTAGAATCTCCCCATGTCATTCCAGCATTGCACAACAAGCCTTCACGGAAAATTGTGATGACCAATCCTAGCTCTCTCGACCATGAGCTCCTCCAGGCGGTTTTGCAATCAATACCTCATAGCGTTTTGCTGTTAGAGCCGGATGGACAAGTAATTTTCGCCAACAGTTTTGCGGAACAGTTGCTGGGTTTCCAATCCGGAGAATGGTATGACAAGTCTATCGCCGACCTGTTTTTGGAGGAAGACTGCGAGATCTTTCTTCCCAACATAATCAAACTAACGAGAGAAAAAGGGGAGTTTGCGGGCGAGCTGCTTCTCCGCAATAGCAGAAATGAGGAGTTCTTCGCTCACCTCACAACCTCCCTCCTGAGTAAGGTAGAAGTGGAGATTTTCATTGCCACCATCGAGGATATCGGCGATTTAAAAACGCTCCAGCGTCAATCCATGGAGTCTGAGCGTCTACGGTCCGTGGCCAAAGTAGTAGATCAGATCGCCCACCACATCCGCAACCCAATTGCTGCAATTGGTGGATTTGCCGCACGACTGCGCAGCAAGGATGTTAGTAAAAAGGACAGACAACTCTATCAGGAGATAATCTTCCAGGAAGCCAGCCGGCTGGAAGGCCTACTCAAAAGCCTCTCAAACTTTACAACCCTACCCCTTCCAACCATGACAGAAGAAAGTCTTGACCGCCTTTTGGGACGTGCCCTTGAATTGGTGCCGGAGCCATTGCGAGCGACAGCCTTAGAGTGTCGTACCCCGCCTTCAGAGGAACTGCAGTCCCTGAGCGGTTATATGGATTTGGCTTTGTTGGCCCAAGCCCTAGCCAACATCATCACCAATGCTTTGGAGTCTGGAGATCCAACGGCGGCAATCAATATCCAAGCAATTGGTAAGGGCGGCCGCTTATATATCAGTGTAGCTGATACTGGCAGGGGCATCAGAACATCAGATCTTACCCTCGTGTTCGACCCACTTTTTACCACCAAGGTTGGTCACGTGGGCCTCGGTCTCACCGTGAGCCAACGCATCATTCACGATCACGCTGGCACAATAGCCATCGAAAGTAAAGTTGGGCAAGGAACTGCGGTGAGATTGGAGATACCGTGCGATAGGCGGCGCTCTATTCGAGTAAGACGGCTTTAAGGCAGCAGTCAAAAGGGGAACGTTGTCACCGGGTCGATTTGCCAACTGCTGACTGACTCGCGCCAACCTGCAGATAGGGCCGCAAGCGGTTCAGACTCGCAGGGCCAATACCCTTTACAAAGAGAAGGTCTTCAAGGCGGGAAAAGCCTCCCGCGCGCTTGCGCTCAGCAACGATGCCTTTGGCCAAACTCTCTCTGATACCCGGTACCAGGGCCAGCTCTGCACAAGTCGCCTGGTTTACATCCAGCGGTTCTCCCAATACCAAGCGGCTTGGAACCGCCATCCATCCAATGCGCACACTGGTAACGGTATTGCTCTCCGCCACAATCTGGAGGCGACTGGCGTGAGCAACCCGCACTGCTTCCCATTGGGGTGGTAGCTTCAGATCGGGAAGTAGCCCCCCTGCGCGAGTCACCGCCTGAAGCACTGTAACTGGCTGATCAAATGAATAGATGCCAGGAGT
>JASFEM010000037.1:0-25882 GCA_050124835.1 Syntrophobacterales bacterium | reverse complement strand
ATCGACAAACAGTGGGAGAGGCATCCGTAGAAAACCCGCGGATGCTTTGTCGTGACGTGAACGTCTATTACGGCGATAACCACGCCATCAAGAATGTTTCCCTCGATATTGGCCGCAATGAAGTTATCGCAATGATTGGACCCTCAGGGTGCGGCAAATCCACCTTTTTGCGCTGCCTTAATCGAATGAACGATACCATTGAAGGCTGCCGCGTTTCAGGTGAAATCATCCTAGATGGGACAAACATTTACGATGAGAAAGTTGATGTAGTACCATTGCGGGCCCAGGTGGGTATGGTATTTCAGAAGCCCAACCCGTTTCCCAAATCCATCTATGACAACATTGCCTATGGTCCGAAAATTCACGGTCTGGCCGAATCCAAAGCGGGACTAGATGAAATCGTTGAGATCTCACTGAAAAAGGCCGGTCTGTGGAATGAGATCAAGGATCGATTGGATCAGCCCGGAACCGGTCTTTCAGGTGGCCAACAGCAGCGTCTCTGCATTGCCCGCACTATCGCGGTAAACCCAGAGGTTATCCTGATGGATGAACCCTGTTCGGCGCTGGACCCGATTGCAACTGCCGTGATCGAAGACCTGATCGATGAGTTGAGACAGCAGTATACCATCGTAATTGTCACTCACTCCATGCAACAGGCCTCACGGGTTTCCCAGCGCACGGCATACTTCCATTTGGGTGATCTGATTGAGATAGGCCCAACAGAGGTGATTTTTACCAATCCTAGGCATGAACTGACCCAGGATTACATCACCGGCCGTTTTGGCTAAGCTGTATGACCCGAAGGAGTTCTGATGGCAAAGGAACATACCGTTAAAGCCTTTAGTCAGGAGTTAGATCTGCTCAAATCAAAAGTGCTGGAGATGGGGGTGGAGTGCGAGGGACAGCTGACCAGGGCAGTCGATGCATTGGTGGAACGAGACACCAAGCTCGCAAAAGAAATCATCATCGGCGATACCAAGATAAACCAGTTGCAAAGTGAAGTGGACGACCTTGCCGTTCGAATGCTTGCATTACGACAGCCGATGGCCTTGGATCTGCGAAATATACTTGCCGCCCAGAAAATCGCAGCGGATTTTGAACGGATTGCCGATTATGCTGCAAATATTGCGAAAGATGTAGTTGATTCAACAGATTTGCTGCTTGAGAGTCCGGTGAAATCGATTGTCCAGATGGCCGAAACCGCCCGGCAAATGCTAGGTGACGTACTTGACGCTTATCAGGAGCTTGATGTCAAGAAGGCAGTTGAGGTGTGGCACCGGGATGAAGAAATCGACAAGACTTACTTTGGTTTACTTACAAAGCTTCGGACCTTGATGATAGAGGATTCTAAGAACATAAACGCCAGCACGAGACTGCTATTCGTGGGCAGATGCTGCGAGCGGATAGGTGATCACATCACCAACGTTGCCGAGAACGTGGATTTTATTGTCAGTGGCAAAATGCATCACGGAATACCAATGGCATAATAAGGGTAACCGTAAAGAACCATGTCCAACCCCTTTAAGTCCCTCCTTTTAGTAGCAAAAACTCAACAACCATTATAAGGCCACTACCTTTCTTTGCGCCATGCGCCATGCTCCTTGCTGTTACGGCTCGCAGTAGTGCTTGATATCAACTCCTTCCACAATAAAAACCACCGCCTCGGCTATGTTTGTGGCGAGGTCGGCGCAGCGTTCGAGACAGCGAGAAATAATAATCGTGTTAACTGCACGATCCACCGATTTTACTTCTTCAATCATGTAATCGATGAAATGTTTGAGGATCTTCAGGTTGAGCTCATCTGCCTTGTCATCCATCTGGCAAACTTCGGAGGCCTGTCCGGTCTTACCGTTATTGAAAGCTGACACGGCTTTCTTGAGCATTTCCACGGAAGTAGCGGCCAACTGTTCCATTAGAGGCTGATGGGGGAGGGCGGGTCGTTGATTGAGATAAAGAGCCCTTTCAGCGACGTTAACCGCCTGGTCGGCAATTCGCTCGAGGTTCACACAGACCCTCATGCTGCCGATGATAAAGCGCAGATCCCTAGCCATGGGCTGTTCCAAGGCCAGTATTCTTAGGCAGCGCCGATCGATCTCTACTTCAAGCAAATCAATTTCTTGGTCCCCTTCAACCACTTCTTCAGCCATATCTGAGTCGCGCTCAAACAATCCTTGCAGAGACTTATTTAGTGCATTTTCGGTCAAAGCAGCCATCCGTAGGACTTCCAGCTTTAGATCTTCAAGTTCCTGACTGAAACGCCGTCTGATTTCCATTGCTCGATTTCCTTAAACCCTCTTTCTTCGAGTAGTGTCTATTTATTTGCTATCTAGAGGCTAACTTTTCCTCTGAGTTGATCAAAGCTATTCGTGGGCAAGCGGCAGGGAGAAAAAGAAAGCTGAGCCTTTGGTCTCATCCGGGGCGGGACTTTCAACCCAGATCTTGCCGCCGTGATTTTGAATGATATGGCGACAAATTGCCAGACCGAGACCGGTGCTTCGAGAGCGGTCGCTTCGATCCTTTTCCACCCGGTAAAAACGCTCAAAGATCCTTTGCTGGTCTTGTAAGGGAATACCGGGTCCCTCATCGCTTACCTGGAATGTTCCCATATCTGAGCTGAGTTCACAAGAAACTCTTAAAATACCTCCCTGTGGGCTGTATTTGATAGCGTTTTCCAGCAAGTTTCTAAAAACCTGAACCAGCTGTTTGGAGTCTGCCGTAACCAGTACGTTCTCCTGATCCAAGAGGCTTTCCAAACGAATATCCTTCTCAGCGGCCAATGAGCCGCACTCTTTCCAGGCTGAATGGAGGGCGCTTGCTGCATCAACAGCAGAAGTCTCTGGTGGTCGCTGGCTTGCTTCAAGTCTGGCTAACTGAAGCAAGTCATCTACCATATTGGTCATCTGGTTTGCATGCTTGAGGATTACCTCGAGGAAAGATCGAGCCTCCCCTAGGTCCCCTTGGTGCTCCTCCAATAATGTTTCTGCATATCCCTTGATTGAAGTAAGTGGCGTGCGCAATTCATGGGAAACATTTGCGACAAAGTCCTCTCGAACTTTCTCAAGCCTTTTGAGTTCGCTGATGTCGTGAAAGACAACTATGGCACCTACACCCTCTGCCTGGTCTCTGAGCTGAACGATGTTGACATCAAATGCTCGTCCCATGTCCAAGCTGATTTCCAATCTGTGAGGCTCAACTTCACCCTCACCAGTTCCAGCAAGCACTTTGTCACAGGCTTGCTGGAGTTCTGCGCTTCGTATTATTTCCAATGGACGGCGGCCTAGGCTTGTCTGTAGCTCTGGAATGATGGTTTTTAAAGCTTGGTTGGTGGTCTTGATCCTGCCGGTGGAGTCCAAGACCATGACCCCTTCACTCATCCCGTTGAGAATGGCTTCCAGTTGTTGTTTTTGCTCGGTAATGGTCTTGATCTGTACCTCAATACTTGCTGCCATTTGATTTATGGCCTGAGCCAAGGGAGAAAATTCCTGGCCAGGATATATGCGTATACGTTTGCCATAATCGCCGCTGCCAATTGCTTCCGCCGCTCTGATCATACTGCGCATTGGGGCCTCCAGCTGACGAACCAGTAGGTAGCTCAGCACAATGGTAGCCACGAAAGCCAACACAATAGTGAGAATGAAATTCTTACTCAGGTGATCTAACCTGCTTTTGACTTCAGAAAAAGGAACCGCAACCCGAATAACGCCCGTTGGGATTGGGCCCCGGCGATCGATCCTTTTGGCGGCATAGATCAGATGTCTTTCAAGAGTGGTGCTGTAGCGAGAACTCGTCCCCACTTCTTGTTTATAGGCCTGTATGATTTCTGGGCGATTGGCATGGTTATCCATCTGTGGCACCCTTTGAAAGGGAACCTGCGAATCAGCGATTACCGTTCCACCCGCAGCAACAAAGGTAATACGGATGCCCAGGCGTTCACCAACACTCTCGCACCATTCTTGCAGCGATGCAGCATTAGAAAATGGCTGTTCCTGGGAAACTAGCCAGTAGAGGAAATTGAGTTGGCTCATGGCACGCGAGCGAGTGTCTGCTTCGATATCTTTGCTTAGAGATTGTCGGTAATAGAGAGATGGCAGGAGCAAAGCCAACAAAAGTACTCCCCAGAAAGAGAGGAGAAGGCGACTTCTGAAGGAGAGGTTCTTAAACATTGATCAATCCCGGAAGCGGTAGCCCACACCTCGCACGGTCTCGATCCACTCAGCGTAAGGTCCAAGTTTCTGACGTAGTCTACGAATGTGCGTATCCACGGTGCGAGCATAACCATCGAACTGGTAGCCCCAGACTTTGTCCAATAATTTATCTCTAGTCAAAACTTTGCCCAGGTTGCGGATGAGTTCCGCCAGTAGTCGAAATTCCGTTGCGGTAAGATTTGTCTCTTGATCGTTTACCGTGACCCGGTGGGCCTCAAGGTCCACACCTAATCCATTCCGTAGCCATTTGGTGGTTACAGGTTCTACCGGTGCGAATCTGCGCAGAATGGCACGGACTCGTAGAATGAGTTCCCGCGGACTAAAGGGTTTCACCACATAGTCATCAGCTCCTAGTTCCATGCCGACAATGCGGTCCACCTCCTCGCCCTTAGCTGTTAACATAAGTATCGGAATGTTTCGCGTTGCCGGGCTTCGCTTCAGCTCTTTGCAAACCTCAAAGCCATCGAGGCCGGGCAGCATGATATCGAGGATTACAAGTTGAGGAAGATGTTTCTTGGCAACAGACAAGGCCTCGTAACCCTCCTGGGCGGTCAAGACGCCAAAGTCGGCCGCTTTGAGGTTATGGGCCACTAGATTCAAAATGTCCGCATCATCTTCGACTACCAGTATCGTTGATTTTTCCATCTAAACCTCCAAGATTAATAGAAAAATCAGTCTATCTTCCTTTTGTTACATCTATGTGACCGTTTCATTACAAAGCCGTTACGGTGCTAAGCACTTAAAATTATACAATGAATAGTGGTCTCAAGACAGGTTAAGGCTGCCGCGCCCAGCAGATTGCTGGAAAGATCAACAATTTCGTCATTCTGAGGAGCGGCACGCGACGAAGAATCTCTTAACGTCTTGATATTACTGGCGCCGAGATTCTTCGCTTCGCTCAGAATGACACAGCAAGAGATGTTTTCCGCAACCTGCTGCCGGCTGCTAGCTGCCTCCTGCCTGCTGGTTTTTATCCGTATCTCCCCTCGACATAGTCAGCGGTTCTAGGATCCTTGGGAGTAATGTACAGATCCTCTGTGCGGCTGTGCTCGATAATCTCGCCGAGGAGCATGAAAATACATTCATCGCTAACACGGCGAGCTTGCGCCATGTTATGGGTTACCACGACCAAAGTGTAGCGCCCGGCCAGATCTAGCATCAAATCCTCTACTCCACGAGTTGATTCAGAGTCGAGGGCTGAGCAGGGCTCATCCATAAGTATTACTTCGGGCTTCAAAGGCAGCAACCGGGCTATGCACAATTTCTGCTGCTGTTCAAGTTGCAGGGTGGTGGCTCTGGTCTTCAATTTGTCCTTCAGATCTTCCCAGAGAAAAACCTCCCCCAGAGATCTTTCCACAATTTCATCTGCTTCAGACTTCTTAATTGAGGCCTGTCTGGAGTGGACTCGTAAACCGAACAGAATGTTCTCGTACACAGAAATCGGCAAAGGATTGGGACGTTGGAAGACCATGCCAACCGATTTTCTCAGTTCCTGTAAAGAAACATCTGAGTCATATATGTTCTTTCCAAGTATGCGAATCAGGCCTGTGGTGGTGACATTACCATAGCGTTCGTTCCCCCGATTGAAGCAACGGAGCAGAGTGGTTTTGCCGCAGCCAGACGGGCCAATGAGCCCAGTAATCAAACCCTCCACAATCTTACAGCTGACATTTATTAGCGCCTGGAAGTCGCCATACCACAAGTTCAGTTTGTCGGTTTCGATGCAGTAGTTGTTTTCTTTTTCAGCCAAAGGTTCCCCTCACGTAGTCGTAGGTCACTTTGTTTGCAGGAGAGCCCGAAAAAATCACTTCATTGGAGTCAATTTCGACTAGTTTTCCGTTTAATAGGAAAGCGGTTCGATCTGCCAAACGCCTGGCCTGTTGGACTAGATTGGTGACTAGAATGATGGTGATCTCAGAGCGCAATTCTTTCAGCACGTCTTCGATTCTCATGGTTGTTACTGGATCCACCGCAATGGAAAACTCATCGAGACAAAGGATTTCAGGTTGATGGGAAAGGGCCCTGGCAATGGTTAATCGTTGTTGTTGGCCTCCAGAAAGCCTGGTTCCCAAGCTGTCCAAACGATCTTTAACTTCATCCCAGAGAGCTGCTTGCCGCAGACACTTTTCCACGAGCTCATCCAATTGGTCGCGCCCCCTGATACCAGCAGCCCGCGGGGCAAAAGCCACATTATCGTAAATAGATAAAGGTAACCCAACTGGCAGGGGGAAAACCATCCCAATCCTTCGCCGCAGTTCATAAACGCTCTTCATCTCCCTCACGTTTTCGCCATCGATTTTTACTGTTCCCTTAACCTTGGCCCCAGGAACAAATTCTATGGTGCGGTTTATAACCTTCAATAAAGTAGTTTTTCCTGATTGGGCAGGGCCGATGATGGCCAGGATTTCGTTTTCATAGATGGCGAGAGAAATTCCTTTCAGTGCCTCTTTTTGGTCATATTTCACTTCAAGATTAGAAATCTCGATTTTTTCCTTCCAATCACCCATTAGGTTTACCACTTCTTTCGCAAACGTAGATATACACGCAAAGCTATCGACAGCAGGTTAACCAGCAGCACGGTGCCAAGGAGAACAACCGCAGTCCCATATGGAATGGCGTCAGGTACATTTGGGACTTGGGTAGAAATGGTGAACAGATGCATGGATAGGGCCATACATTGGTCGAACAAACCGTAGGCAAAAATGTCTCCTTCCGAAATAGCTTTATAAAACACCGCGCCGGTAAACATGATAGGTGCAGTCTCACCAGCCGCCCGGGACACCTGGAGAATGATGCCGGTCAAGATGCCGCTGATAGAGTTTGGCAAGACGATGCGGCGGATAGTCTGCCAGCGAGTTGCACCAACATTCCAGCAGGCCTCCCTGAAAGCCATTGGCACCGCGCCAAGAGCTTCCTTGGTGGCAGCAATGATAACCGGGAGGGTCATAATGGCCAAAGTGAGGGAAGCGGCAAGAATGGAGCGACCCATCCGGGCAAAGAGGACAAAGGCGCCAACGCCAAAGAGTGCATGAACAATGCTGGGAACACCGGCAAGATTTACCACGGCCAGATTTATGATGCGGGTCAGCCAATTATCTCCGGCGTATTCATTCAAATATACTGCGGCCAGCACTCCGATGGGAGCGGAAACCAAGAGTGAAATCACAACCAAGTAGATCGTGCCCAATAGTGCCGCCCATATACCGCCAGCACGCATGCCTCGCGCTGGATTAGTAAACAAGAAGTCGATCGACAAAACAGGGAAGGCCTTGTAAAAGAGGTAGCAGACGATAAGAATCAATGGAATTACAATCAAAAGGGTCATCAAGAAAAACAACCCCTTGGCCATGTTCTCAGCTAGTCTTTTCCTTCGAACAAGGGGCGTATCAGTGAACAAAATCGCACTCCTACTCGCCCCTTTCTCGGATGAGGTAGACTCTTTTCCAGAAGAATCAGGATTGGGATTGATAATGGTCGTGTCTTGTTGTCCGGTCATCCTTTTCATTTCCTATTTCTGGCGAATTCCCTTGACAATTAAATCGGCGGTAAGATTTACCACAAAGGTGATAGAAAACAGCAAGACTCCAATGAGAAACAATACTTGATAGTGGTCGGAATGTACTGGTGCTTCACCAAGTTCTGCGGCAATTGTTGCGGTGAGAGTCCTGACCGAATCAAGCACCCCGTGGGGGATCTTAACGGCGTGGCCAGTTGCCATGAGTACGGCCATGGTCTCCCCGATTGCCCGAGCAACACCAAGGAGAACGGCGGCCAGTAGACCGTTCTTGGCGGCTGGCAGAAGAACTTTGTACACAACCTGCCAGCGGGTTGCCCCTAGAGCTTCAGCTGCCTCACGATAGGAATCCGGTACAGCCTTCAGTGCGTCCTCACCTATTGAGACAATAATAGGCACGCTCATTAGCGCTAGAATGATTCCGCCATTTAATACGGTCAGCCCGATTGGAGCGTTGAACAAATCGATAATCAGCTCATTCATTATTGTCAGTCCAATGAATCCCCACACAACCGAAGGGATGGCAGCGAGCAGTTCAATCACAATCTTGAAGGTTTCTTTCAACTTGGGATTGCAGAATTCCGAGACAAAAATGGCCGCCCCTAAACCGAAGGGAACCGCAATAATCATTGCCAATATAGTTACACTAGCGGTTCCCGCGATCAAGGCAAGAACACCGTATCGTTTGTGGCTGACAGAGGTAGGATACCACTCAGGGCTGGTAAAGAACTCAACAAGGTCAAGTTCCCGAAAGAGAAAATCTGCGCCTTCCCGGAAGACAAAGAAAAAAATGCCAAAGACGAAAATAATTGCGCTGATTCCACATAGCCGAATAATCCATTCAATGACAGGTTCGGTGAGAGTCTCAAGGCGATGTCGGCTAATCATATGCTTTTAGCCCCTATTTGCTGGCCATGACGCGCTCTTCTTGGGGCAAAGGCACGTATCCACTCTGTTTGACAATTCCCTGACCCACATCAGAATAAATCCATTCGAGATATTTCCTAATTTCTCCGGTTGGCTCTCCGATAGTGTACATGTATAGCGGTCGGGCGATTGGATAAGTTCGATCTAGAGCAGTTTCAAGGCTAGGTGCATATGCGGGTTTGCCCTCCTCTCGGGATATTTTCACTTTTTTCACATGTTCGGTTGCGTAACCCATGCCGCTGTAACCTATGGCGCAAGGAGTCCTACCAACTAGTTCCACCACATCCTTTGAGCCGTGTAAATCCCTAGAGCCCAATTTGAAATCCTTTTCCTTGCCGAGCAAGGTTTCACGAAAGTAGTGGTAGGTGCCAGAGTTAGATTGTCGGCTTACCCGAATGATTTCGTCACTAGGGCAAGCTGTATTCTTGATGCCTAGCTGAGACCACTTGGTGATCTTGCCTCCCTCGCCGTAAATCCCTGCGAGTTGCTCGATTGTGACCTCGTTGAGGGGATTGTCTTTGTGGATATAAACTGCCAAGGCGTCATAGCCGACTACGAATTTTACTGGTTCCTTGCCCAGATTTTTCTTTGCTCTCTCAAGCTCCTCAGGCTCCATCTGGCGGCTGCAATTGGCTATATCAACCGTGCCATTGATAAGACCTGCGATGCCTGTTCCAGAGCCACCTCCGGATACTTCCACAGAGACCGCAGGGTTGATGCTGGCATATTCCTCGGCCCATGTTTGGGCCAAATTGACTATGGTGTCAGAGCCAGAATTCTGTATGGCAATCTTCCCAGAAGAAGAGGTGGGAGTCTCTTCGCTTTTCTGACCGCACCCTGCGAGAAAAATGGTGAAGGCAATTGCTAAACAAACTAGTGCCATCCGATTTTGTTTCAAGCGTGACTTGTTGAACATCAGTGCTCCTCCTTCAAGAATTCATTGCCGAGAATCGCCTCAACGAGATCTCGGATATTTGAATCCAAAATATTATAGGTCTTTTCGAAAGCGGCCCGAATATCTTCTTCAGAGCCTTCGATTTGGGAAGGATCTCCTATTTCCCAATCAATGCTGATCATTTTGCTTTGTGGTGGAGGGAAGTACTCCTCAGCTTCTCTGCAAAGAGAGACAAAGATCTGATAATCTTCGAGATCCAGGATCTGATCGACATACTTTGAGGGTTGTTTAGAGATGTCAATCCCTTTTTCCGCCATGAATTCGACTGCGTAAGGATTGATGGGCTGTGGCGCAATCCCAGCGCTGTAGAAACGAAACCTCTCAAATCCAAGGGAATTGCCAATACCTTTTGCCATTTGGCCCCGACAGGCATCTCTCTCATCTACAAAAAGAACACGGAAAACTTCCTTTCCTTTGTGTTTAATATCCTCGCCCGTGCACATGTAGAGGACTTCTTCACATATATTGCAGGCTCTATCCGCCACGCGCTCAAAGCGAGTGACGATAGTCATGAGTGAGGGAAGTAGTTCTGAAGGTAGCTTGGCATCCTCGTGCAACCGGACCAATTCATGGTGAATATCCCAACGGATGTCGTCAACCTTGTCCTCCATATCCATGGTGGCCTTGGCCAACTCGGTATCTCTGTCGGCAAAAGCCTGCATGGCATTCCGAAGCATGGGAATCGATTTCTTGGCGATGTCTTCCATTTTTTCGTAGGTATGCTCTGGATCAACGGAACGTAGTCTAAGGAAATGTCGCGCAATACTCTCAGCGTAATCCCCAATTCTCTCCAATTCATTGTTGATTTTGATCACTGCATAAACAAATCGGAGGTTGCCCGCAGCGGGCTGCTGCCGAACGAGAAACTCCTGGCAAAGCCGGTCTAGCTCCATCTCTAACTCGTCAATATACCGATCACGCAGGATAACAGAGTAGGCCAACTGACGATCCGACTCGGTAAGCGCATGGAGACTCGCCCTCAGGGCACCTTCTGCGAGGGTGCCCATCTTAATCACCTTGGAGCGGATCTGGTCGATATCCCTTTGCAAGCTTTCCTCTAGACGAGATGGCATGTCGATTCTCCTTAGACTCACACAGCCAGAATAGCTGGCCTTAGAGATAATGGGGCAAAGTGGAGTTTCTCAGAAATTGTCACAGCTGTGTTACGAAATTGTTACAGGCGGATTCTATTAGAAATGGATTAGAACCTAAAGCATTTTTTTAGTTCAGTACTGAAGACCAACAGAAAAGAAGACTAGAAGGCTGGCCATAAGCAAGAGCGCTACCCAAGAGGATCGATAAATCAAACGACATGAACGTTTTATATGATTGGGGCCTACCTCTTCATTGCCGTCCCCCAACCAGGGTTTGTCCACGGTCCCCTCCGGATAGGTAGTCGGTCCGCCCAATTTGATTCCGAGAGCTCCCGCCACAAAGCTCTCTGGGTGACCCGCGTTGGGTGATGGATGATTGAGCCGGTCACGCAGGCCAATTTTCCATCCTTCCCTAGCACTTTCACCACTGAAAACCGCTCCTATGGGCAAAATGATGAGGGAAAGACGCGCCGGCAAGAAGTTGGCTAGATCGTCCAAGCGGGCGGCCGGCCGGCCAAATAGGAGATAGTGGTCCCTTTGATATCCCACCATTGAGTCCAGGGTGCTTATTGCTTTAAAACCAAGCATACCCACTATGCCTGCTGCCGCAGGTGCCGGGCAGCCGAACACATGACTGAGACCTGCTACAAAGGTATACCAGAACATGGGAGAGACCACGCCATCAACGAAATTCTCTGCGACACTCTCGACTGCACCGCGAGCTACACCTTCGGTTTCTAACTTTGACGTATCCCTCCCCACAATTTTTTGGAGTGCGCTCCTGGCCTGGGTCAAATCGCTCCTGGCAAGAGCCGCAGCAATCGGATCGGCGTGTTTGCAGAGGTCCTTTAATGCCAGGCAGCTATAGGCCAAGTAAAGATCCAGAACCGCGGCGAGGATGGGATGTGGCCCACCAATCAATTGTCGAAGGGCCAAATAAGCCCCAATGGCAAGACCAATCGTCATGGTCACTAAAAGGATCCCGCCACCTGAGCCCGACCATCTCAGCCGCAGCATCATTTTCTCGAAAGCAGAAATCATAGCGCCTATGAGTCGAACCGGGTGGAAGGGAAAGGGAGGATCACCTAGAAGTACATCTAGAGTCAGGGCAGAAATAAGTATGACGGCGGCTTGAATCATAAAAAATGAGCAGTAGAGCTTTGCATGAGTGAGAGGACCCGATCATTTTCCTCTGGCTGGCGAATGGCCATGCGAAAAAAATTGTCTTGCAGTCCTGGAAAGTTGCGGCAGTCTCGAAGGTGAATCCCCGAGCGCAACATGAAACTGAGAAAATCATCCAAGTCGGCTGTTTGCGTCCAGCGCGCCAGGAGGAAATTGGCTGCAGGTTGAAAAGCTTGAAACCCGGCAATGTTCTTTAGCCTACTGTAAACCCGAGGCCGCTCTCTCCGGATAAGGTTTGCCAACTTTTCCTCGTAATCGGTGCAATCAATCAATTTCAATGCCACTTTTTCGGCTATCCGGTTGACGCTCCACGGTTCTTTGAGTTGACGGAGGCGAGAAATAATGTCCGGATGGCCCATTACAGCACCCAACCTGAGACCTGGAAGGGCAAAAAATTTAGTGAGAGAGTGAAAGATGAGGATATTGACCGGCGGTGGCTCCTGCTGAATAAGGGTAATTGCTTCAGGTTCGTCGAGGAACTGGACAAAGGCCTCATCAACCAGCAGCCATTTGGTGGGAAAGGCTGCTGACAGTTCGAGCAAGAGCTGTCGGGGAAAAACAGTGCCCGTGGGATTATTGGGATTGCCGATGAACAAAGCGTCGGCATCGGCCAAAGCCTCCTCTAGCAATGAAAAGCCAGGGGCATCGAAACCCTGCTCTGCCTGGAGATCTACCGATATCAGTTCAGCCCCGACAGCCAGACTTGCCCGGGTATAATCGTGGAAAGAGGGATTGATAACTGCCACTTTCTGCAAGCCCAATGCCCGCGGTGTCAAATAAATAAACTCGGTGGAGCCATTGCCAGCCAGGACTCGCGTTGGATCTAAGCCGTACCGTTCCTGATAGTAGCGCACCACACCCTGTCCATCCACGCTGGGGTAGTGTCCAATTTCTTGCCAAAGCTCATTCCAGATGGCTTTGACCTCTTCGGGTACTCCCAGGGGACTGACATTGACACTGAAGTCGAGAACCTCGCGGGTTCCGATCCCCAGCCGCCTCAGTTCCCGTTCCGGGTCACCGCCGTGGATATGTTCATCGCTGGTCATTTTTCTTGTCTCGCAATTTTTTCTTACGGGCAAAGTTCAAGGCTTGCAAGGTCTGTCCTGCGTGTGTCGCGGCACAAGGCACAAGGCGCAAGGCACAAGGCAAAATTAGAATTTGGAATTTAAAATTTCAAAAACTACTGTAATCTTTTCCTTGCGCCCTGAGCCCTATGCCTTACGCCCTTCTTAACCAACCATCCACCCCCACCCCGTGTAATTCATTACTACCCCGCCAGGTGCAGCAACCAATACGAGCAGAACAACTTCAATTATTTCATTACAAGCCCCTAGCAGATCGCCAGTAATTCCACCCATATGTTTTCGGCACCATGTTCCATATATCCAGGTCATGGCTTCGGCCAAGGCCAGAATGAACAAGCCCAGGGGACCGTAGAAGATGGCTGCAAACAAAGTGATGACAAGTGCAGCTGCGAGTTGAGAACCTTTTGCATTTTGGACAAACAAAGAAGCTGTACCCTCGCCTCTAGCATAAGTTAGTCTTACCATCAATTCCACCTGCATAGTCCGGGAAATCATGAGAACGAGGATCACCCAGATTGCGCTGCCAGCGGTTAGCAGTCTTGAGAAAGCCAGCCACTTACACAGCAGGGTCAATATAACTGCAACAGCGCCGAAAACTCCCAGGCTGGAGTCCTTCATGATCTCTAGCCGCCTGGTCCGGTCCCACCCGCCTCCGAGAGCGTCGGCGAAATCGGCCAACCCGTCCAGGTGAAGCGACCTGGTACCCACAACGCTTAGGACAAGCATGAGTGCTGCCACTCCAGCGGGCCAGCCGCCCCCACTCAGCACCCTGTTGATCAGACCAATAGCCCAGAGAAAGAATCCGAGGGCGAGACCTACTAGGGGGAAAAAGGGTAGGGTTGTGCTGTGGTCTGAAGCATCTCGGCCGGGAACCGGAAAGATAGTCAGAGTCCGGAAGGCAGTTACCAATCCGCGAAACATATGAGATCTCTCAGTGTAAATTACAGAGTCCAGAGTGTCAGCTAACCAATCCCAGAAAAGGGAGACGCGGATTGGTGAGCTGTTAGCAGGCAGGAGGCAGCAGGCAGCACAAAAGAACTAATGAAAAAACTGCCAACTGCTCGCTGCCAGCTGTTCGCTGGAGGAATTCCGTTTCTGCGCGTCACGGCCTCTAGTCGCTCCGTGTCGCCGCGTCGCCCTATCGCCGCGTCATTCTTTTCCACTAACTCCGGCTGAGTCGAAGGTCGCCATTTCGTTGTAAACCTTAACGCCGGCTTCAATGACATTCATGGCCAGCGCAGCACCTGTGCCCTCGCCCAACCGCATGTCCAGGTCGAGAATGGGTCTCAATCCCAAGCGCTCATAAAAGATTCGGTGGCCGGCTTCGGCAGAACAGTGGCTGAAAAAAAGATAGTTGCCAACTGGTTCGCTTAACCGCATGGCGACAAGCGCAGCGGCGGAGGAGATGAAGCCATCAACAACTACAGGCAGACGACGACCTGCGGCGCCCAGGATAAGTCCACAAATGCCGGCTATCTCTAAACCGCCCACTGCTGCCAGGGTTCTAAATGGATCAGTCAGGTGGTGAGAGTTGACTTCTAGAGAGCGTTCTATGACTGCAATCTTGTGCTCGAGCCGATCATCATCAATTCCAGTACCACGTCCGGTAACCTCATGCACTGGGCACGGAATCAAAGAAGCGCAGAGTGCCGAGGATGGTGTGGTGTTACCAATGCCCATATCACCAGTACCGAGTAGGGTTACCTTATCTTTGGCAGCAGCATTGGCGAGATCCACTCCGACCTGGATTGCTTGGATAGCCTCTTCCTCGCTCATGGCAGGTCCAGAGGCCATATTATCAGTTCCAGACTTAACTTTACGGCGGATCAGACCGGATGCACCCTCAAGAGGATCGGCGACCCCAATATCCACAACCTGTAGCTCAACGCCAACATGCTTGGCCAAGACGTTGATGGCAGCTCCACCTGAAATCATGTTGTATATCATCTGGGGCGTGACCTCGCTGGGATAGGCAGATACGCCTTCTGCGGCAACGCCGTGGTCACCGGCGAAGGTGACGATCCGTTTCTTTCCCAATATTGGCGTTACCGTACCGTTTATTAGACAATAGCTGGCAGCTAAATCCTCCAGGGTGCCTAAACTGCCAGCCGGTTTGGTGAGGTTGTCCAGATGAGCACGGATTTCGGTTTCCATGCTCCGGTCAACGGGGGTGATTGCGTCAAGAATTTTTTGTAGTCTTTCCAAAGTTCATTCCATCTGCGTAGTGGCAGCTGTCTCAACTAGGCACTAAGGAACTAGGCACTAAGCACCGACAAGCGGTTTGCATGGCTAGTTGCTTTAGTATTTAGTGCCTAGTCAAGTCTGCACTAAGCGTTTTCCAATTTTAGACATTTTAGACACTTTAGATCATTTTAGTCATTTTACTCGCAAGGGAATGCCACAGATCGTCACAATAACCTTATGGGCTCTTTGGGCAAGTTCCTGATTAATACCTCCGGCAATGTCACGAAAAAGACGAGAGGCTGAATCGCCAGGGACGATGCCCATGCCTACCTCGTTTGTCACCATAATAAGATGGCAGGGTGGACCATTGAGGGTGTCCAAGAAAGCTTCGATTTCTTGGCAAGTTCCTTGATTGAGCTTCTCTCGATGAAAAAGGTTTCCAAGCCAGACCGTTATGCAGTCGACTACCACCACCTCTGTATCTTCCGGCAAGGATTTCAACGCCATTGCCAGATCAACCGGTTCTTCGACGGTATGGTAAGAGGTGCCCCGCTCACGGCGGTGACGTTCAATGCGGGCCCTCATCTCATCATCGGTTGCTTCGGCTGTGGCAATGAAAGCTCTACTTTGATGGGAGGCAGCTAGCTCCAAAGCATGTTTACTCTTGCCGCTTCTACTGCCCCCGGTTACCAAGGTGATTCGCTTCATACGCATGCTTTCTTTATTTCAGCAGTTCATAATCCTATAAATAACAAAAACCACAAGGGGCACAAAGAACACAAAGGATGGTTCACCTGACCGGTGAAGTTGCCCACTGTGGTCGAAGTCGCTTGCGGCGACACCGTTGTCAAATCCCGTATTGGGATAGAAAAGCGTTATCCCTGTTAAAAATCTCCGTGGTCTTTGTGGTAAATACGCACCGCTGTTGCCGGTTGCCAATCGTTTGTGCCCAGAATTGGAGATGATGTCGCTTTCAGTTTTATTTCTCCACACCCACCCTGGCCGTTATACCTTTGTCGTAGTAGTGTTTGACTTCCTGCATCTCTGTGACTAAATCGGCTCGGTCGATGAGACGCGAGTGGGCGTATCGGCCGGTGATGAGCAACTCGACGCCCCCAGCCCTCCTTTCAATGAGATCGAGAATTTGGTCCACCGTTATCAGGTCATAGTGAACGGCAACATTTCCCTCATCGAGAACCACTAAACGGTAGCGACCAGAAGTTACCGCTTCAACGATCTCCTTGTATGCTGCTTGAGCCAGCCGACGATCTTCGTCGTTGGGCTCCCCTCTTATAAAGACATTGCGGCCATAGGTCTTAATGGTAAGGTTGTCAGAGAATCTGGCCAGGGCTTTGTGTTCGCTATATTCCCCGGCTTTTAAAAATTGAGCAAAAAAGACTTGCCAACCAGCGCCTAGAGCCCTGATGGCCAGACCAATGGCAGCCGTGGTCTTACCTTTGCCGTTACCGGTATAGACCTGGACGTAACCGTTCATTCATGCTGCTCCGCAGATATGCCTCCCGAGATGTCACCTTCATTGCGGCGGTATTAGGTGGTACCGTGTCGCGACGGTGGCCAGTATGGCACCGTTTGTCAAGAGTTGCTAACTGGCTTGCTGATAAACAACATCTTCCTTAATTGTGCCTCGCACGGCTCGCACCGAATGATTGACGTAATTTTCTGGAAACCGGTAAATGGAGCCGTAATAAAAGTCAACATAGCAGACTTCGTGGTGCTCGCGCGTAGTGGCGCTCCAGAAGCAGCGCTGATAACCAAAAATGGGGTCTAAGAAGAGGCGCCGGCTGTTCTCTCGAGGAAGCATTAGGCTAGAGAGTTCTTCATTGTTTGGAAGGCGCCAGTCACTGTAACCCGCAAAATCAGCTTGGTTCAACTGCTGGATATAACTTTGTGCCTCTGGCCAGGTCATCCGCTCTGGCGCTGCGCCCTTCTGCCAGACGAGACCAGTTTCGCTGTCACTCACGGTGCCATCGCCATTGTCAATGAATCTGCTTGCCATGTAATCCTCCGTAGTTAACTAATCGAAGTTAATACCAATACTCGCAATAGAAGGTAAACTTACCCGGCGATAGGGGTATTAAAAGAGTATTCTGGGCAGGAGTCAACACCTGATGTTACTCCTGCCTAAAATAGTGAAGCTGCAGATTGCTTAGTTTCTGGAGATACTCCTCTGCGTACAAAAGATCGTTGCGACTCTGGATCTCGTGGAATATCAGTGGGAGAAAAAAGCGCAAATCCAAGCCCAACTCGTTGAGTCCCTGCAAATTGGCTTCATGAACGGCAAGGATGGCATAGTAGATGGTCAGCAAGCGTATTCTCGAATCTCGGCGGTACAGATAGGAATGGCCTCCCAGGGTGTTGAGGAAGAAGCCGGCGTACTGGTAAAGTACGTCAAGATTGGCTGGAGAAGATGGAGATTTGTTACACTTCCGGCCCTTCATGAGCCAATGATAAAGGGACCCCATTAAAGGCTCTGCCAGGTCCGCCTCGTACTTGAGCACTTCCCGAACGATGTTGATCCTTTCCTTGCGCAGGCTGCGAAAGAAAAAAAAGCTGTTTTGGATAATAATGGAGGGGCGATATGCTTCTCCACTTATGGTCGGTGGACTTTTCTCTAAAATCGCAAAGATGTCATTAAGAAGAGTCCAGCAGTCTCGGTAAGCTTTTTGAGACCGTAGAGTCTCAGTGGCATCGAGATAGTTGCAAAACGCACGCAGCGATTCCTCCAGTTCTCGGCAATTCATACTGGCCGGAGAAGCCGCCTTTACCAGAGGGGAAGTTGGACCAAAGACCTGGGTCAGTCTTTCTGCGGGGAGCAATGGTTTTGGTTCCACTTCTCCTTTCTGCAGGTCGACGATCATGCCTTCGAGTTCCTGAGTTCTTTGGATCCACGCTTGCCGCTCGACCTCAAGTCTTTTTTCTGAGATCTTGTCGACGACCGCATCCCACTTCCATATGACCACGGCAACGATTGCCCCGATGACAATGACGGCAAAGGAAAGAAAAATTGAGGCGCGTTTTGCCATAATAAACTCTAGCTAAAGGTATTCTGCCTCTTGAGAAAAACCATTGTCTCTATTCCCAAAAAAAGTCTAAGGGTTTTCCGGAGGCTATGCTTTGTAGTATCGGGATAATAAAATCTGATCTGCCGAAACCGATGTTACGTATTCTGCTGGTGAAAAGTTCCACAACCCTTCAGATGCTTACCACTTTTTCATTCGAAAGGCCAGAGAATTTCACAAAATAGTAAGGGCGGGGACTTCGGCTGAGGCTCACTCAAAGCCTTCAGGCGAGTCGTTTATCACCGCCGGTAAGGTAAGATCTATGGTGTCGACTTGGTTTCAAGAAAATTGAAAATAAACTGGATCAAAAATAGCGAGGTGTGCTAAGATAAATTTGTCCCGATAAGCCGCGCGGAGGCAACGTGGCTCCGAGAAACCAACCTGCGAATCCGCTTACGTATGGGATGTAAGGCCAGTTGAGCTCCCAGAACAACTGGAAGGGACAACAGGTGGCGGTGGGTCAAGCAGCGCGAGGGTTTGTCGGGACTTTTCTGTCCCGAGAGATCACGAAACGATCATTTCACCCAGTCTTCCAATATTCCATTATTCCAGCAGAACATTACTGTACTAGTTTCTGAAGGTCTTCCTTTAGCTTACCTTTATCCGCCTCACTCGGACCAGATTTGGCGGGCGGTTTTTTCTTCACCTTTTTTTGGGGCTTTTTGGCTGCTTTTTTGGACATCTTGGCCAACCAGCGCTCATCCAAACTGTATTCTGGGTTATCGAAGGTACCGCCCACATTCAGAGGCAGCTCGACGAAGCCGTATTTGTCGGAAATCTTCGGCACTATATCCCGAAGCTGAGCAAGTTTTCCGACATACTGAGCTCGGATTTGCAGGCTCAAGCGTAAATCGAGCTTCTTGTCCAGTAGCCCCGCGGTACCATGCCCTTCTGCCTGGACTATGGGACCTATGAGATGTAGCCTTTCTATATTGGCGCTCCCTTGACTTGTGAGTATCCTGGCGCTGACTTGTGAAAAGCGCAGCTCTTGTAAGTCTTCGGCCTGGAACAATTCAGCCAACTTCTGGGTGATGGGATGACCAGAGAACTCAGCCGCATTGATGTTCAACTCGGTGCGGGACTGGAGTGCACTCAGGTCAGTGCCAATCCCGTTTGCCTTGGAGAACTGGTCCACATTGCCGGACCAACTGCCACTAGTCGCTGACCAAAAAGCTGCAATGATCTCGTCCAGAAGCACGTTTTCTGTGTAAATGCGGTACTGAAGTGGTGGCCCAGATACCTGCAGGTCGGTCTTTACACTTCCCCCAAGTGTACCACCGTATAGAGACGCTGACAGCGGTTCCACCTGCAGTTTGCCTTCCTGGAGGGAAAGATGACAATTCACATTACTAGCAACCAGTTTATTGTAGAAGAACCAATCGAGATGAATTTCTCCCTGAGCATCCAGCTGCAAGTACTTGGGCTTTTGCTCGCTTGGCGTCGACGCAGGCTCAGTCGTCTTTGCAACCTGCTCGCCTTCGGTTTCGGCTGGCTGAACAGTGGTAGTGGCAGAGTCGGAAGTTGCTTGTGGAACACCACCTGTTTCAGAGGACTGTTTCACCACTTCGGCTGAAGAAGAGATAGAAGGTGACGCGACCGTTGCCTTTTCAACCGAGGGCTCCTCCTGCTCCGGTGGTTGATCGGGCAGAGTCTCGGTTGTAGCCGAGGGGGGTGGGCTTTTGGGAAGCAGTGCTAGAAGTTCATGCAGTCTCATTTGTGGAGAGCTCAACTTGAAGTTGAGCTGAGGCCGTTGTTGCCACTGGGTGAGAAGGCCCTGGATATTGGCCTTTTGCCCATTGAGGTCAAGATCGAGAGCATCGATACTCAGGGTCTGTTGCGAGTGAACCACATCCAGCTGAAACCCAGCCTGCAACTCCAGGACCCTGGAAAGCTTGTCATCCTGCTTAATTTGAAGGTTGCTGAGACTCAAACTGCCTTTCCCTTTAAAATGGTCAAGTTTTTCTGACGATACAAATGCTGCCATTGTCAGGCGACCTTGTTGGATGACTACGGGATTGTACTGGGAGATGAACGGAACAAGCCTGGCAAGGTCTATGCTCTGGAGGTTTACATTTCCTTCAAAAGTATTCGAAGGCAGATCATACGTAGCATCTAAAGTTATAGATCCTTGGCCCTCTCCCTCAAACTGGCCTTCTGCTTGGAAAGGAACGGGAGCGCTGGTTGAAAAGTCAGTAATGCGCGTCCGAATGTTGGTTGCTTGTAAAGTAGACTGGGGCTGGCGGGAACGATCCACCAGGGTGAGACGTCCGTCTTCGGTTGAGAGCAGCTCAAGGAGAAGGGAGATGCCTGTGGGCTCGCTCCTGGCAATCTTTCCGGGTGATGCTCCCTGTTCTGATGTTGGTTTCTGCGGTAAGAGATCTGCGATATTGAATGAACCGTCCTCGTGGCGAACTAGGGTGATCTCCGGCCCGGTGAAAGCAAGGGTGTGAATCCTAATCTTACCCAACAGCAGCGCCATGAAGCTCCAACGAAGCTCCAGTTTCTCACTCCTTAGCAGTGGAGCAGTGGCTCCCTGCTTGCTAAACTCAATACCCTCAACGTGGAAGCCACGCAAGCCAACCCGGGCGTCAGACAGCGTTACTTTTCGGTGCGTGTAGTATTCAAGCGGAGGTGTGATCCAAGACACTATAACGTCTCGGGTCATGAAAATTCTTACACCCAAAATGAGTACCACGATTAACAAGAGCAGGGCACCCATTGTGATAGAGAGTTTCTTATACTTCTTATACACCTTGGCTATCATTGATTTCCTCTGTGTATAATGTGTCAAAGTTGCAGCAGTCTACAGATTTTTTCCACATCAGTCAAAGTAGATAGAATTCCTATGCAAACCTCATACCCAAGTGGGAGAAGACAGCAGACAGAGGCTCCTTATTTTGAAGTCTGGCATTCCAATGTGGCTTTCCCTCAGAGTGGATGACACGGAGACACGGAGACGCGGAGAACCATGAACGCTTTTTCTCTCCGCGTCGCCGCTTCATCTCGTCGCCGCGTCAGAAAAACTGCCATACGGTCTGGCCAAAAAGATCCAGAGTCGGAAAACATATGGAGGACTTTCGTGGTGGATTAAGTACGGCGGGCGACTACATAATCGGCGATCTCGAGAAGAGATTCTCGGGTGGGGGAAGGAGGGAATATTGCCAAAGCCGATTTGGCCTCTGTAATGTAATGACTTGCAAGCTGATCGGTGTAATCCAGACCCTCATAGCGTTTGATGATCTGCTTGACTTCGGCAAAAGTCTCCTCTTGGATGCTATCTGAGGTAATAAGATCCACCAGGCGGTGACGGTCTTTATTGTCACTTGACTTCAAGGCGCGAATGAGGGGTAAGGTGATTTTTCCCTCCTGAAGGTCCTTGCCCACTGGCTTACCAAACTCCGCTTCACTGCCAGTGTAGTCCAGGAAGTCGTCTCTTAGCTGAAAAGCAATTCCAAGGTTGAGACCAAAGCGACGCATGGCCTCTTCTCGCTCCTCGGAAGCATCGCCGAGAATCGCGCCAATCTGGCATGCAGCCGAAATCAGAATCGCTGTCTTACGCGTTATGACCTCAATGTAGTCCTGTTCAGAAACCTCTAGATTGCCACTGTTGATGAGTTGCAGAACCTCACCCTCGGCCATGGAAGTGGTAGTTTCTGAGAGGACTCGGAGGATTTTTAGGTTGCCACTTAGCACAGATAGAAAGAAGGAGGTGGCGAGAAGAAAGTCACCTACTAGAACCACAGCGGCATTGCCCCAGAGGGTGTTGGCCGATGGCTGGCCGCGCCGTAGTTCTGCATTGTCCACTACATCATCGTGGAGAAGGGTGGCAGCGTGGAGGTACTCGAAGACTATGGAAAGAGCGTATTGGTCGTCACCTTTGTAGTTGAGAAGTCTGGCGGCGAGCACCATCAATAAAGGGCGCAAGCGCTTGCCACCACTGCGGATAATGTAGCGACTCACCAGCGCGATAAGTGGTACACTGGACTGCAGATTCTTATTGATCTCCTCCTCAATGAGCTGCAAGTCTTGATCCAGCTGGCCGAAAAGGGGAAACTGCTCTTGCGTCAAGCTTTTTGCGGTGTTCTTGGGGGACAAGGAGGATGTTCCTAAGCTAAAGTTATCTGCTGGGAAAACCATAAAATACTTCTTCATAGCCCAAATCGAGCTCATTGTCAAAAGAATTCAAACTAAACAACTTCCCCAACCAGGTCGTGAGGATGGGCCTGGGTGATCCGCACCGACATAATCTCACCCACTTGACCGAAACCCTTGTTGATAAGCACGCAGCCATCTACATCGGGTGCTTGTGTCGGTAAACGTCCCTGCAATAATAGATCGGTCTCGTCACTCACTCCCTCAATGAGAACCGGCTGCAGTGTGTCCACTAACTGCTTGTGGTAATCCAGGCTGATTTTTTCCTGGAGATCTGCAAGTGTTTGAAGCCTGTGCTGCCTTACGACTTCCGGCACGGCTTTGGTCAAGCGTGCGGCTCTGGTCCCTTTTTCAGCCGAATAACCAAATATTCCCAGCCGCTGGATCGCCGCCTGGTCCACAAAGTCACAGAGCTCTTGGAAGTCGGCTTCCGTTTCTCCGGGAAATCCTACCATGAATGTTGTCCTCAGGGTGACCTCGGGCAGGTACTCACGAATGATGGTTATGAGCTCATAGAATTCTTCGGAAGATCCAGATCGACCCATGGTCCTAAGCAACCTTGGGGAGACATGCTGAAATGGAATGTCAAGGTAATTACAGATGGTGTCATACGAAGCCATCACTTCCAGAAGTTCTCGGTTGATCCTCTGGGGATAGCCATAGAGAATTCGAATCCACGGAAACATGTTGGATCTTGCCAGCCGGTCGAGGAGTTCCGGGAGGCGGGGGCGAGCGCCAAGGTCGATACCATAGAGCGTGGTATCCTGCGCGACCAAATTGAGTTCCACTATCCCCTGGGAAGCTAACCATTGAGCCTCCTGGAGCAGGTCATCCAAAGGACGGCTGCGGTAGGGGCCACGAATGGCCGGAATGGTGCAGAAGGTGCAGCGGTTACTACAACCTTCCGCCACCTTCAGGTAACCACTATAAAACGGAGCGGAAAGGGCTCTTGGAGTTTGGGCAGTCATCAAAAAACTGGGAGATTCTAGGTTGAGTCTTTGGGGCTCACCTTGTTTGAAGCTGGCGAGCAGAGAGGGCAGCTGCACAAAAGAGCTGGTGCCAACAAACAGATCCACCTCGGGCATGGATCTAACCAATTTGCGACCATAGCGCTGAGGTAAACAGCCAGCTACCACCAAGAGCTGACACTGGCCCCGTTCCTTGGCCTGGGCTAGCGCTAAAATAGTGTCAATGGACTCCTGGGTAGCGCTTTCGATAAAGCCGCAGGTGTTTACCACTATGAGGCGGGCTTGGAAGGGATCCTCTACTGGCCTGTGGCCAGCATTCATCAGAGAGCCCAAGATGACCTCGCTATCAACACGATTTTTAGGGCAACCGAGACTTTGGAGATAAAAAGTAGTTGGTTCCATAAAAGATTCTCTCACTCATCCATACAGGGTTAACTATTAACCCAGGGCAAAGGCGGGGTCAAGGAGTGGACTGGTAAGGAGGCAGCCATTCACTTCAACTAGGCACTAAGAACTAAGCACTAGGCACTTAGCCTAATTAAGTGAAGCCGTTTGGGTGCCTAGTGCATAGTGCCTAGTCCCTAGTATTTGGCGACCTATGGTCGCCAGCTAGCGACGGTGTGAACGTCGATCTGATGGAAACCAAACAGGCAGAAGATGACAACCGCGATAACTACTAGTGCAGTTATACCCGGCCGTGGTGGCATGTACGGCTTGGTGGGATCTTGCCAACTGCGGCCTTGTCGGAGGAGAGATACGGTGCTCATCATAACGTAGCATGTCACGGCAAATGGGGGGAACCCGAAAAAGCCCAGGATGGGCATTTCAAACACCTTCAGCCAGCCCACATAGGGCACAGTGTAGGCCCATTTGGTGAGGGCCCAGAAGTTCCAGAACTCCCACAAGAGACCACAAATAGCGCCCGCCACCAACAGGAGATAGAAGGTACGGAGGGTTCCTTGCTGCCACTCCCGCATCAATGAGCGCAATCCCAGGCGATGATTAAGTGGTTCCAGGAGGAAGGTAAATATGCCCCATACCAATGGGAAAAAGAACTGCGGCCAGATGAGGGGTAGTAGAAAAAAGATGAAACCAGTGGCGACAAAGGGTAGATACCACCGGGTGGCTACCGAGATAGGCTTGATTCGTGATTTGGAAAAAAGACCATAAGCATCCAAAAGTTCTGTGGTTTCAAAAAGTCCTGGAAGCACCGTAGCGTAACACACCGCATATCCAGTCCAGCGTTGGAAGATATTTTCAGGGACCATGAGATAGTGCCAGTTGTTAAGAACCACGTTGAATAGTTCAAATATGAGCCAGAAGACGACCGACCATGGCAACAGCAGGAGAAACTCGCGTGGGTGTCGGGTAAGCAAGGAACGGCCTTTTCGCCGGTAGACGAGCCCGTCCACAACCAGGATGTAGGGCCACCAGGCAAGAGGGAAAAACCAGTAGCCGATCACTTCTATTTCTAGAAAGAGGAGAATCTGGCCAACTACCAGTACATAGAATGCAATCCAACCATACAAAGGGAAGCGACGACTACTTGACAAGGCTCTTACCCCCTTCATTTCGGATTTCGGATTTAAGATGAAGGAGCCAGGAGCCAGGAGACAGAATCCAGGAGAAAAGCAATCAAGATAGAGTTCCTCGCAACAACTTTCATGTGGTCCCTAGTGCTTAGTTTCCCAGTGCCTAGTTGAAATGGCTGCCCGCTGTCAGCTGCTAACTGCCTGCTGACCTCTGACCTTCGATCTCTGACTTCTCACCCTATGCTCTATGCCTTACCAAATCCGCAATCTACAATCTACAATCTGCAATCTAAAATCTCCCTGCAGTTATCGATTATTAGCTATGATGTCAACTACTTTTATGATCTTCCAAAAGAGACTTCCTCTGACTTAAATTTGTGAAAAAAAATGCTTGCAGAATTATGGATAACAGGTTATAGTTCCACTAACCTTGTTAAAGATAGTACAAAATCATCCCAACCAACGTTTTTCTCCCCCCCTCTCAACGGGGTGGCGCTCAGCTAAAGCTGAGTCTTGCGCGGAGGGGGTGCTTGAAGGATGCCTCCTCCTTGAGCCTGTTGTTGATGAAACTTTCCGGTTTAGCGAAACGAAAACAAGCCGTTTCTTGCACCGGGACATTGGAAAAACGCGGTAGCCCGGCGGTTGTGTGAACGGATTTCCCCGCCACCTGAAAGGGAATAAACTTCCGAAGCTCACCACTGCAGGGACCGAAGGGCTTTGCTGATTGAAATTAGAGCAATTTTTCACAAACATTGGGCGGGTCAGGAGAAATTTGTGCTTTTTGTATGGGGCTGACACAGCCCAGCCTTTAGTTGAAAAGACCACCTTGGTTTTTTAGTTAAATAAAATTGCACATTAATTGAAGAAGGGAGAACGAGAAATGTCGCTATTAGTACCTCCACATGGTAAAGAGAGAAAGCTGAAGCCGCTATTGCTGGAAGGCGCTGAGCTCAAGGCAGAGGCTGAGAAGGCCAAGACCCTGAAGCAAGTTCCCATGACCTCGA
>JASFEM010000036.1:0-25944 GCA_050124835.1 Syntrophobacterales bacterium | reverse complement strand
GCTGCGGCGATCCACCGACAACCGTTACACCCTCACCATCCCATTCAATCTCACATCCCATTCTGGATAAAAGGTCAAGCAAAGCCAGGTCTCCCTGACGGCTGTTTCGCTCTATGTTTGAGGTTAAAATTTTCCCTCCGGTGATCGCCGCAGCAGCCCAAAAGTATGAAGCTGAGGAGCAGTCCCCTTCCACACTATGGATTCCAGGTTGGTACTTCCTAGGGGCCGTCACCCTCAAAGTTTCATCATCCTGCCATCCAGCCTCAACGCCAAACCTGGACATCCCTTCAAGAGTGACATCCACATACGGCCTGGACACCAGACCTTGGACGGCAATCTCGACGGGTTGCGAGGCATACGGCGCTGCCAGGAGAATGGCGGAGACGAATTGGCTGGAACGGCTGGCATCAACAAAAGTGCGTCCGCCTTTTAGGCCGCCGCCCTTTATAAGTACCGGGGGATAGCCTTCTTGTTCAAGGCTTTCCACCTCCCCCCCCAGAGGCTTTAAGCCTTCCAACAATTCACCGATGGGCCTCATGTGCATGCGCTCATCACCTGACAGCACACAGTTGCCATGCCCCAAGCAGGCAACAGCAGTCAGCAATCGCATAGAAGTTCCGGCATTGTCTAGGAATATGGGCTCTGGAGGGCAGTCAAGTCTTCCGCCCGTGCCAATCACTTCCAATTGTTCAGGACTATATTTTATCCTCGCCCCTAACCACTCCAGCGCCTCGGCTGTGTATCTCGTGTCATCACACCAGAGGGAGTTGTGCAATTGACTCCGTCCCTCGGCCAAGGCGGCCATAATCAAATAGCGGTGCGTAATGCTCTTGGAGCCTGGAATCCGTACGGCTGTATCCAGATTCTTGATAACCCTAATTTGCTTCATCTTCAAGCGACTCAATGAGGGCCTGCCGCATGACCTCAACGGGTGGTTGTTTGCTCGTCCAGATCTCAAACTGGGCTGTACCTTGATAAAGGAGCATGTCCAGCCCGGAAACGCAGAGACAGTCTAGTGCCTCTGCATCTCTGAGGAGTTTGGTTTTTAGGGGTCTATAAACCATATCTAACACCACCATACCTGACTGCAGCCACTGTTCCGGTACCAAACTCTGATCTTCCCCACCCACAGTGGTGGCGTTTATTAGCAAATCCACATCTAATTGGTCCCAGAACTGCCAGTTGATAAAAGCGCAATTCATCTGGTCAGCGAGGCTCCGGCCGCGTGCTTCGCTTCGGTTCATCAGAAAAACTTTCACGTTCTTCCTTTGCAGACCATAAACAGCAGCCCGGGCCGCGCCGCCAGCTCCGAGGACGAGGCAGCTCTTCCCCGGCAGGACTGTCACCTGCTCCAGTGAGCGAATCACACCCAGCCAGTCCGTATTGTACCCCATCAACCTGCCGTCTTGGGCAAAAACTGTATTCACAGCGCCGATGGTCCGACTCACCTCATCAAAGCCGTCCAGATGCGAAAGTATTGCCTCTTTGTGGGGCACGGTAATGCTGGCTCCTAAGATACCTAGCGTTTTCATGGCGGACGCAGCATCTGCGGCCTCGTTCACATTGAAGGCTAGGTAAGCCATGTTCAAGCCAAGGTGCTTGAAAGCAGCGTTATGCATCTGGGGACTGAGGCTATGAGAGACGGGATTACCGAAGATAGCAACATATTTGGTTTGTGCATCAATCATCTAAGCAATTCCAGAGCTTGGCGTATTTCTGAGATGGTCAGCTGTCCTGGGGCTGCCTCAGCCCCGGTTTCGAGGGCCGCATATGTAAAGGCCCCGCCAACCAAAAGGCAAGCTACTCTGCTGATTCGCCCAAGCGGACCAAGGCAGAAAGCCACGACCTTCTGTCCGTGTCGGCGACCGCGTCCGACCAGACTAAGAATCGCAAGGTTATCTTCCTTCTTTCGCGCCCGAGTGACAATCTTCAATACTTCAGCCCCTGTCTCAGCCATCTGCTGGAAAAGCGATGATAACTCTTCATCCGAGGGTGTTCCCTGAAAGTTGTGGTAGCTAAGAATCAAACGGTTCTTTATACGGGACAATTCGGCAGGTAATGCTGCACCACGGCGGAATTCCCAGTCCAGATATGAGCAGCCATTTTCTGCTGCCTGAAGAAGCAGCCGAAGCCTCTCTGCTTTACTGCCCGTAAAACGGCCACCCTGGTCTATCGACCTCACTGTAGCAATCACAGGTAGAGGAGCTTGCCGCAGGACACCTGCCACGTCCGGGTCATCGGTCACATCCAGTCGCCACTCCAGCAAATCGGCGCCCACTTCTTCTGCCTTGAACATGGCCTCGAGCACACGATCAGACTGCTCCACCATTAGGGAAACACAGATTTTTATCAAATTACCCTCTCTGGCGAGGTTACTTGTCACCACTGGTTAAATAAGCCTGAATGTCGCGAGAAGCTGCAAGAATTTCACCGAAAATTTTCTTTACTGCCCCCCAAGCCAGAGGGCCCTGATTCTCGCGTGCCAGCCGCCGGAAAATGGATTGCTCTCTGTCTAGATCCAATGGATCCTTGCCCGCTTGGTGTTTTAGAGCAGCGATCTCCTGGACCAGAAGCATACGTCTGTTGAGCAAGCGGAGAATATCATCATCCAAATCGTCAATCTGCTTTCGAAGTCTTTTTATATCCGATTTGTTTTCTCTGGTATCACTCATTTTTCCCAAATGGTTTCCTCCACCTTGTGACCAAAATGGCGTCCGGGGGACTCGATGGCCACCAGGACCTCGCTACCCTTCTCCAGGTTTACCACGGAGCGCGGCTCGCCGCTCGGGGTAGTCAACCGAATGGTTTCGGCATTTTGCACCAGCGTGGTAATTTCCCCTGATTCAGTCTCTGCAGTTACCAATAGTAAGGGACGACGCTCTATTTTCATCCGCCCTACTATAACTTCTTGGGCTCGGCCCTCGTGATCCACGCATAAAACTGGGTCACCAGCCACCAACTCGGAAAGGTAGCGGGTCTTACCGCCTGGCACCCTGATATAGGCATGCACTGGGCCAGCATTGACTCGGAAGGGGCGTGGCGAGACGTAAGGATTCTCCACACTCTCGGCGTGAACCAAAAAGAGTCCGCCACTGCTGTTACCCACAAGCATGCCCTGCCCCAGTTCCATTTGGGTGCAGGTATCCACGCAGGCTCGATCTCCCAAGCCTGCCTGACGCACCGCAACTATCCGCGCGGTGCTTAGCTGCACCCGCTCACCCTGCTCGCGAACGATGGCCAGGATTTTCTTGAGCTCTAAAAGATCTCTGGTTTTGATCAATATCCCAGCGACGCCACGCTCTAGAACGGTAAGCGCGTTTCTAGCTTCCTCGCTGCTGGCAACCTCGGTAAAAATATTGTCCGCCTGAGCAACTAAGTTCTCGAGAGGTATAATAGTCCAATCCGTTGTCTGCACCACTATCGTGGCATTCAGCGCCAGCTTCAGAATTTCCTTTTCGTCTTCTTGGCTCTTGACCTCATAAAAAACAACTTCATGATCGGGTTTGAGATCACCGTCAGGGGCTATGGTAATAATACGCCCCAGTTCCTTAACCTTCTGATGGTAGCCCTCCGGAACCATTACCGCCGCAGCCCCTCCCTCCAGGGCCGTTGTCACTAACGACTTGTTCCAGGGATCCACCTTTACCCAGGCAGCTTTCATGCCGTTACCCTTCTACTATCAGGTTCCAAGTAGTTTCCGTTGAGAAAGGCCGATGCCTGTTCCACTGTGGCATTCTCATGAACGATCATGCTGACCGCCCCGACCATCCTGGTGGGGTCCTCGTGCTGAAATACATTTCGACCTATGGAAACGCCAGCGCCACCAGCATCCATCGCTCCTCGTATCATTTCGAAAATCTCCTTGTCCGATTCCATCTTTTCGCCACCTGCAATGACCACGGGTACATGACAGCAGGCCACGACTTCTTTGAAGGATTCCACTGATCCGCTGTAGGATATCTTGACAATGTCCGCACCGAGTTCAGAACCGAGCCTAGCTGCGTGCATAAGCACCTTGGGATCGTACTCGTTTGCTATTTTGTCCCCGCGAGGATAAATCATCGCCAACAGTGGCATTCCCCACTCTTGGGCCCGGCGCGAAATCTTGCCAAAATCATTCAGCATCTGCCGCTCCATGTCATCTCCAATATTAACATGCACTGAGACAGCATCCGCCCCCAACCGCAAAGCCTCCTCGACCGTGCAGACCAGGGTTTTTGTATTTGGGTGTGGAGAGAGTGAGGTGCTGGCAGAGAGATGGATGATCAAGCCAACATCCTTACCGCTTCGGCGATGACCGGCGCCCACCATGCCCTTATGTTCCACAATGGCATTAGCACCGCCACGGACCACTCGGTCAATGGCTTCCCTCATATCGGTGATACCGTAAATGGGTCCAGAGCTGACCCCGTGGTCCATCGGTACGATGACGGTTTTACTGGTATTTCGGTCAATTATCCGTTCCATCCTAATCTGTTTGCCTAGCATGCGCAACTCCTTTTCAGATAAGAAATAAATGCTTTATATACATTCAACCCCCACAAATGCCAGCAAGCTGACACACTGTAAAACCCAATAAAGAGGCATGCCACCACATTTGCGGCCACTACTCAGATTAATCACATATGCTCGCCATCTTGTATAACCGGAGATTATCATCTCAAACCCCCAAACAAGCTTCAGCCAGAATTGTCAGAGTTGCTTACCTTCCTATAAAAATCAAAAAGCCGCGGCTTGGGGACTGCCGCGGCTTTTCAATGCATCTTTAGGATAGCAATCAGATCAAACAGCCCCCTCCCTTGTCAGGATAGCGTAATAATAGCCAAAGAATGAGTAGGGCTGCAGTTTCATGATGCCTCTGTAATACGTTAAATAAGTAGGGTTGTCAGATTAGACGATCTCATGGAAAATGTCAAGTTTCTTTGCATGGTCCTTGACAATTTCAACATCATTATGAGAAGTTAGCACACCTAGTCATGAGCTAGTCGAAGGGCGGGTGTGAAGCACGCGGTCGAAACCTTCGAGAAGCCAAGAGGGCTCTCTCAGGGGCTAATTCATGGATCCCAGAAATTCGTGAATAATGCAGACTAGTCCAGTTGTCTGTCTTTCCCCCCCCAACCAAGGCACAAAGCTTGCAGATACATTCCGGTCCTAACCGCCATAGAGGAGACCGACAATGAGCGAGGACATTGTCAACAGCGTCATAGCAAAAGTTGAAAAAATGGCTGATGCAAATGAGGAATTCGAAAACAAAGACTTGCAGGAATTTGCCCTCACCATCCAGTATCTGTTGAAAGGACAGACTCGCAAGGAGGAAGTCCTGGCTCTTGCCTCTGCAATTGTTGCCGTTGAAGAATACAAAAAGGGGCTTCAAAAGCGCATTGAATATGCCAAGCTCGGTGAACTTAAAGAGAGAGAGGCGACCTTATTGGAACTCCTGGACCAGATTGATAGAGAACTCGAAATGGCCGTAGCCATGAAAATCCATGAATTCACCTTCCAGGACAATATCGCTGATGAAATCAAAAAGGCCATTTTAGGGCATCTTGAGCCCACTCTGGGCCGAGGCAAGTGGCATGCCCGAGAAGAGGAGGCCATCCAACAAATTATCTCTAAGGTTATGGAGGGATACCTGGTGGTAAAAATTGGCGCCTAGTGCTTACTGAAATGGGGGCCACCTCATTACCGTAGAGAACGGAAAAAATCGCCAACCGGTTCGATGCCATTGCTTTTCAATAATCTGAGAGCCTGACTCCCCACCACAGCCACCTCTGCCTTACCTCTCAGAAATTCCACATCCTCTCTTGAACTGACCCCAAAACCCAAAGCCAACGGCAGGTCGGTCGCCTTCCTGCATCGAGTAAGGAATTCATCTAACTCTGCGGAAAAATCGGTCTTGGCACCGGTTACCCCCTTACGGGCAACACAATAGAAAAACCCTCGTCCAAAGCGGGCCAGATAGCTGATACGTTGTGGAGATGACGTGGGCGAAAAAATGAAAATAGGGTCAACGTTATTAGCAGCTGCGGCTGCCATGTAAGATTCGCCTTCCTCCGGGGGTATGTCAGGGACAATCGCACCATGAATGCCAGCCTCTCTGGCCTCGGTGAAGAAGCGCTCCTCTCCTCTCTTGAAGACGACATTGTAGTAGGTCATGAAAAGAAATGGGATGTCGAATGCTCCAGTAACCTTTTGGGCAAACCCAAAGCAATCGTCCACTCTGACGCCGCCAGCCAAAGCAGCTTGATTGGCCTGTAGAATAACCGGGCCGTCGGCAATGGGCTCGGAGAAAGGAATTTGTAGTTCCATCAAATCCACGCCTGCCTCAACCAATGTCTGCACAAGGTCAAAGCTCTCTTCGATACTGGGGTAACCCACGACCACATGGGCCATCAGCAAGATTTCCTTCTCCTTGACTTTCTGCCTAATATAGTCTTCAAGCACGATATTCCTCCGCCTTAGCGATAATAAACGACTTCCAGGCTGTATCTCCCAAAGCATCAGCGATGGTAAATATATCCTTGTCGCCGCGCCCAGATAGGTTAACAATAATCACCTCATCAGCGGTCATGTCCGGAGCCTCCCGAAACGCCCCGGCTAGAGCATGTGCTGATTCCAGAGCAGAAATAATGCCTTCTTTTTTCATAGTCAGCCTGGTGGCCTCCAGCACCTCCTTATCGGTTGATGCCGTGAAGCGAATCCGCCCCTTTTCGTGATAATCAGAAAGGATGGGCGACACACCGATGTAATCTAAACCTGCTGCTACGCTATGGGTTTCAAGCATTTGTCCATCGTCGTCCTGCAGGAAGTAGGTCTTATACCCTTGAGCTACCCCGACACTGCCATGCGCTGAAGCCAAACGCGATGCGTGCTTGAGGGTTTCCAACCCCACGCCGCCGGCCTCGACACCTACCAACTCCACCTCTGGACTCTCCAAGAAACCGCTGAATATGCCGAGCGCATTGGATCCCCCACCCACGCAGGCATAAACCCGGGTGGGGGGACGGCCGGCCTGCGCCAATATCTGATCGCTCACCTCTGAGCCAACGATAGATTGAAAATAGGAAACCATCTCCGGGTAAGGGTGAGGACCACACGCTGTTCCAAGCACATAGTGGGTCGTGTCCATATTAGTGGTCCAATCGCGAAGAGCCTCATTGATGGCGTCTTTCAATATTCTGGCTCCGTCTCTGACCGGCACTACCGTGGCGCCCATTTGTTGCATCCAAAATACATTGGGCCTTTGACGTGCTACATCCACTTCCCCCATGTAGATGGTGCACGAATACCCGAACCTGGCTGCCATGGTCGCAGTAGCCACTCCATGTTGTCCCGCCCCGGTCTCGGCAATGACGCGTTTTTTCCCCATTCGATCCACCAGCAACCCCTGTCCTATTACATTGTTGAGCTTGTGAGCCCCAGTATGATTGAGGTCCTCACGCTTCAAGTAAATCCGGGGCCCGCCAAAGTGACGGCTCAAATTCTCCGCATAGGTTAGTGGTGTGGGTCGGCAGGAGTAGGTAGACAGCAGCCCTTGGTAAGTTGCCCAAAAACTGGTGTCTTCTTTAACTTGTTCAAAGGCGACCTTCAGTTGTTCAAGAGTGGCGTTAAGCGTCTCTGGAACAAAGGCACCGCCAAAAGTTCCATAATAGCCAGGCTTGTCCATATTCGCTCCTCATTGCTTTGCGGCCTGATGAACTTTTTCAATGAATTCTGCGATTTTTCCGTGATCCTTGATACCCGGACTCAGCTCCAAACCGCTGCTGGCGTCTACCGCATAGGGTTTGACCATTTTGACAGCATCAGTCACATTTTCGGGATTAAGGCCACCAGCTAAAATAATCCTCCCGTATTTTTTTGCCTCCAGGGCCACGTTCCAGTCGAAAGTAATACCTGTGCCCCCGTACTGGTCAGGTACAAGGGTGTCTAACAGTAACGCATCGACAACTTTACTGTATTCGGATAGCCCTCGGAGATCTTCCGAGCCTCCCACCCGCATTGCCTTGATCACTTTACGATCAAAGCTGGCGCAGTATTCAACGGACTCACTTCCATGAAACTGGAGAAGATTTAGACGGCAGAAATTGGCTGCAGCCGACACGCTTTCATGGTCCTCGTCCACAAAAACCCCGACCGTTTGAATCATGGGTGGCAGTCTGTCGATTATTTCCCGTACTTTTTCGGCCGAGACTTGCCGAGGGCTGGAGGCAAAAATGAAGCCAAGGGCGTCGGCGCCCAGTTGGGCCGCAGCCAGTGCGTCCCCCCCGTTGGTGATGCCACAGATTTTGATGCGTACGGTCATGGAATCAACCCTTACTTTCATCTGGACTTATAAATAGTCAATGGCATTGCGCATAGCGTTCGAGAACAGGGCTTTATCGCTATTCGCCATGCGTTTCTTACCTTCCCATCAGTTCTCTCAGCTTACGACCTGGATCATCCGCCTGCATGAGACTAGTGCCCACCAATACAGCATTAACCCCTGCCGCCGCCAAATTTTGCAAATCTTTATAGCACTGAATACCGCTTTCACTGACAACCACTCTATCCGGCGGTATGCTGGAGCATAGTTTAAGGGTGGTATCGAGATCCACCTTAAAGGTTTTCAGGTCACGGTTGTTTATTCCGATGATCCTAGCATCGGTTTCTATTACCCGAGCTAATTCTTCTGCATTGTGGACCTCGACCAAACAGGACATACCCAAGGCACATGCCATTCTTAGAAGGTGCACCAGCAGATCCTGCGCCAAAATGGCAGTGATAAGCAGCACTGCGTCAGCACCAGCAGCACGCGCAGTAAGAATCTGAATAGGATCGAAAATAAAATCTTTACACAGAAGCGGCAGAGAAATCGCCGCTCGCGTTTGCTCCAGGTATTCAAGCTTGCCTTGAAAAAAATCTTCCTCTGTTATAACCGAGACAGCCGCAGCCCCTCCTTTTTCGTAGCCTGCCGCAATCGCCATCACATCCAAGTCATCCCGGATCAGCCCGGCTGAGGGCGATGCTCTCTTGATTTCAGCAATTATTGCCGGCTTACGGCCGGACCGGAGAGCACCGATAAAATCACGGGGCTTGGGAGCTGAAACCACAGCCTTATCCAACTCAGCCTGTGACACTCTCTCTTTAAGTTGGAAAACTTGCTTTTTTTTGCGCGCAACGATGTCGTCAAGAATCATGACAACTCAACCCGTCTGGTGATCTCTCTTAGTGCTTCCAACTTTTTCATCGCCTGTCCAGAGTCAATGGCCTCTGTCGCCTGTTTGATACCCTCACGAAAATCAGTGGCCTGTCCTGCTGCGACCAGGGCTGCTGCAGCATTGAGCAGGACAATGTCTCTCCGCGCACCTGGGTCGCCTCCTAGAACCTCGAGTATAATCTGGGCATTTTCTTTAGCATTGCCTCCCTTGATGTCACTAATAGCGGCGCGAGGCAGGCCGAAATCTTCTGGTTTAATGGTGTAGCTGGACACCTGACCATTTTTCAACTCGCTAATGAAAGTTCGGCCGGTTATGCTAATTTCATCGAGACTATCTTCACCGTGGACCACAAAAGCGCTTCGGGAGCCCAACCTGTTTAAAACCTCGGCAAGAACTGGTGTAAGTTGTTTGTCGTAGACGCCGAGAACTTGCACATTGGCCCCCGCCGGGTTGGTTAGAGGACCTAATATATTGAATATGCTACGTATACCAATCTCTTTTCGTGGTCCTATGGCATACTTCATGGCCCCGTGCAGGGCAGGTGCAAAAAGAAAACCGATACCTACCCTGCTGAGACACTCTTCCACTACCTTTGGCGGCACGTCTAGATTCACCCCCAAGGTTTCGATGACGTCAGCGCTACCGCAGAGGCTCGATACCGATCTATTTCCATGCTTGGCCACCCGTAGGCCACAACCCGCCACAACGAATGCGGTGGTGGTGGAGACGTTAAAGGTGTTGGTTCCATCACCACCCGTTCCACAGGTGTCAACGATGGTTTCCAGGTCTAGGTTGATATCATCTCGATCCATGCTCACCAAAGAGTTATCGACTCCAATTCTGGTGGCTTTATTGCGCATGACCCGGGCTGCTCCGGTAATCTCTTCAATGGTCTCCCCTTTGAGCCTTAGTGCGGTGATGAAGGCACCTATCTGGGCTGGCGTCGCCTGACCACTCATGATAACGTCCATTGCTTCTATCATTTCTTCTTCGCCCAGATCCATGCCATCGACCACTTTCTGTATGGCTGTCTTCAACATGATCATCTCCTCCCTCTGAAAGGTTGGTGGCATGCTTATCTCAAAGATTGAGAAAGTTCTGCAAAATATTCATGCCTTCTTTGGTGAGAATCGACTCCGGGTGAAACTGGACCCCCTCCACTGGATATTCCCGGTGTCGCAATCCCATGATCTCGCCATCTTCAGCCTCTGCTGACACCTCCAAACATGAGGGGAGACTCTTGCGCTCGACCGCAAGTGAATGGTACCGGGTAGCCGTAAATGGGTTAGGTAACCCACTAAAGACCCTTCTACCGTCGTGCTGGATTTCGGAGGTTTTGCCATGCATCAGCTGGGAAGCGTGCACCACCCGGCCACCAAATGCAGCGCCAATCGCCTGGTGTCCCAGGCAGACCCCAAGTATGGGAAACTGGCGATGAAAGCGCTCAATTACCGGGATGGTGATACCGGCCGACTGAGGTGTTCCTGGCCCGGGTGAGATGACAACTCTTTCTGGCTGCATGGCCTCAATTTCATCCAGAGATATCTTGTCGTTTCTTCGTACTTCAACTGCAACACCCAAAACTCCAAGGTACTGATACAGGTTGTAGGTAAATGAATCGTAGTTATCGATCATGAGAATCATGGGTCACTCCCTCTATCCTGCAGTACTAGATCGAAGGCGATTTCAGATTTGAGAATGCAGATTGCAGATTGACGGTTTTTCGCGAAGACAAAAAAATATAGACTTTATAACCAAATCTACAATCTGAAATCCGCAATCCGCAATAGCCTAGACCAGCCCATTATTGGCCATCTCCAGTGCCTTGACCAGAGCCTTACCCTTGTCCACCGTCTCCTCGTACTCACGCGCCGGAACCGAATCAGCAACAATCCCCGCACCTACCTGTAAGTAAACGCGACCGTTGCGGACGAGTAGTGTTCGTATGGTAATGCAGAAGTCCATATTGCCTGAAAAACAGAAATAGCCCACCGCCCCGGCGTATAGCCCACGTCGGCTGGGCTCGAGTTCGTCTATAATTTCCATCGCCCTCACCTTTGGAGCTCCAGAAACGGTACCAGCCGGGAAAGAGGCCTGCAAAACATCAAACATATCATTGCCAGGCGCAAGATCCCCTTCCACATGGGAGACTAGGTGCATGACGTGAGAGTAGTGCTCCACAACCATAAGGTCGGTCACCTCCACCGTGCCCACAGTAGCTACTCTGCCGACGTCATTGCGGCCCAAATCTACCAGCATTACATGTTCCGCCCGTTCCTTCGGATCTGCGCATAACTCCTCTTCCAATCGGCGATCTTCCTCTCCATCTTTTCCACGAGGCCGAGTTCCGGCGATCGGCCGAAGCGCCACACGCCCGTCCTCCAGGCGGACCAGCACCTCGGGCGAGGCACCGATGACAATATCTCCATCGAAGTCCAGATAATACATATAAGGCGACGGGTTAACTCGCCTGAGTGCCCTGTAGATATCAAACGGCTCAGAAACAAGATCCGTGTGGAAACGCTGACTGAGTACTATCTGAATGGCCTCACCGTCACGAATATATTGTTTGGCCCGAAGAACCATATTTTCGAACCGATCTCTCTCCATATTCGCTTGGAGCAGCAGGTCCTTTTTAGGGGTTTTCTTTGACTCCAAAGATGGTGCGGGTGCTTTGATCAGTTCTATCGTCTCGTCTATTTGCGCTACTGCCTGGTCATAGGCCGAAGCATGATTGATGTATTCCGGCACATAGATATTGGATACCACCTTGATGGTTTGCGTTAGATTGTCATAGATGATTACCTGATCCGGCATCATAAAGGCCGCATCCGGCATGCCCACGTCATCTGGTTTCACCGTTGGCAAATCTTCGATGAAACGGACGATGTCATAACTCAGATAACCAACCAGACCACCATAAAATCGGGGCAAGCCAGGCACGTCCACTGTCTGGAAGGTCCTCATGAGATTTCTCAGATAGTCAAGCGGGGAAGCAGTGAATTGGCCACACTGTTCGCCGTTACGTGTGAGCGCTATTTTGTCACCGCGAGCCTTTACCAACAGCCGTGGCCGGTGACCGATGAAACTGTAACGGCCCCAGCGCTCGCCCCCTTCAACACTCTCCAAAAGAAATGATTCCGAGCCAATTGCCACTTTCTTGAAAAGGCTTATGGGTGTCTCGGTATCGGCCATTACCTCTCGAAACACCGGAATTAGATTTCCTTGTTGAGCCAAATTGAGGAATTCTTCTTTACTCGGGTGATACACTGCCGTCCTCCTTTTCAACCTTTGCCCTGCGATGCTGTTCAACAAAAAAGCCGTGAGAGACTCACTAATCTCCACGGCTTTCACAAAAATGAAAAAGCCGTGGGCGAGGAGTCGACCCACGGCTATGAGATTCTAGAGGTTGATACCTTTAGCCCCCTGGCAGTGGACAGACCCCTCCAAGGATGAACCACCACCAGTACCAGCTGTTACGATAACCTTGTCTGTTCATAATGCTGTCCTCGTCGACTGACTCTAAAAGAGACAGCCGAGCCTGTCAAGCAAAAATTTTGTAAAAATTTTTTATACCTTGGGTCACTAATTAAATACCTTTTCTGATTTATCTTTTATCCTCCTTGTCCTGCTCTATCGAAGGAGAGAGCATTGACTAGGACCTCCACTGAACTGTTTTCGACCCAAGAACCACCATCAGGCTGGGGTGGGATCGCTATTTTAGTTTACTTCTTTAGAAAGTGAGTTCAAAGGAATCACTTGACTCTTGCTAAGTTTTTCTATAAAGAAAGGGTCGTTTTTAAAAAGTATCTGGGTGTTGTGGAGTAAATTCATGGCGAGACACAAGAAAATTGAGCGACGAAGAGAACTGGAAAGAAGGCAAAGACGACGGAAGAAAAGACTGAAGCTACGAGCGAAGGGTCTGTTGCCACCAGCTGAAGAGCCTAAAAAGAAAACCTCTTCCAAGGACTGAAACCGGGTCTAACCAATTCATCCATTCCCTCCGTTAGCGGTCTTACATCCAAAGATTAAGGCAGGGCTATCCACCTGCTACCAGACTGGAATGACCAACCTCAATGGCAGCGCGACACTCGCATCTGCCGCCGATCCCTCCAGATCCCCTCATAGACGAAACCTTAAATCGAAATCTGAAATCTGCAATCTGAAATCTGCAATCCTCTGATCTCTGCCCCCCCAGATATAGGTTTTTTCTTACCATTTGGCATTGTACTTGCATTGTTTCAAGGCGAATTACCTTCCGAGGAGAATGTTATGAAAAAGACAACTTTACTCCTCTTCCAGCTTTTCTTGGGAGTTTTTGCATTTTACTCTGTACTCAAGTACAGTGGCAATCCCCGCCTGGTCGTGCCGCTTTTCTGTCTAATTGGTATGTTTTTGGTGGGAAAAATTGAATCAATAGTTATTGCAAGTGATGAGAGGAAAGAAACCCGCCAGCCAGGGGCAGTCAAGAAAGCTAAAGGCGAAGCAGTATTTAAGCCGGTTGACTGCTTGCTAAAAAGCAAGAATGTGTTACTCCTCATCGATGCCATCCATTATCTGTTGAAAGATCTAGGTCTTTCAGTTTCTCGCTCTCCGGATCAGACTGGTATTGATCGTTTGGTCAAAATACCTGATAACCAGACAGTCTTTGGCCTGAAGGTGCTGGGTGACGTTGGAGAGCTTAATGAGAATTGGAATTGTTGGGAGGAACTTTCTGAGTTCGATCAGGGCAAAGGGGGGAAAAGGCGTCTATTCCTCATCGGAAGCAATACCATGCAAGAGGAGGGGAAGGGCAAACCACAATTCACCGACTTTTCAGCCAATACTCAAAGCCTTCTCTCTTCCAAGAGTATCGTGGCCATGACCACTCTTACTTTTTACAAGATTTATCTCCTGTGTCAAAAGAAAAGCGTGGATCCCAAGGTGATCCTCGATCTTATTCATCGCCACCCTGGCGGCGTTTTCAGACTAGAGCAATATATGAAGGGATCGACCCAAGCAGCTTGACAATAGACCGACGCCTTCGCTAATTTTGCTCAGCAAAGTTTATTCCCACCTTCCTTTTGCTTGCCTTTATCTAGGTCCTTTTGGCGTGGGCCTCAATGATCCTCCGAACCCCAAGAGCAGCAATACCTTACCTGTGCCCGAATGCTCCGACCTCGGGTAGGGAAGCGTGACCACTGAACGGTCACGAAAGTTTGTGGTATAGTCTGCAGAAACTTTAGAAGAAATGCTGTCATACTGAAATCGGAGCCCGTGTGAATCTACCAACGCTGGACTTGATTATCGTTCTCGTCTATCTGGTCATCAGTGTATTCGTCGGCTTTTATTTCTCTAAACGGGCTCTACGGAGTGTGGACGATTACTTTGTCTCTGGCCGGGTTTTGCCCTGGTGGCTCGCCGGCATGTCCATGATTGCTTCCGCCTTTGCCATCGATACCCCGCTGGGCATCACCGGTCTTGTAGCCAAAGATGGCATCCCAGGTGTATGGTACGCTTGGTCTTTTGCCCTTGGCGGGGCCGGTGCTCTGGGTGCCTTCATCTTTGCCTCGTTACTCAGAAGATCGGAAATAATAACAACGGCCGAATTGATAGAACTCCGTTATGACGGCCGACCCGCTGCTTTTCTGCGGGGATTCAAAGGGGTTTACTTCGGCATATTTGCCAATGCTGTTACTTTGGGCTGGATCATCAAGGCAGTATGGATCATCAGTGAGGTAGTGGCCCCTGAACTTAATCGGCACTTACTTTTGGGGGTAATTTTGCTGGTCACCCTGGCCTACACTGCCGCATCAGGTCTTTGGGGCATAGCTGCAACGGATCTTTTCCAATTCCTGATTGGCTCTATCGGATCCATTACCCTTGCAGTTCTCGCCTGGAATCACATCGGCGGAATGGAAAATATCATTGCCGGTTTTGTGGAGAGATATGGGGCTGGATCGGCTGCAGAGCGCCTTAGTTTTTTCCCTGCTGCAACTACACCATTTTTTGTTACATTTCTTGTCTTCATCACACTCAAATGGTGGGGCAATCCACCCCCAGCTATCACCCAGAGAATCATATCTGCGAAGAACGAAAAGCATGCCTCCTTTGCCACCATGCTTTTCTCTGTTGTCGCTTTTGGCATCAACTATTGGCCCATGATTCTGGTGGCAATGGTTTCCCTCATCGTATATCCCGATCTCCAGATCCCGGAAGCAGGTTATGCTCTGCTAATCTTGAAACTCATTCCAACGGGCCTCCTGGGCTTGATACTCGCCTCGCTTATGGCAGCGTTCATGTCCACCGTTGATACCCATATCAATTTTGGGGCTGCCTATATGGTCAATGATCTGTACCGACGCTTCATTATGAAAAAGGCCTCTGAAAAACACTATGTCCGCGCCTCCCAGGTCAGCACTGTGCTGATGCTCCTCCTAGCTGTGGTCATTGCCTATAATCTGGATTCCGTAAGTGAAGCATGGTACTACATTTCCATGCTTACGGCTGGCTACGGCATCGTGATAGTCATTCGCTGGTTTTGGTGGCGGATCAACGCCTGGGCAGAGATTGCGGCGCTTGCAAGCTCCGGGATCGGCAGCACTCTATTGTCCCCCAAATTCGGGAAGGCTGTGGGCTACTGGAACCACATCCCCCATCTGGAGTGGCAATACAGGTTCTTGATTGTTGTGGGATTTTGTACCGTAACCTGGGTTGTGGTCTGCTTCCTTACAAAACCGACTTCAGAAGAGCATCTGAAGAAATTCTGCGCTAAGGTGAAGCCATTTCCCACGCTCTGGGGGCCCATCTATGCAAAATATCCTGAGTTGGACTGGAATCGCCATTTCACGAGATCCTGTGTAAATTGGGCCCTCGGTAGTGCCACAGTGTTCTGCGCCTGTTTCGGCTTCGGCCATCTTTTATTCCTGAATTTCACCTACGGGTTTCTGCTGCTCACTCTGGCCGTAATTCTTGCAGTCATCATATTGGCGATTTGGAGAAAATAGCGGCCGTAAGCTGGAAGAGAGGCTCTTTAATGAAAGAATTATCAACGATTTGAAATCTGTGGTGTGTAGGTGGCGATGGCTTGGCCGGCGGCCTAGCCCCCAAAGGTCCCAGCCAAGATAGCGGCGAGATGGAATCAAGAAATCGAAGAAAGACGATGCCGTAATTTCCCAGCCCAACACGCTTTACTTTGCGCGGACAAAGAATATGTAGACATTCACCGCAGCTATAACAACGAAACCGCCCACGAAAATCAACAGTTTCTCAGCATCAAAATCCAATGCATCCGTGCCCTGGACGGTCTTCTGAAAGAGCACAACAAGCGCTGGAACTGAGAGTAAGGTTGCCAGTGCCTTCTCCATGCCGCGAATGATGAAAATGATGCTGGCGATCACCATAATAGCGATGGTGTAGGGATTTTTCAAGATCGTCAGCATATCAGTGCCCGCGACGATTTCATTAAATGCCTTGAAATCAAGGTCTATTATTGCAGATATCATATCTGACCACATGGATAGTGGACTCCTTTTCTCTTTCTTCCATTGGCCAAAACTCACTCTGTGATAAAGCGGTTATTCTCCGCTGCATTATACAGCAATTTTTAAGCAACTCCTATGCCAAATGCGCACCGCTTCAGTAAAGAATAGAAGGACCCGCCTTCGCTCAGGCTACGGCGCGGCAGACCCTGGCTTTAATCTGCCCCTAGAGGAGGCTTTAGGAGTCTGTCCCGCCTGCGGCAGTATAATGGAGTGATGGAATAATGAAATCCCAAACTCCAATGTTCAATGACTAAAAAACAAAACAGGTTTGCTAAATTTGAATGAGAGATGTGCAATGCGAATTGAGAAATGACTTGCTGCTTAGTTCCTAGTGTCTACTTCTTGGTGCTATTGACCGGGAACGGTTTCGCATTCTGAGGTTCGGTAGGTTCTCATTCGCGCCAAATCAAAGGCGTAGTCGTAGATATGGAGACCCTTGGAGGCAACAACCATCTCGCCATCCCCCACGCCGATTTCACTGGCCATGTATTCCTTTAGCAGCTGAACCCCACCAAGATTGGCAGGGTAGCCGTTCCAGGCATCCCAAGATCGAAAATAGACGAAGAAGTGAAGTCGGTCATCCTGAATGCGTGTATCGATATGGCGTAAGCATGGGGGATCTTCCAATCTCAAGTCAGTGGGCATCCCCACGGTCATGACCATCTGATTATTGCGAAAACCATAACTCTTGTAGGTGTCGATCACGGTCTGGATTTGGTCGATTCCTGCGCCCCCAGCTAACCGTTCACCATAAGTGTAGTCCTCATCGGGCTCTTTGTGAGGTGTCATTAGATATGGCAGATAGTCATCTAGGTAGTCGTCCGCCACCGGGTTGGGAATTCCCAGATGCGCCGGTATATCCGGCAGCAGTGGTCGAACGCCAGGGTGCTTTATGTGGACTGTCACGTAGTCCAATTCCAATCGCTTCTGTCCTGCGTATGAGCCTCGATCAATATTGAATTCACGGCCGTGATCAAGAAGGTTCCAGATGATCTGGAACCAGGAATCGGGAAGCGTGGTGGCCTCAATAGAGACGGGCCTTAATGTCACCTTCGCCATTGCTCTAATCCTCCCACCTGCAGGGTTTATTCAGGCTGCAAGCCTCCCGGCATAAGTTTTTGTACTCTAGTGGTTTCAGGCGAAACTTAAGCGTCGTTTGTTAGGCCGCACCCTCTGGCAAACTTGCCAAAATAAGCTACGGTTGACTTCTGATCTGAGGGCTTTCTGGTTCAGTTTCCTGGGGCAACTCCTGACCCTGAACACTCACCTTGACAGTGTTGACCGGTATCGGTTTGCCGCTTGCTTCTAAAGCCTTACGTACCAGATGCAACAGCCCGGCACAGCAGGGAACCTCCATGTAGCCGATGGTTATCGATTTAATATCATTATTAGCAAATATTTGCGTGAACTTATCCACGTAGGCTTCGGCATCGTCCAGCTTGGGGCATCCCACCGCAAGAATCTTCCCCTGCAGCAGGCTGTGATGAAAACCTGCCATGGCAAAAGGCAGGCAATCCGCTGCAATGAGCAAATCAGCCCCTTCAAAAAAGGGAGCGGTCGGAGGGATAAGGTGAATCTGTACGGGCCAGTTTCGCAACTCTGAAGCCGGAGTATCTCCTTCCTGGGTTACAGCCCCTTGTCTAAAACTCACCAGCTTGGCACCAGGACAAGCAGCCGCAGCTTCTAAGGATGGTTCCTCTTTCTGTTTTTCCTTCAAAGTCTTGAGGTGCTCCTCAACGGCTTTCTCGTCGAAGGGTTCCACCTCCTTCGTCACAATTTTGAGGGCGTCTTGGGGGCAATCACCTAGGCAAGCACCCAGACCGTCACAATACATGTCTTTGATGATTCTGGCTTTGCCGTCTCGAATCTCGAGGGCCCCTTCAGCGCAAGCAATTATACAGTTCCCGCAGCCGTCACATTTTTCTTCATCTATTTCTACGATGTTTCTCATGGTCATTATGCACCTCCGCTTATGTTTTGGTCTTTGTCAATGATATTAATGGACCGATAGCGGTGATGCCTTGATTTAAGTCAAATTAATATTTAACAGATCTAACATGGAATGCGCCGATCTGGCAATGTCAAAACTGTGCATAAGTTCCCCCAAAATATTAACTTGGTCTGAGGCAAGCTGCAAGTGGCTCGATCGGTCCCGTAGGAGCATGAAATACGGAAACTCATGAAAAAATGTAAATTCCCTGGGGTAGAATCTTGATTTGAGCGGCCACGGGGAAAACGCAAAAGTCTTTAAAAAATCTCAATAGGTCATTATAATAAGGAATGCTATTCTGATAAATTGAGCCTAGACCATAAAAGCGTCTTGGTGGATTAAGAACAGTCGAGGGGAGTGGGGCATGGCCGAAGAGACGATGATTACCATCAACGAAGTTTTTCTAAAGAGTGACCGCAGTTCCGGCAACATGGTTGTACTAAAAGAAAGTGAAGATCACAACCAACATTTTATCATGTTTGTGGGCGATTCGGAATTTGCTGCAATAGCTAAGGAAAAGGGTCTAGTGGAACCAAAACGGCCATTGACCCATGAACTTTATTTGAACATTAGCGACAATCTCGCGGTGGAATTCCTCCGCATTGAGATATATGACATGAAAGATAATACCTATTACGCCAAAGTATTATTCCGGGCCAATGGAAATGAGCATACCGTCGATTGTAGACCCAGCGATGCAGTGGCACTCGCATTGAATAGGAAGATACCCATCTTGGTCAACCAAAAACTCTTCCGACGTGAACTCACTCCTGAAGAAATAAAAGAATACGAGGAAATTTGTAAGACAGTGAAATTTTAAATTCAGTTATTAGATTGCCAACAGTGCCGGGATAGTTCAAATTAAAATTATTGCAACATATTGTAATTTATGTTCTTATATATTTCTTATTAAGATAATACTTAATCGTTTTATACCCCCTTGTCGTACCGAAAATCCTTCCAGGCAAAGCTGTGGTACCTGACCGCGTCGAGAACCTCAGTTTACTTTCAATTTCAACCGAGTCTTTTTTCCATGAGGCTCCCTGTCTTGATGGCTAGCCCTCAGATTATTCGGAAGTTTTACCCCTGATAATTCTGATCCGAGTAATGGACTTGGCAAACATCTCCTCCACTCGGAAACTAAAGGTTTCCCATTGCACCTCTTCTCCGATCTCGGGTAAACGACCAAAAAGGGTAAGAACCAGCCCGGCAACGGTCTGGTAGCCATCCTCTGGCAAATCCCAGGCCAGCCATTTATTGAGGTCTCTTATGGAGACGCTGCCATCCACGAGAAATGATCCGTCCTGCTGAGGCTGAATTCTCCTTAAAAACCTATCGTGTTCATCTTCAATTTCACCCACAATCTCTTCGAGAATATCTTCAAGGGTAACGATCCCTGCCACCTCGCCATATTCGTCAACCACGAAGGCCAGATGGGTCCTGGTACCCTGAAAATCGACCAACTGCCTCCGCACGGACTTGACCTCCGGCACATAGCTAGCCCTTCGCATGATTTTTGCCAGCGCAAACTCACTGGCCGTACCTTGCCACTTGAGAAGATCCCTAATGTGCACAAATCCCACCACCTCACTCCTTCTCTCCTTGTAAATGGGATATCGTGAAAACTCACTCTTCTTCACAGCCATCAGAACCTCTTCGAAGGGTGTATTAATCTCGAAGGCCACCACGTCACGCATCGGCAGCATCACTGATTCCACCGGTATCCTATCCAGGGTCAGCACTGCCTGGATCATTTCCTCGTCCCTTTTTTTGAGAACCCCTTCCTCTGCACCCACCTGGATCATTGCGGCTATCTCCTCAACACCGTAGATGGACTTATCGTCAGGCTTCTCCAGCTGTAAGAGAACAAGGAGTTTGTCACTTATGGCTGAGATAATCCGAACCACGGGATAGAAAATTTTTATGATAACATAGATCGGCTGGACGATGAGAATAGCTACCCTCTCTGGATAATACGCGGCAATGGTCTTGGGGGTTATCTCCGCAAAAACGAGAATGACAAGCGTCATAACCAGGGTCGCCCAGATGACCCCCCCCTCACCGAGGAATCGAATTGCCAGGCTGGTGGCTATGGCCGAAGCCGCCACATTAACCAGATTATTCCCTAGAAGAATCGCACCGATGAGCTTCTCTGGCTCTCCTAGGATCCTTTCCACCAGACGTGCCCGTCTCCCCTTCTGACCCAAGTGACGAATGCGCCAGCGATCGACGGCCATGAGTGCGGTCTCTGAACCTGAAAAAAAGGCAGAGGAAGCAATGAGGAACATCAGCCCCAGCAGAAACAATGGCCAGGCTGCTAAACTCATAACATCTCCTTTTCTCAGCAAGAGATTAAATGGTCTCTACCTGTAAAGACTGGAATTCTTCTCATTATTACCCGAAGTGGTTTGGGATTCCACGGATTATTGATGTGCTGGACCAAGCTTGCTTCTCCACCTGCTGTCTGTTATATAAGATTTGAGGGTTGGAGTGCTGTACACGGTTTTCCTTCGCCTCAGAAGCCTCTGCTGTGTAAAAAGAAAATAGGCCTTCTTCCAACCAGCAGGGGCTTTCTTGTGTTAGGAGGTGGTTTAACAGTGACGAGAGATGAAGAGAAAATATTGAAGATTACTAAGGAAATTGTTGTGAAGTTCATTGAGATTGGTAGGGTTTCTCCCACCCAGTTTGACGGTGTGTTCCAGAATGTATTTCGCAGCGTCAAATCTAGTGTCAGTTCCGATGGATCGGAGTAGCAGCTCCGTCTTTCGGCAACATGACCGCGCCTCGTTTCATTGGCAGTCTCCGTTGATGAGCTAGCCCGGCGGCAGTCGGATTGTGCTGCCGAAGACCTTGTTGTCTTCCTCTGCCAGCTCGACACAGGTATTTTTAAATACCTCAACAGTTTCCAACGTCTTGGACAAGGTTCAACGGTGAAGAGGCAGGGTCGGAAGGTCCACCAAATCCGCAGCTTCAAGTGTTGCCGACCAGTAACCGCCCAGGCTCGACGGTAACTCATACGGGTAGTATAGGGGTCCCTGCTGCATTTAGCAACTCATTATCAGCAGCATGTTGCCCGGTCACACCGGAGCCAGGGCAAGGTGGAGAATAGGCAAGGATCAATCCTTGGTGGGTTATTGAAAAATCTGCGCCGGCTCGACAATGGTCTAAAGCGGCGGCCGCGGCTCGTTTCGACCGCTGTGATTCAGCGAAGCTTTGAGCTCACTGTGCCACAGTAGTGACAATGCAGCGAGCAATTTCCCAAGGGAACCCTATTGAACCTCCCTGTCACGCTTTAGCGGGATTCGAAATGTCCATTCCACTGTATTATGGTTCGCTCGCTAACCCCGCAGTCCCGCCAGGGCGGGACAGGGGGAATGCGCTCACCGTAGCATTTTCAACAGGGCAAGCTAATTCCTTTCAATAGACCAGACTATGCGGCTTGCAGAGCATTCTCCATGTGGCTGAAGATGTCCTTGACGCTCTTGATCTTCTCTGCTTCTTCGTCGGGAATCTCTAGGTTGAATTCCTCTTCCAGTGCCATGATCAGTTCGACAACGTCCAGGGAATCAGCACCCAAATCGTCTACCACGCTGGCCTCGGGGGTCACGTCTCCTCGATCAATCCCCAGCTGATTAGCAATAATTTCTACGATTTTCTCTTTCATTGCGGCTGCGTCCATGCGTTTTCCTCCAGGTCTATATCAGAATCAAACTGTTATTTAACTAGCTTATATCGCCTTTATCCGTACTTGGTTGTTCCCAAAAAGGTTCGGTTTAGATGTAGCAATATCTATGCGATGTTGGCATCCCTCCTTTCACTTTATTTTCTTGAGGAAATCCCTTACTTACTCCCGCCCTTCCCCTTTTGCAAAGTCCCGACAGGCTCTGCCGGATCATTCATGCCAAACAGGCTGTCCCCGGACTCTTTTCTTGTGGAAAGCCCAGGAGAAGCAGGGTTCACGAAACCATAAAAAATGGTCTGAAGGACGGTTGGTATTTCATCCACTAGTGAGTATCCGCCATCGCTAGCCAACCATTTCTGCATCACACCATCAATAAAGCCCATAACGCCGTAAAAAACCGTATGGAAGTCCAACTGCTTGAGGCGACCATCTCTAGCCGCCTTGTAAATCTTCAGTTTGAGGAGGGGCACTTTCTTCAGAATGTTGCCAATGTATAGTGCCTTTACCTCGGCGCCAAAATCACTCTGCTCCTGAATGAGAACCTTATAAAGATTGCGGTTGTGGTCAAAAAATGCAAAATACACCTTCAGATAGTTCTCAATGATCTCAAGTACATCAGCTTGACGATCGATGGCGCCACTCACCGCCCGCTCTAGCTCAGCTACCTTCGAGCTGATCAGCTCAGAGAATAGACTTTGTTTGCTGTGAAAATGGCGATATACCGTTCCTTTCCCCAGCTTAGCGCGTTCGGCGATCTCATCCACGGTCGCCCCATGGAAGCCTTTGTAGGAGAAGACTTCCAATGCTGCGGTCAGGATCTTTTCCCTGGTGCTGGAGGTCTGTGGTCTACCCTGCTCACGGGGTCCAATCTGTTTACATAGCTGCCGAGTAAGTAATCTCTCATTAAAGTCGTTTTGGTCCAAGCCACGGCGCTTGGCTGTCCCAACAACCTCCTTTATCCACTTGCTAACGACAGTTTCGTTCTCCATGTCTGAGTTGGCAATTTGTGAAATTCCCTCTTCAAAAATCGAGGCCAATGTGTCAGGGTTCTCTGCGTCCTCCTTGGTTTCATCACCCAGGACGCTCTGCCAGAATAAGCTCCAATCCGCCGTCTCTCCTCGGCTAAGCAAATCCAGGAGCGCTGCCCGTTTCTCCTGATCCAGTTTACTACCCATTTCTGCATATCCTTGCATGACCATAACCCAAATAAAATGTGACGGACCAGTCCGTCATTATCTTGATTTGATGCGAGGTGTCAAGTCCTTTTTGCAGAAGACAGGGGGAAGCTTGTCATTGTAGGGGAAAGACTACGGTTGGACTATTCTATTTGTTTTGACCCTGTAGACAGCAGGAGAGCCACCGTTAAGCCTTTGGTAAGACCTGTTAATAACCTCTCTGGTTTCCCTGCTCAGCCGGTACCTGGCCAGCGCCGACAGGGGGATTTGGGCACATGAAAGTGCATCGCTACTTGCCCGAAGTTTGCCCGTGATCCTACGGCAGAGAAAGTCTGTAAGTACATAATGAAACTGGACCTGTTGTTCTTTGTCCCAGAATATTCTCTCGAGAACTGCGACAAGATCTACTACTTCAACCTCAAGGCCAATCTCTTCTTCAACCTCGCGAACTAACGCTTCCTCCAAGGTCTCTCCCAGTTCCACTGCGCCTCCAGGCAACGACCATTCGCCATATGCCGGTGCCTGACCTCTACGCACCAAAATAACCTGATCATTTTCGATGATAACAGCGGCGACCCCAACTATGGGGCGCTCTGGATATTCTCGCGGCACAGCAGGAATCTCCTTGCAGAACCGTCTTGGAGGTGGCCATTTATCCGTATAGATAGCAGCGGACAGTCAGTAGACTTATTTCGCTTGCTGCCGGCTGCCTTCTGGGTAATCTCAAAAGCTCAGGGCTTACAGCGACGTCCGGGGCTAAAGCCTTGGTAGAGTGCTTCATGACGATTCCGGAATCGGACTCGATTACGTCCGGCTGTCTTGAGACCAAACTGACAGTGAGGGCGGTGGAAAACCCAGCTCCGTACGTTCCCCAGATAGTATTCTTCCGGGTTAACTGCAGGCAACGACCAGATGCCTCTCTTCTCTCTCATGGCTTGGCGTTGAAGTTTCAGCAACCGTTCCCAGTAACGCAGCAGTGCATGCCCGCGCAACAAATGGGCATAGCCCTGGCGGACAAGCTCACCATTTACAAAAGTGCCGTCCTCGAGGAAAACGTTCGCCAGCATGCGACCATACTGATCGTGTTGCTGCGCACCGATCTCAAGTATTACCATACGGCCCAACACCAATTTTCGGTTATAATTCCTTGCCTCTTCACCAAATGGTTCTCCTGGCTCGTCGCCGTGGGCTATTTCAGGTGTATTTACACCCACATACCGAACCCGCTTACCTCCTTTCAGTACAACCGTATCACCATCATCCACCCATCGTACCAGAGCCCTCATCTGGGCAGCCGCTGCCAGGTGAGTTAACAACCCGCAGGATAATAAAATCAAACTCAGGAGAGCTACTATACGTCTGACTACAAGCATGGATACTGGCAAGTTGGCACTAGGATGATAGCACAAGGCATTATGTAGTAAGCCACAGGATCGTTATGTGTGGCCGCAGCGGCGATCAAGCGTTTCCATCAAACTGTTCAACCGATTCTGGACCAATAAGCGATATTGCTCCAGTTCCTCATTGCTGCTATCTGCTGGAATGTGGATGGGCTCGCCCACCGCTACGCAAACTCGGCTCCAGGGAAGTGGCAGCACAGTTTTATCCCAACTGTTTTTCAAAGTAAGGGTGCGGGTGGCTGACCACATCACTGGCAGAAGCGGCGCCTCAGTGAGCTTAGCCAAAACGATCATACCTTTCTTGGCCACATAGGCCGGTCCCCGAGGACCATCCAATACCGTTGCGCACGCCTTGCCGCCACTCGCCAGATGCTGCCGCATTTGTTCCAGAGCAGCACGACCCCCTCGACTAGAGGAGCCACGCACCGGAATGACCCCAAAACCAGCGGAATACTGGGCCAGCATTTCCCCGTCCTTGCTCTGGCTAATCATAATCATGGGTTGGAATTTACCGAAGAAATAAAGAAAAAAGAAAGCGGCGCGATGCCAGGTGCCGGCCACAACTGGCAGGTCAGAAAGGACATAGTCCTGATACAGCCGTTCATTGAGCACCTCCACCCTGCAACTGCCGAACCACATGCGCGCCAGTGGTACCAACACCTTGCGAATGAGCCTGGCAGTGAGGTTCTCAAAGGCATAGTCACGAATTCGTAAATGATGTTTAAGCTCTGGCGCCACTACTTACGCGCTCCTTTGCCAGGCAAAAGGTTCTTTGATCAGGGAAATATGAGCAGATCTTCCTTCGCAGAAGCTAGCAGAGCCCTTTCAGCCTGTCAAATTTATGATCGCCTCGATTCAGGGCAAAGCCTGCCCGTCCAACATATCACTGAGACCACCGCATTCCGCCGGATCAAATCCCAGAGATTCATGCCAAATATCGCTGCTTTCCATACAGAGATAGACACAGAGATCCTTAT
>JASFEM010000035.1:0-26069 GCA_050124835.1 Syntrophobacterales bacterium | reverse complement strand
ACCGGAAAATTGGCTTAAGCTGCTCGTTGTATCCTTTCGGGGGCTAGATCGATTTTACCGCAAAAATGGAAAACCCAAAGTGATCGATTTTCACGATCTTAACCTGGTCATTGATCATAGATATCAGGCCCTCGCCGAGGAGTTGGATTCATTTCCCGCTGAACGTCTCTTCAATGATGGCCGGCTACTTTCTCGCTTTAACAGGGCCTGGGTAGGACTCATTTTGAATTACAGTGGCGCCGAGCGCGTGGTGAAACCGTTCTACCGAGATCGTCTCAAGGTAGAACGACTTCTTGATCGAATACGTGGCCAGGAAAACATTTTGCGACTGAAGCACCTCTATCACAAAGAACTAAAGCAGTTGAAAAACCACAATTACAATACAGAAGATTACCAAAAGCTTCTGAGTCAGTCCTTCCATCAACGGCTTCAGGAACTTATAGAGCAGGCCCTTAAGAAAGCTCAGAAAAGGATGCGGCAACAACGGAGTTTTTCTGGAATTGAGCGTCTCTTTGCAGAATTGATGACAATGGCTGAAGAAAACGGTTTTGTGGACGAGCAGGTACAGCTGTTAAAGGACATGTACGAATTCAGCCGCGATCGTTTGCGCAAAAGGAGACTGGCGATCATATACCAGGAGATCGACGGTTGCACCAGCGACAGCGATCTATTTGAATTATGGAAAAAAATCCGCGCTGAACTCGTGAACAACCGGCGCCACCTGGGTAAAGAGTTTGAGGACCTAGTCACAGCTCGCTTTGACGATCAACTGAAGCGGCTGCAGACATCTTAACCTAAAGCTGTGAAGATGAGACACTATTTTGGTCCTCGCCGTGGCTTTTTTTCTTGACAATTCGGTATTATATATATATAAACAGAAACAGTGCACGCAGGTGGCGACGGAAAAGCCCCCAGCCCGTCGCCACACGCAACAACCCAACTAAACGACACACCAAACGACCACACGATTAAGGTAGCGGGTCTGGTGTACCCAGATGGGTGCGCAGCGTTCCCCGCATACTCAAGCCAGTGTGGTTTTCTATTTTTTTGGGCCATTAGCCAATGGAAAGACACAATAGCTGTATCAACACCAAGGCCGTCATTGACTACGTTGAGGAGCGCGATCCTTCCTTGGTGGAGCCGCTACTTAGAGATCTTAGCCCTGAACTTTCAGGGGTAGCGGACCTCAAGAAGTTTCTCTCTGATCCAAACAATTGGGTCTCTTCTGAAGTACTCATTTTTCTATATGACAGGCTCAAGAAGCTTTTTGGCAAGGAAGATGTGGTCTTCGACGTCGGTTTCGAGTCTGTAGCTAAGAAGCGACTAGGTTACATCCAACGAATTTTTCTTTCCGCTTTCCGCAGTTACGCACGTGCGCCCAATCGCCATGCACACACCCTCAAGCGCTTGCAGAGCCTCAACGATAGATTCAATCGCAACAAGCGGGTTCACGTAGCAGAGTTCAAAAGAGATTCGGCTGTGGTCCGCCTCGAGTGGTTTAAAGATATTCCTTTGACCCGGGATTTCTGCCTGATGAATCGCGGCGTCTATACGGCGCATCCTGTCGTATGGAATGAGCCCCCATGCCATTTGGAAGAGCACAAGTGCTATTTCCAGGGCGACCGCTATTGTGAATATCACATACGTTGGAAGCGCAAACCCTCGCTTAAATGGCTTCTGCTGCGATTGATCGCTCCTTGGAGGCTGGCCAAGGCCACCATTGAAGAGTTGGAGCGTGATAAGGAACTCCTGCGGGACAAATTCGCCGAAGTTCATGCGCTCAACCGGCAACTCCAAGCACAGTTGGATCGGCTGCTCAGCCTCCAAGATGCGAGTACCGCCATTCTGTCTACCCTGGATATCAATGAACTGTTTACCCTGATTCTGAAGCGGCTGGTGGAAGTGTCGGTCCTGGACCGGGCGGCGATATTTTTGCTGGACCAAGAACGGGACGAGCTTTACTTTGCCCATGCGGTAGGGGCTGATCCCGCTTATCTTGAAACCGCTACGGCTTACACGGTGCCCCTGGCAAAGGAGGCGAATATACTGGCCCGGGTGGCCCGAAGCGGAATTCCAGAACTGGTGGATGATGTGCCCAACTCGGATCTCAACAAAGAGAACCCTCTCATCAAGGAATTTAAACCACAGGCCTTCATTGCCTTACCTCTGAAGGTCCGAGGCAAGGTTTTGGGAGTGCTCGTATGTGACCAGGAAAAGGCGGGTGGTCAAGTCATATCCGCAGAAAAAGAATTTCTGATAAGCTTCTCCAACCAGATAGCTATTGCCATTCACAACGCCAATTTGTACCGAGACCTCGAAAAATCAGAACGCCAGTACCGTGAGCTCGTGGAGAATGCCCACGAAGGAATATGGGTGGTTGATGACAATGGGGTGATCACTTTTGCCAACCAACGACTGGCCGCCATTCTCGGGTACGAGAAAATGTTGGGCCGGAATATTAATCAGCTGGTGCCCTCTGACAAAAAGCGCGTGCTTCTCAAGCTTCTTGTGCAGAACATGCGCGGCACAGTGGCCCAGGAAGAAATCCAGATGATACGGAGGGAGGGAGAGTGCATCTCTGCCATTGTCAGTAGTGTTCCAATAATGGATGGGGACCGCTACAAGGGTAGTTTTGCCATGGTCACCGACATCACTGAGAAAAAACGAATGGAAATACAGATTCTCCATCAGCAAAAGATGGAAAGCATCGGCACCATGGCAGGGGGCATCGCTCACGATTTCAACAATATTCTGACCGGGGTCCTCGGCTATGCCAGCCTTCTGAAGCATCGCCTTCAAGATCAAGGGGAAGTCCAGCGGTTTATCGGAATCATCGAATCCTCAAGTCTCCGGGCTGCCGACCTGGTCCGACAACTGCTGGCATTCAGCCGGGGCACTCAGCCAGAAGATTTGCAGGTTGTCTACCCCAATCGCGTTATCCGGGAAACAACCAGACTGTTGGAAAGTTCACTGGGAAAAGAAATACAATTGGAGCTGGAATTGGATTCCGCCATACAGCCAATCGCAGCAAACTCCACCCAGGTCCAACAAGCTGTCCTTAATCTCTGTCTTAACTCTCGCGACGCCATGCCCAAGGGGGGCAAGATTACCATATCCACTGCCCCGGTGGATTTGGCGGAAGAATCGCCTTCTATCTATCAAGATCTAGCAGCTGAACCCGGTACATACACGCGAATTCGCGTTGTCGATACAGGCAATGGTATTCCCAAAGAAAATTTGGACAAGATTTTCGATCCCTTTTTTACCACCAAGGAAGTGGGGGAGGGTTCCGGCTTGGGTCTGGCCATGGTCTATGGCATCGTCCAGAACGCCCGCGGTCATGTACACGTGGAAACTCAAGAAGGAAAGGGTACCAATTTTGATTTATTGTTCCGTGTAGCCAGCGGTGATGAGAGCCAGCAATCCCTCAGTGAGTTGGCGCCAGGTCTGGGCGGCGACGAAACTATTCTCCTGGTGGATGATGAATCACTGGTGCGGGATCTTGGGACCGAAATCTTGCTCAGCTACGGCTACCAGGTGGTGCAGGCCAATAACGGTCAGGAGGCCTTGGAAGTATATAGAAAAAACGGGGCAAACATTGACCTGGTGATTCTCGATCTACTCATGCCCAAGTTGGGTGGTAAGGAGACACTGATCCAACTCAGGGAGCTGAATCCAGATGTTAAGGTGCTCATCTGTAGCGGGTACGGTTACAGAGAAAATGATCCTGAACCCTCTGTTACAGAGGACACACCTCTGGTTCGCAAGCCCTTCATGCCAGAGAAATTAGTCTCAGCTGTCCGACAGCTGCTTGATGGCGAAACAGTTCCCGGCGTAGATCATACCGACAAACGTGGGCTAACCGGGAAGGTCATATCTTTTCCGGGCCGAAGCAAGGCAAGCTCTTAAGACCCTTTTGCAGGGCGACTTCGAGGATACTCTTATGAAAAGGGCACGGGAGCAAGTTCAAGGGGGAGCGGGACTCAGTCGATTTCTGCAATACCGTTTTAATACCCTGATCCTGAGCTGGTTACCGATGAGGGTGGGGAGGGGTTACCTCGGTTTGTTGGGGAGAATTTATTATTTTTTCAACCCAGAAGAAAAACAGCAGATTAAACGAAATCTAATTGCGGTGATTCGGCGTCTACCGCGTACAGAACCCATGGATCTCACCATCCGTCGGACTTTCCGGGGCATATTCGCTCACTACTATGAGAAACTCCTTACAGCCTACGTCCGGTACGATAAGGTTTACCGTTTTCTCAAAAAGCGGGTGGAATTGGAAAGCCGGCAGCTCTTGGATGAGGCCCTCTCAAAGGGTAAAGGCGTCATTCTGGTCACCGGACATTTTGGTGCCGTCGAGTTTCTGCCATCAATTCTGGCCCTGAATGGTTACAAGGTGACCATGGTAGTTCGTTTTAAAACAAAGCGCTTGAAAAGGGCTCTGAACCGGCGTGCCGCCCGCTTGGGAATTACTCTCTTGGATGCCAGCAACGGCAATGGCGTTATTTTCACTGCCTGCCGAGCCCTGAAATCCAACCAGATACTCATTACCGAGTGCGATGAGTTTGAGGCCTGGCGCCCGGACCGTAAACGGACCACCAGCTTTCTGGGCTGCACCAGCCCTCTGGATCGGACTTTGGACCTCTTGCAACGCCGTTACGACTCACCGGTGATCATGGGGCTTGTCTGCCGCGCAAGCGGTAACCGCTATGGGCTCAAGCTTCACTCCCTGAATGGAGTCCAACATTGGCCTGAAACTGAAAGCTTGTCCAAAAGAGCCCTGGAAGTCTTGGAATGGTATATCTACCTGGCGCCTGACCAATGGTATCAATGGAAGCAAGTACGTGTCGCTCTGGGAGACCAACTCTTCAAAGAGACGAGGCCAATTCATGCGGCTGAAGCAAATCGAATTCTTTCGCTTGCAGATTCAGCTCTGCATGCCAATTAAGCACCACTTAGCCGAGCACACCTACAGTGAGAACCTTGTAGTTAAGGTAGTCACTGATTCGGGGGTGGCTGGATACGGCGAGGGTGTTGCCCGGCAATATGTAACTGGTGAGACAACTGACGCCAGTCTAAGCTTCCTCAGAGATTATCTCATTCCTCGAATCAATGGATATGGGGCAACAGATCCGGCCGACCTGATGCAGACTTTCACTGACTTAGTCCCCTCCCATGAACGAATTCAAGCACCAGCGGCATGCTGCGCCCTGGAGCTTGCCATTTTTGACGCTGCCGGCAAGACTTGGGGGCTATCTTTAACCGATTTGTTGGGCGGCATAAATCAACCGTTCGTCTACAGTGCAATAATTCCTATGATGGACCACGCCAGCTTCCAGCGTCTTCTCTTTCTGATTCGTGACCAGCGGATGGCTTTTGTGAAAATTAAAGTGGGAAACAACAAGGATCTCGAAATTCTGTCTCAGGTACGTCAGACCCTAGGAGAAGAGGTGGACCTGCGAGTTGATGCCAACGGTGCATGGAGTGCTGAGCAGGCTGAGGAACGCATTGCCGCAATGATGGTTTATGGCATCAGCGCAGTTGAGCAGCCAGTGGCCAAGGAAAACTTCCGTGGTCTGAAACGGGTTTCAGAAAGCGTACCCATTCCTGTCATTGCTGACGAATCTGTCTGTTTCGAGCAAGATGCAAAAAACCTGGCATCCCAGGAGGCTTGTCAGATATTTAACCTGCGGCTTTCCAAATGCGGTGGAATACTCGCCGCAGCGCGTATTTACGAGATTGGTCGTAAAAAGGGGATTAACGCTCAGCTCGGCTGTCAGGTGGGCGAGACCGGAATACTCGCAGCCGCTGGACGGCACCTTGCAACGAGTCTGGAGCTTCTCTATCACGAAGGTTCTTACGCCAGCTACCTGCTCGAAGAGGACATCGTTAACGAGCCAGTCTCTTTCGGGCTGGGTGGGTTGGCTCAGCCTCTGGCGGGCCATGGTCTTGGTGTGACCGTAAATGAGGACGCGTTGCAACGTCTTGCGGTCTTGCACGAAAAGATATCAATTTTGTAAAGACTCGGCGAATTTTCCGCAGAGAACTCGCAGCCAGCCCAACTCCCCCATCACTCTGTCTCCAATTCACTCACCATCGGTTGACAAAGCTTGATGATCAGACTTTCCATTACGGCACGCTCAGGTGTACCAGTGCTCTTCAGGGTAAGGTCCGCGCCGAAAAGATGTTCTAGAGAATCAACTAGCTCCGCTATCTGAAAACTGGTGCTGCGGACCATTGTCTTGTGCAAAGCAAAGGGGTGCAGCTTAGTCAGGAGCGACTCTTTTCCAGCTTTTTCCTTCACCAGCGGCATTATCATTTTCTGAAACATGCCATAGGAAACTTTGGCATCCATACTGCCCGCCAAGTGTTCATCGATGAACTCACGCGCTGTGATTATCCTTCTAATCTCATTTGCCAATGAAGCAACTAGTTGCAGCGGGTGGTAATTCTGGTCCAGCAGTCGGTTGAGAACAAGCAAGGAAGCTGCGCAATCCCGGGAGGCCACTGCATTGTTTAACTCATACAAAGGTTCCTCCCGGAAATGGTCGCTCATGCTGTCCACTTGTTCACCGGTAATCAGAGTGTCATCGCCCAGAAACGATATGAGCTTTTCTATCTGTGTTTTCAGGGCCCAAAGGTTGAAACCGGTGCGCTCCAGGAGAAGTGCCAGGGCTCCAGGCTCAATTGTCTTGCCTGCTGCGGATAGGGTCTCTTGGGCCAAATCCCTGAGGACTTTTTCCTGCTGGGAACGGGCCTGGCGGCTGGTTCCTGAGGCCACGCTGAAATCAGCTACAACGCCTTTTTCTTGGATACACCGGTAAAGGCTTCGTCGCCTGTCCACAGTATCAGTAGCGAGCACCAGACATTGCTCCGAAGGAAAGCCTTCCTGGAGAGCCGCTTCTAACAAAGAAGCGTCGTCGCTTCGTCTTGGAACATCCAATCCACTACTGCTGGCGTGGTCTAAAACCGGATCTAGCCAAGCCATCTCCACTTGGTCTTGCGGTAGGCCAGTAGCCTGTTGCCAGGGCTCGGCGGGAATCTCTCGCCAGGCTCCCGAAGCCACATCAGAAAGAGACCACCCCGCATAACCAAGTGCCTCAAGAATAAAACGGGCCGCAGCTTCCAGATCGCCTGCTTCGTGGGCTTCCTTGCTCTTGGCGAAGAGGGCGGGAAGGTTTGCCCGGGAGTAAAAAACCCGACAATCCTGGACAACTACCGCTTTTCGCCCGCCGAATAAAGAGAAGGTATTGACGCTATCCAGGATCTGACGGAAGTCCGCTTGGCTACCATCCACCACCTCGAGGTTGGTGCTTTGTTGAGATTCGGGGATGAGACTCTCAATGAGTTGGGCGAGAGCCGACTTTACCAAATACGATTCACCGTGGAGGAGATAAATTGGGGCTATGTTCCCCTGTTGCACCTGAGCAAGAATATCTTCATAGTTTTCTTTGTTGAACACCGACATGCTCACCCCTCAAGTTGTAAGAATTGGCTCAATTCGGTGCAATGCTCATGCTGAATGTTTCCGTACCATATCGGTAGCAACACCATCAAGCTCAAAAATGAGATCAAGAAACAGGTTGCTTTCTTTTCTCATTTGATTATGGTATTTGCCTTGTGCGTGACAGGAAGAGGAATTTGCCACCCAGTGAACGTTGACCGTTAAATGGGTATCCTTTGACTTGCGGTTCTAAATCTGTTTACCCTTCACCATTTACCGTTCACCACTCACCGTTCACCAACACCTATGCTCTTTGCAGCCTAAAGACAACGATATGGTTCACAAAAAGAAAGATCACTTTTACGAGGGTTGGTTGTATCATCTGTTCGTTGACCCCGCCCTGCAGCGGGTGCGGCGGATGATTCGCGCCCACGTCGAGTCGGGAAGTACTTTAATTGATATCGGCTGCGGTACCGGAGAACTCCTCTTTTTCCTTGCCGATATGTGTGCTGAGTTGGTGGGAATTGAAACCTCAAACCGAATGTGGACCTACGCAAGCAAGCGAGCCCGCACCCTGAACAGCGTGCGTATTCTCCGTGGCGATGGTGCTCAGCTGGAGGATTTTGCCGATGGACATTTTGACTATGCCACAGCCTGCATGGTTTTTCACGAGATGGAGGAAAGCCAGCGTCTTCCCGTACTGCGCGAGATGAAACGGGTGGCGCGAACCCTCATCCTCGTGGACTATCGGGTGCCGCCGCCAAATAACATCGAGGCTAGTTTATGTCGCTTGATCGAGCGACTGGCGGGCCAAACCCATTATGATAACTATGTATCTTTTTCAGGGACAGGGGGCCTGCCCTTCCTTCTCAAAGCTGTCGATCTGACCATTCAAAAGGAGATCTCTTTTCAAAGAGAATGCTTCCATCTGGTCCAAACTCAACATCCTTGACTCAACCACATGGAATAGCCTGTTGTGGCTATGTTTGCTTATCCTTGTTATGCTGATTCAACCGTTCTTTTCATAGGCTTCTATGAAAAACGGCACTGGCTCACCACATCTTCGCCAGACAGTGATCCATTCCGTCAACTAATCTTTTGTTTCCTGCCGTCGTTTGTTGAATGTTGTCTCACAACGGCAGGAAGCAACATCTTGCAGATCTTGGTCAAAAACTCAATGTTTCCATTTCAGGATCGGCCATCAAGTCAACCAAAAATGGTGCCCCTTCGATCTCGACCCCCGGAATCATCTCATCGGGGGATAAATACCTGTGATCCACTCAGGCCTTGCAGGCATAGATGGGAGAACCGTGGTCAGCCAGATAATCTAGAAACGGTTTCATCTCCTCGCCGGTGGATGCCCGAACTCCCTCGGCCATGCCGAACTGGGCCCAGTGGATGGCATCATCAATCAGAAAGACCCTCACTTCATGGCCTTTTTCCCGGGCAACTTTGGCGAACTGGAAGGCCCTTGTTGCCCGACCCGCCTTCTCAAACCCATTGGAAATGATAAAAAGCATCTTGGCCATAGTTGTCACCTCCTTTCCCTTTCGAGCCCAAATAGTCCTATTTCGTACGACCGGTCTCCGTACCGGACAGTGCATGCTTCACTCACGCCTTGATGTACTGATATCCTTTATGTTTTAGTCTGATGATTTCTTCCACGCCGTTGGGCACAGCCCGGATAAAATCGGGTAAATTTTCCGATTTCATATTCAAAAATCGAAGAGACGCTTCACATCCCAGTAATCGCCCTCCTCCCCGGACAAAGTCGGCCATCTGCTCCCGCAGCATCCGATCGCACGCAATGCAGACACCCACGGCAAAGCCGTCAGCAATGATGGTAACATCCGGTTTCCTCTCCACTTCATCTTCGATGAGTCGGGCAATCTGGTTGAGGACAAAGCGCCACTTGTCCCGATCTGAGATATGAATGAGTATCTTGGTAGGATCCTCTCCTTTCATCTCGCTGAAAAATACTCCTGTGGTTATGGTACTTGCTGGCATTGACGCAGAGTCAAGTGTGGCAACAGATAAGAACTACAGATCTTATACTAAGGAAGGAATGTTGCTGTAAAGATTTAATGGTCGCTGTTGCATGCTAAATTTCCCAGTCTCTATGCTGTCCTGACTCGTTACAGCTCCTCTAAGTCCTGGCGCCTCCCAGACAAACTTCTCACAGCGCTCGAATTGCCTTTGCGTACGTAGAGACTAAAGAAATCAGGGCCCTCATCTACGCGGAACACCTCATCTTCAGTCTCTCTTAGAATGGCAGAAAAATCCTTCAGAGTGAGGGGGTCCGTACTGAGCACCGCAAGAATCTGGCCAGGCTTCATTCGCTTCAACTCGCTTTTAGCTTTAAGAATGGCCCACGCACAGCCAAAACCACGAGTATCCAGTACACTATCCGCTAAAAATTTTTCCTCCACGCTGTTCTCCATTTTGGAATTGACCAGGTAGACTTTACGAGCATACAGGGCAAGATGGATGCCATTTGGTTCCGATTTGTCTAGTCTCCTTAACTTATTGTAATAATGAGATAAAAAATTATTGCCCTGCATCTCTTGATTGTTTAGTGTAAACAAATTACACTTAACACCTGTTTATATTTTGGTTAGAATTAACACGTTTCTAGAAAATGTCTCTTATCCTTTTTAAAGGATAGTTTTGGAACCTAATCCAGGGAGTCAGACCGATTATGTTTGAGGAAGAGTACAGCCAGTATTGGAAAACCATCGTTGACACTATGGCCGATGGCCTGATGGTGGTGGACTCCGAGGGGGTAATTGTCTCTGTGAACAGAGCCATGGAAGAACTCAGCGGCTACAGTAAAGAAGAACTTGTCGGAAAAGCTTGTGACATATTGGACTGCGACGCCTGTTTCAAATCTAAGGCAGAGGGACATGACAAGTACTGCTCGCTTTTTAAGGATCTGAAAGTGGCACGCCGCAAATGCACCCTACGGAAAAAAGATGGCACCCGTCTTCACCTATTCAAGAATGCATCTGTTTTGAGAGACAGCTCAGACCGAGTTATTGGGGGTGTCGAGACCTGGACTGATCTCTCTGAAGTGGTTGCCAAAGAGCAAGTTATTTCCCGACTCCGCAAAGAACTCAGTGGTGAGGATGGCTTCCATGGAATTCTTGGAAAATCACCGGCGATGGCGCAGGTTTTTGATCTAATTTCTAGCGCGGCCCAATCCGAGGCTCCAGTTATCATTTATGGAGACAGCGGCACCGGTAAGGAACTGGTGGCGTCGGCCATTCATAAGCTGGGAATTCGGCAAAAGGGCCCTTTTATAAAGGTGAATTGTGCCGCCCTGAGTGAGTCCCTTCTAGAAAGTGAACTCTTCGGTCACGTAAAGGGTGCTTTTACCGGCGCAGATCGCACTCGGGTGGGGCGATTTGAGGCAGCTAACGGTGGCGACATCTTCCTAGATGAAATAGGCGACCTTCCCCTCTCTACCCAGGTAAAACTCTTAAGAGTTTTACAGGAAAAGGAGATCGAAAAGGTTGGTGATCACCGCCCCATTTCAATAGACGTCCGCATTTTAGCCGCGACCAACAAAGATCTCAGCAGGCTCATGGAGGAGGGTAGTTTTCGTGAGGATCTTTATTACCGTATCGGGGTCATTCCCATCATTCTTCCACCGGTGCGGGAGCGGTCGGAAGACATTCCTTTACTGGTAGAGACCTTCATTAACAGGATCCGCCTCAAGACGGACAAGCCCATCAGCGGTATGAGTAAAGAGGCGTTGGATGTGCTTTTGCGCTATGACTGGCCCGGTAATGTGCGTGAATTGATAAATGTTATTGAATATGCCTTTGTTCTCTGCCACGACGGCGAGATCATGCCAAATCACCTCCCCGTCAGAGTCACCGGCAAACAGCCGAGCGTGACCCCTAAGCGGCGAGCTGTGAAGATGCAAGCCGATGATGACGAAAGGAAGCGTATTCTGGAGGCGTTAGCAGCCGCTGGCGGCAACCAATCTAAAGCCGCCAAAATGCTGGGGATCAGCAGGGTAACCCTTTGGAAACGCCTCAAGACCTATGACATTCAGGTAGATCGGAAAGTCCGGAGCTAATTAGACGTCTGCAGTAAGAAGGGGGTCAGCCCTTGACATCGGACATCTTGTGTCCAATGTCAAGGGCTGACCCCAATTGAGTGGAGCAAGAGATGGCCAAGCACCAGGTAGTTTTTCAGCCGGTCGGCGGCAAGGTAGAGGTGGAACAAGCATCTAGAATCCTCGAGGCTGCAGCTGAATCTGGCATATATATCAACAGCCTCTGCGGTGGCGAGGGGGTCTGTGGTAAATGTAGGGTGCAAATTACCCGCGGTGAGGCGAGACCTACGAGTCAAAGTATCAGATTCCTTAGCCGAGAGGAGATTAATTCAGGCTTTGTCCTTGCTTGCCAGACTGAGGTCAAAACCAATCTGGAAGTCTGGGTCCCCCCCGAGGCGCGTCTGGAGGAACAACAAATACTTACTACAGAAAGCATGGTCTGTTATGATGCGCCACAGGACCTCCAAGTTAGCGAGACCTTTGATATACCTTCATTGCTATACCTTCCGGTAACCAAGAAGCTTTATCTCTCGCTACCCGAACCCAGTATTTCTGACAACATTTCTGATCTCGACCGTGTCTACCGGGAAATTCGCAAAAAGATAGAAGCACCCTATCTTGAAACTTCCCTTTCCACCCTCAGGGGATTGGCTGAGCTTCTGCGGGAAAGCAAGTGGCAGGTCACTGCAACCTTACACCCTTATGATGAGCACTGTATTGAGATCTTGTCGCTCGAACCGGGCGATACTTGTGCAGAAAACTACGGTATTGCCTGTGACATCGGCACCACTACTATTGTTGTTCAATTGGTGGATCTTCGTAGTGGCGCTACACTGGGCGTGGAGGCAAGCCACAATCAACAGGCCAAATATGGTGAGGATGTTATCTCTCGGATGATTTTTGCATGCGGCCGTGGAGGGTTGTCGCCTATTCACAACGCAGTCATCGACTCGGTCAACGCGCTCATTGACAGCCTTCTAGAGAAACACGGTGTGGCAGCAAACAATGTCACGGCTCTCACAGCAGCTGGTAACACCACCATGACCCATCTTTTTATGGGTCTTGAACCGTGCACCATTCGTTTGGAACCTTACATCCCCACTGCCAATTTTCTACCAACCGGTTCAGCGGAGGAACTGAATCTCCACCTACACCCAAAAGCGGTGGTTACCTGTTTGCCCGGGGTCAGTTCATATGTGGGTGGAGATATCACTGCCGGGGTGCTCGCTTCCGGTATCAGCAATAGTTCGAAAGTCTCGGCCCTTATAGATATCGGCACCAATGGCGAGATTGTTATCGGTAATAACGAATGGCTAGTCTGCTGTTCTGCCTCCGCAGGACCGGCTTTCGAAGGAAGTGGTACCAAATGCGGCATGCGAGCCACGCGAGGGGCGATTCAGAAAGTATATATTGAGTCAGATCAGGTCCGATATGAAACCATCGGTGGGGCTAAGGCCAGAGGAATTTGCGGCTCCGGATTAATTGACACCATTGCCGAGCTTTTCCGCAACCGAATCATCGATCCCAGTGGTAAATTTCCCCAAGAATCTGCTCATCCCAGAGTGCAGGAAAACGAGGACGACATGGAGTTTGTCCTCGCCAGCGGAGATGAGACGAAAACCGGAAAGAGTGTCGTCATTACCGAAAGTGACATCAGCAATCTCATAAAATCCAAGGGCGCCATATTAGCAGCCATGCGGGTAATGTTGAACAGCGTTGGCATGTCTTTCGAAAGCCTGGAAAGGATATTTGTGGCAGGGGGTTTCGGCAACTACTTGGATGTAGAAAAGGCAATTTTTATCGGCTTGCTCCCCGATGTTCCGCCTGAGCGGGTGAAGTTTATCGGTAACAGCTCCCTAACCGGTGCACGCATGGGATTGCTTTCCAGGCACGCCTTTGAACGGGCCAATACGTTGGCACGGCAGATGACCTACTTTGAACTTTCCGTCGACCCCAAATTTTACGATGAGTTCGTGGCTGCCCTTTTTTTGCCTCACACAGACATGGACCTGTATCCCTCAGTCAAACGGATGATGGGAAGCTAGTTAGCGTCCGTCGACAAATTCTTCTTAAAACCTTCCCTGCGACCCTTATATTAAATAGTTAATAGAGCGAACATTTCACAGCCAAATACCCCAGAGAAGCTGCCTACCTTTCTATTAATCCTGATCGAAACAATCGTTAACACAATTAACAATTGTTAAGCCTGATTTAACAGGTGATTTTTTTATAACCAATTGTTATCACTGTATTTTTACAAAGTTATGAGATTGGCATCCTTCTTGCCTTTCCAGAGATCACAAACTTTGAAAATTGTTGCCGTTCAACTTTGGTAACTGAAACGACTCAATTACATAAGGAAAGGAAACACCATGGGTAAGAAGTTGATCCTCGCTGTTGTGGCCATCATCATGACCGTAAGCTTTGTCAGTGTTAACTTGGCAACCCCTGAGGGCAATGGCCGCAAGGGTAAATATCTTTTTCGCAAGAACTGCCGTTCATGCCATTCCGAGGGGGGCACGGCGGTTGAGTTGAGCCCCATCAGCAAAACCCAGGCTGATTGGCAGAAAGTCTTTTCCAACGACGCTTACACCAAGTTCCCATGCAAAGCTGAGTGGGAAAAGCAGTCTGAGAAAGATCTGCTGGACATCTACACCTACATGTACAAGCACGCGTTTGACTCACCCTCACCCGCAAAGTGTAAATAACCGTTTTTGGACGGTCTTCTCAGGGTTGGGTGGAGTTTCTTGTCTCCTCCTCTGCTTGAAGACTGTTCAGGAGAATTATTATGTCATCCAAAGTAAGTACCCCGATAAGCCGCCGCAGTTTTCTCAAATGGTCCGGGGCTGCCACTGCTGCCACAGTAGTAGGAAGTAAAACTCCGGTTCTGCATGCGCTTGTTCCCTCTAACAAGAACACGGCCGACGGGAAAGTTGAACACCATTTTTCCACCTGCGACATGTGTCTCAACAAATGTGGACTTGTGGCTAGGGTGGAAAATGGCGTTGTCACCAAGCTGGACCCCAATCAGAAGTTCTTGAAGTCCCGCGGCATGCTCTGTGCCCGAGGAAACGCGGGTATAGCTCAACTGTACGACCCTGACCGGCTCAAATATCCCCTGCTTCGTAAGGGCAAAAGAGGCGAGGGCAAATGGCAGCGGCTCAGTTGGAATGAGGCTCTGGACTACGCTGCAAAGCAATTAAGAGATATTGCCGAAAAATATACCCGCTGTGGCGTTCTATTCTCGCCCGGCTCAGATATGCAATCCACATTTGTGCACTGGTTTGCCGAGGTTTTTGGCTCTTACAACATAACCACTCACGAATCCGCCTGCCTTCTGAGCAGGAACCGTGCCTATTTGGACACCTTTGGCGAAGTCCCCTTCTCAGACGTGCTCCACAGTAAATACATCATCATGGCGGGAGCCAATCGTTACGAGGCCTTGATCACCCCGGACAGTATCGATCTCATGAGTACCAGGAAAAACGGAACCAAGCTTGTTGTGCTTGATCCTCGCTACACAAAAACGGCGGCTTTGGCCGATGAGTGGTATCCCGTCAGACCGGGCACGGATATGGCATTTTTCCTTGCCATCATCCACGTCATCATTTCTGAAAAGCTCTATGATCCAGCCTACGCCTCTGAAAAGCTTTACGGGCTCGAGCAGCTTGGCGAGCACGTTAAGCCGTACTCCCCTGAATGGGCTGAGGCTGAATGCGAAATACCTGCCAAAGACATTTACCGCATTGCCAGGGAGCTGGCTGCGGCTGCACCGGCTGCCATTGTCTATCCAGGCCGCCGCACTTCTGATTATGTGAATTCCACCCAAATTCGAAGGTCAATGGCTATTCTCAACGCCTTACTGGGTAATTGGGATAAGCCGGGCGGATTACTTGCGGCCAGACAGGTCGGGCTGAGCAGGGTTGAGCTTCCGGAAGCACCTTTTTATGAAGACAACCCGGATGATCGGCTGGACATTGGTAGAGCCCATATGATGTTTGAGGAAGAGGGATCCTTCAAACATATGCGTGATGCCATCATCGAGGGGGAGCCTTATCCAATAAAGGGCTGGTTCGTATACAAACACAACCCCTTGCAGTCAGAAGCCAATCGTCAGAGAACTTTGGAGATGATGGAAAAGCTGGATTTCGTCCTCACGGTGGATATCGCCATGAGCGATACGGCTTGGATGTCAGATTTGGTATTACCTGCGCCCAGTTATCTGGAGAGACAGGATCCGGCCAGCGGGCTTCAGGGTTCTTCGGCTTGTGCATGTGTGGTTACCCGAAATCCAGTGGTGCCTGCCCTGTTTGAGTCCAAACCGGTTTTCGAGATTCTCAAAGAACTCGCCAATCGGTTGGAACTCGGAGAGTATTTTGATTTCACCATAGAAGAATACCGCAAACAGCAACTGAAGAATTTAGCCGATGCCGAACGTGCTCTCAGGGAAGATGGAGTCTATTACAATCCCAGCAAACTCTATGGGGTCTATGAGGGCAGGATTTACAAGACCAAATCCAAAAAGATCGAACTATACAACGAGCGCTACGCCGAGATGGGCGTTGATCCCATGCCAACTTATAGGCCCCCGAGAAAAGTTCCCTCGGGTCGATTCCGGATGGTTGTTGGCCGGAACGCTTATTTCACCCACTGTACCACCCAGAACAATAGTTTGCTCCATGAATTGATGCCCGAAAACAGTCTCTGGATACACCCGAAAGCTGCATCGGGGCTGGGGATAAAAGAGGGCGATCTTGTCGAAGTGAGCAGCGCAGCCGGCAAGGGTGAACTCAAAGCCAGTTTAAAAGATGGAATCCGTGAGGATACCGTATACATGGCCAGCGGTTTCGGCGTTCTCTCCAAAGGACTGACCAATATCCACGGAAAGGGTGCGTGCATGGCAGAAATCCTCGAGGACTTTTCTGATGAGCTATCGGGGAACATGGCAATGCACGAAACCTTCGTGAAAGTTGCCAGAAAGGTAGCATGATGAAAAAACGATTAGCCATGGTTATAGATTCGTCCTCGTGCATAGATTGCAAGGCCTGCATGACAGCGTGCAAAGTGGAAAACCAGGTGCCTGCTGGTAACTGGCGCAACTGGATAAAAGTACAAGATGCAGATTTTGTCCAATCGAGCCGGCCGGAAGGAGCAGATTCCATCCATTTTCAACCCGGCAACTGCATGCACTGCGATAATCCAACCTGCGTTCAGGCTTGTCCCACAAGCGCAACTTACAAGGATGAAAAAGACGGAACCGTAAGGGTCAATGAAAATCTGTGCATCGGCTGTGGTAGCTGCATACCTGCCTGTCCATACGGTGCTCGATATCGCCGTCCAGACAAAAAAATTGTCGACAAATGCGATTTCTGCGAGCACAGACGACAACGGGGTGACCTGCCAGCCTGTGTCACGACCTGTCCCACAAAAGCGAGAACTTTTGGAGACTTAAACGATCCTGACAGCGATGTTGCTCGTCTCTTGAAGCGTAACAAGACGGTGAGGGTAATCAATCCGGAATCGGATACCCGGCCTAACATCTACTATATGTCCATGACTGCTCCGCTGAACTGGCCGGTGAAAGCGGAGATACCCACACCGATCCAGCTGTGGAAGTCTGTAAATCCCCTGGTTTGGGGTTTTGTCGGACTCAACGCCTTGGGAGTCTTAGCCATGCTTGGAAAGCAGTTACTGGTCAAGGACGAAGTACCAGTTTCTGCGCATGAGGAAAAGAAAGAGGATGGAGATGAACAGTAAAATGATCAAGCGCCACACCAAGATCACCATTTTCATGCACTGGTTTAACACCTTTTGCTGGTTCTTTTTGCTGGCAACCGGACTGGGGTTGATCAGGAACGACGATCTACAGCTCACGGGAGGCTGGTGGTCCAACCTCATGGTTTTTCTATTCGGCAGTGCTGAGACACTTCTTCTGGTACACGAAATCGTTGGGCTGCTATGGGCCGGTGTATTTATGGTCTTTCTAGTTTTCGGTTTCCGAAAATATGTGCTCCCTTTTTTCAAGCAAATCTTCACCTATTCACCCTCCAGGGACCTGAAGTGGCTGATCAAGAAAAATATACAGATGACTTTGGGATACAAGTGGCTGAAGCGATTGGGCTTTACTCCTGACATTCCGGAACAAGGCTTCTACAACGTAGGGCAAAAACTATTTGCAGTGGTTTCTGTACTGGGAGGCATTGTCATTGTCGTGACCGGTCTCATCATGTTTTTGTCCAACATCCTTATTAATAATACGGTCATCGTCCAATGGGCCATTTTCATCCATTTTGTCACTGTGGGTCTGGTCACCGGTGGATTGCTAATTCACATTTATATGGCAGCAATCTCCCCGGATGAAAGGCCCGCGTTTTTCTCCATGTTCACCGGAACGGTCCCGGAGGATTACGCCGAACATCATCACAAGCTCTGGTATGACGAGGTCAAGACCGCTGAGCGAAAAGCGGTTAGCTAAAATATCTCCCTTCCTCCCACGAAATACCCTTTCCCCTGTTGGGAGTGGGTTAAGGGAGAGGGAAAAATTATCGGGTTTTTATGACGAAACGTCTGTCTATCATTAACATACTCCTCGCTTTTTCACTTCTGTTAGCGAGCATTGTCGTTGCAGAAGATCAGCCGATCTGGTGGGACCAGGCTGAGGTTGAGGCTGAAAAAGAAGGGTATGTTCTCCTTACACTCGACGAACTCAAAAGCTGGTATGACGCCGGTAAGCCTTTTCTAATTTTAGATGTGCGGCCTGATTATGAATACCAACGGGGTCATCTTCCCAATGCGGTCAACCTGGAATTCGACCTGGGTGAGAGGCTCACCCTGAAACCTGAAAAACGCAAAACCTTCGAAGAACTTCTCGGTCCAGACAAGGATCGCATCGTCGTGATTTACTGCCGGAGTTTCAGATGACTCCGCAGTGGCATCGCCTCCCGCTGGGCCGTGCGCCTGGGTTACAACAATGTACGCCGGTTGCCTCACGGATATTTTGGCTGGAGGGATGAAAATTCACCCGGGGAGACTGAAGCCGAGACAGTTCGCCAGCTTGGACCAGAGGATTTTTTCCCTTCCTGCCGGTTGGTTGTGCTTAGCTCCGAAAGGGATCGAAATTATTTGCACATTCAACACAACGACAGGACCATTTCCCTAGAAGACATCCAGAGCGAATATATTTTCATCGAGCTCTACAACGAGTTCTGTTATCAGTGCCTGCAGGAGGTAAAGAACTACAAAGCTCTCTACAGCATGTTAAGTGAAAGCAACTCCCTGAAAGACAGTGTCAAAATGATGGGAATTGGTGTGGGGAGTAAAAAGAGGCAGGTAGCAAAATTCAGGAAGGGGCATGGAATTGCTTTTCCTCTCTTCGCTGATGAGCAAGCTGAGATATTTACCTGCCTGGGAAAGCCAGATCTGCCCACGTCTTATCTGGTGGAGAGACATCCCAACGGTGGCAGGAAAATCATTTTCGTTCAATCAGGCCATATCAAGAACACCGAGAAGCTTATGGAAAAGCTTAGATCCGTCGTGACAAGCAAGCGATTAGCTGTCAGCAATCAGCCATCAGCACATGAATAAAAATTTTGGACTGATAGCTGAATGCTGCCAGCTATTGTTTAGGATGGCCTGTGGAAATAACTAAAAACAATGAAGAATGGAGGTAGTACAGAATGAAAGCCAAAAGAGTATTCACGTTGACCATCGTTGCTCTGATAGTAGCAACAATGAGCCTTGGCTGGAGCGGTACGGTAAAGGCTAGTGAGCCTGCCAAGCAAGACCAAAGCTGGAGGTTTCACGACATCGTCACGCTCGACTTTGTCAAGCAGCATGTCAAGATACCGGCGTCTGATGATGTAATGATTGTTGATGCGCGGCCCTACAAACCGAAATATATCAAGGGTCACATCCCCACCGCCGTCAGCATCCCCGACAGCCAGTTCGACAAGTTCAAGGATCGACTGCCTGCGGATAAGAACACACTGCTCATCTTCTATTGCGGCGGCCAAAAGTGCAAACTGAGTCACAAGTCAGCCTGGAAGGTAGAAAAACTGGGATACAAGAACGTTAAGGTATTCGCTGATGGGTTTCCGGGGTGGATGAAAGACCCCAAAAACTACGCCGAGGTTTCTGTAGAGTATGTAAAGAAACAGATAGACAGCAATGCAGACATGGCCCTGGTTGATGCCCGGCCCTACAAACCCAAGTATGTCAAGGGCCACATCCCCACCGCCATTAGCCTACCCGACAGCCAGTTTGATAAGCTGAAAGGCAATCTCCCCGAGGACAAGAGCAAACTCGTTGTCTTCTACTGTGGTGGCTACAAGTGCAAGCTCAGCCACAAGTCAGCCAATAAAGCCATCGCCCTCGGCTACACCAACGTCAGGGTGTTCGCTGCAGGCTATCCTGAGTGGAAAGCGTATGCCGGCACGACCCCTGCCACAGCTAAAATTACACCGGGCAAAGAAGAAGGAAGCATTGATATTCAATCCTTCAAGAAGATCATAGACAACGACCCAAAGAGCGTTCTTTTGGTTGATGTTCGCGACCCCGATGAGTTCAAAACCGGTGCCTTCAAGACAGCGGTTAATATTCCTGTTGATCAGTTGGAAGCCAAAATGAAGTCCCTGCCAACTGATAAACCAATCGTCTTTGTCTGTGGCACGGGCGCCAGAAGCGGCGAAGCCTACTACATGGTCAAGGACCTGAGACCGGAAATCAAGGACGTCTATTACGTAGAGGCCGAGATCACCATCAATGGGGACGGATCCTACAAGGTCGCCCCGACTCCGTAATCACACCTAGAATCTGATCTTACAACCCAGCCCCATTCCCCATCTATCCCAAGGGAAATGGGGCTTTTTTCTTTGGGGGACGTTGGTAACTTTTGGGGTCAAATCTTTACTCTTGACATTTGGAACTACTTACTCTGGGAGGGAGCATTGATGGCCGATAAAACGAGCGCAAATGTCAAGAGTGGTAACTTTTGGGGTCAAATCTTTACTCTTGACATTTGGAACTACCTACTCCAGCGGGAAACATTGATGGCCGAAAAAACGAGCGCAAATGTCAAGAGTAAAGATTTGACCCCAAAAGCTTGGTTGCTATGATAGTCAGGATTTCAACTAGAATTGCTGCAATGAGGGGATAAAATCGACACTCTTTTTCGGAGGCTAACCTATCGGAAAGCTTCAACACCCACGGGAGCATCACCTCAGAGGCAAAGGTTGAGGCCTCGGCAGTAAGTCCTTTGTCCTGATCCCGCCACCCCTTATCCAACAGGAAATAGAGATATTCCAATTCTATGGAAATGTGATCGGGCGGTTCTAATATGGTATCGGCAGTGGAAAGACCCTTGACCTCAAAACGCTCTTTCATGGCCGTTGCAGGCTTGCCCATCAATGGGGCATTTTCATATTCATAGCAGGACTCGTAGAGCGGAGCGGTAATACCCTCCTTGGCACTGACGAACAGCCGTACGTAAGCAGGCTCCAGATATTCGCAAAGAGAATCTCCGTCCTTGAGGCTTCTGATAATGGAAAGGATTTGCCGCAGATCTTTAGTTGATTTTTCATCAAGAATCGAGGTTAACGTGTTTAAATTCTGAAGATAGCTTTCCTCCACCATCTCTACACATCTATCGCCACTGGGCCCCCAAAATATCTGGCTCATCATTTTCAGCCCGTCGAGCAGAATATTCTGTTCACGCGTCATGCCTTGCACCTGCTGAAAAAATGTTATAGTCATTCGGACAACTCGTCCTCCCCAAATATAGAGACATAAAGATACACAGGCAAGTATCAACAGGGCGACGTTGGTAGGTTTTGAACTAAGACCATGGGGTCAAATCTTTACTCTTGACATTTGACCTCGTTTTGTCAGCAATCAATGTTTCCCGCTGGAGTAGTTAGTTCCAAATGTCAAGAGTAAAGATTTGACCCCAAAAGTTAAGGAGGTAAATGATGCGAGTGGTGGCTTTCAACTGTAGTCCGAGAAAGAATGGGAATACGCTACAAATGATCAATGTGGTCCTCGAGGAATTGGAGAAGGAAGGAATCTCAACTGAGTTGATCCAGGTGGGCAAAAAAAAAATCAGGGGCTGCATCGCCTGTTTTATCTGCCTTGAGAAGAAGGACTCCAGGTGCCACGCCGGCAAGGAAGGCGACATTCTAAACGATTGTCTTGAAAAGATGATAGAGGCGGACGGGATCATCATCGGTTCCCCCACCTATTTCAGTAATATCTCCACTGAGGCCAAGGCCCTCATCGACCGCGCCGGTCTGGTGAGCCGGATGAATGACGATCTTCTCAAACGCAAGGTGGGAGCCGCAGTGATTGCCGCAAGGAGGGGAGGGGCTGTCCCGGCCTTTTCCGCGGTGAATTATTTTTTCCTGATTGGCCAGATGATCGTTCCAGGTTCCACCTACTGGAATCTCGGCTATGGCTTGGACCCTGGCGAGGTTGAAAAGGACGAGGAAGGAATCAAGACCATGCGTGACCTGGGAGTCAACATGGCCTGGTTGCTGAAAAGATTAAAGGATTAGTAGGTTAGAAACAGAAATCAGGGTCGACCACTGTCAACCTCTTCAGGACCTATTTCGATTATAATGTCACGCTCCTTTTTCTTCTTAGCGGTTTTCTTACCGCTAGTCTCGTCACCCTCAGGGTAAGCACTGCTCTGCTCCGGTGCAGGCGGCAATGGCGGGACCAACTCCCCGCCCTTGGTCTTGCCCGCCTTCAGGCCTTGCAGACGCTGCAAATAGACCACCTTGGTCCGTTCCTGGGCAGCCGAGAGCGCCAACAACTTTTTCAGCGATGTCTCCTGTTTTTCGTCGGAGCCGTAGAGAACATCCAGCTGCAAAATCTCCATTTGGGCTTCGGTCTTAATGAGGTATTTTTTCAGCGCGATCCGCATTTCATCGGCTTTGGCTCCGACTTCAGCGGATAGTTTCCCCTTTTTGACCTGCGCGATGATTTCCGCATGCGTCTGTTCAAAAGTTTCCAGCAGATCATCACTGGCAGTAGCCGATTCGCCTGTTAACAAAAACGCAAAAACCACTATAAGCGAAAGACCGATGCTAATGAGAGTAGCCGTTATCCAACGTGGAGCAGTGAACATGACGTCATCCTTCTCTTAGGAGGTAAAGGTCTAGTTCGTGTCCATCCGGAAACTCCATTTCCCCTCCCTTGGCGGGAGGGGATAAAGGGGAGGGGGTATGATAATTAATCGAACTAACACCTATTTTTCACCCCCTCCTTCATCCTCCCCCGTCAAGGGGGAGGAGAAAAGAGGATATTTCCGGATGAACACTAGTTAGATAGGAATTAGTACTTTCTTACCTGAGTATGCCCAATTTTCAGCGTGTTATCAACAGACAAGTTCTTGCGAGTTGGAGATAAGCATGGGCGGGGCAAATCCCCCGCCCATGCTTATTAAGGTTCATTTTTGCCAATGCAGGGGCGGGCTTTCCTGCTTTACCTGGCAGGGAAGCACACAGCACCTTCCAATGACTCCACTTCCTCTTTGCTAGTAGGTCACATAGAAACCGATTACAAAGGTGTGTATTTTGTCCTCCTGGCCCGGGACTTCCTCTTTAGCCTTGAAGTACTCGTAGCCGACTTTGACATTGGCGTTGTGGCCCTTGAAGAAATAGGTGCCTCCGAATCGGTAGGAGCTGAAAGATCCTATATCGTCGGAGTCATCACTGTTCCAGTAGTCGAAGCCAAACCAGGGCTGCACCTTGTAGTCAGTGAGATAGTAGCCGATCTGACCGTAGAACCCATCCCCCTGGGTTTGCTTACCGTCCTGAGTAGTGGTGGCCCCGGTAATTATCGCCCTGGCGTTATCCAGATCCAAGTTCTGATAACTCACTTCCGCAGTCAGAGCACCAGGCCCGATGGGATAATCCACAAAACCATCAACCTCGAACCATTTGTAGTCGATGAAGCCCTTGCTGGCGTCCTGGGCGAAATCTTTCTGGTAATCATACGATGCGGCTACCGATACGGTCTTCTTCTTGCCCAGGTAGGTGGAAAGGTTGTAGTAGCCGGGCTCCGGATCAAAAAAGTTTACCGCCGCCCTAGCGGTAAACCGCAGGCTGTCCTCGCTGTTGTCGATGCCATCGTAAACGCCTGCGTAGAATCTGCCGTGGAGTGTGTCGCTGAAGGAGTTGGAACTAAAGAACGTCGCTCCCTGGTCACGGACTCCCACATCGTTGCCGAGTGGTAGGTCGCCTTGAGCGAAGTTGGGCCCGGTGTTGAAGCCCACCTTACCGTTCAGACCCCAGGTGAGGTTGTAGTTGGTGATGTTAGGCCGGTCAATGCACATGAGACCACCGGAACTGGTGGTGATTTGCCTGCTGGCCGGTGCCATGTTCTCGCCCATGATCAGTTGCGCAATATCCTTGTAGTGGATGTTGATGAAGGCGTCAATCATTCGCACATCATATCCTCCACCGCCCTCATTCGAAACATCCGTTTGCAAGAAGAACTTGACGTACTCTGTTACGCTGCCGCCCAAGCGGAAACGGCCTCTGCGCACTTGGAAGTAATCCTCACTTTCTCCATCTCCACCGGAATTGTCATTGGTGGATATGAACTGGGTCTGGACCCGGAAACCGAGATCGATGCTGGTATCATCAGAGATTGTCATTTTCATCCCGGCCCAGGTAGTCATCGGTACGGCGACAAAAACAGCGATAAGTAACCCAATCAATAATGCTCTCTTCATCTCTAGTCCTCCTTTTCTATTTTCTTCTTTCAATGGTTTAGCTAGCTAGCAATTCAACCGGTATCACCCCCCTTCTTTAGCTAAATTGTCCCGAAGACCGCCCAAAAACGAGCCCTTTCCCGGCGGTACATTCGGGTCCACGATTTAAAAGGTCAAATGCTGGGAATATCTCCGTCGTTGGATATGTTGGTAGGTTCTCCCACCGACAGGTCCCATATCTGACCACTGCCAAGCACGAAGTTTTGCTACGACTTGTATCAGTACGCAAAAAAGATGGTTGGTCCGCGTCTAAGTGGCGCGGTGGACTCTGGACTTCACGATGCTCAGATTTGATTTAAAGAAACAGCTATCCTGCTGATTTGGAATCTAAATAGGTCCCGGCACACCTTGGACGAGGAGGCGAGTTTAAAACTTCAAGAAATAGAAGCAGTTTTCAAGTCAGGTCGAGCTGAGAATAAAATGGGTTCTGCCAGATGGGTCTGCTTTACAATGAGCTTTCTGGTTTGCGCTTCAGCGTGTGCCGTGATGCCGTGTGCTGAAATCGATAGGGATCGCTAGGTGATTCTTGGGTTACGAACTTTTCTTATATAGGGTTCTATACCACGGAATCCATATGATGTGAATAGGAAAAAATGCACATAGTACTAGGACGAAAACTACAGCACCTGCATGCAGCCTGCCAACCCTTGATTTTGTTACCACGGCGCATTTCTTTACCCACGCTTGTCTTACTAGTGGATAGTTTTTGCACATCCATACATTGTCCATATGGATAGAAAGTATCCACTTTGCCATCCATCTTTTCGTCTTATCTGACTAGATAATCAAAAAATACTAGTTCAATTGTGTGGTTATCTCTCCGGCCTATTTCTGGCACGGTCATTGCCATTAAGAAAGGCAAAAGAAATTACAACAAATAGCAAATGGAGGTAGATCAAAATGAAAAAGCTGTTAGCGACTGTAGGAATCCTTCTGCTGGTGACCGTTCTGGCAGCACCGGTTTTTGCCAACCGTTGGGGCAACAGTGGTTGGGGCCGCGGTCCTGGATCCTGTTGGCGGGATAATGGAAGTTACGGCAACCTCACAGAAAACCAAAGCGGTGACCTGGCCAGACTGGAACAGAAATTCTACAACGATACCGCTCAGCTCAGAGACCAAATCTGGAGCAAGACGGAAGAACTGAACACCCTGCTCAATTCAGCCGATCCCGATGTCAAAAAAGTCAAGTCGTTGCAAAAAGAAATAACTGATCTCCGTGCCAAAATGGACCGGCAGAGATTAGATTTTGAGCTGGAAGCTCGCAAAATTGCACCGAATGGGGGCTACTATGGCCGCGGATACTCACGGGGCTACGGCGGGCAGATGATGGGTGGCTATCGTGGTGGTGGCTATGGTCACGGCCCCCGTCACTAATAAGGAGAAATCATGAGACGGATATTCATCATCCTGGTGGCGGTTTTGCTCATTGCCCCAGGATTTTCTGCGGCTCAGACATATGGTGATGGGAAAGGCCAGCACAAAACGAAAAGCGCCATGATGAAGTCCAGTATGGGCATGATGCAGTCCAACATGGGGATGCTGGCCGACATCACGGCCAAGATCTCCGGCATGATGAGCAAGGGGCAGATGAATCCTGAACAGCAGAAGCAAATCCTGGACATGATGAATCAAATGAGCCGGATCATGCGGGAAATGTCTGTACCCCACGGCGAACCCGTGAAGAAACGTCATAACGAAGAGCTTAAAGAGATGCGCCAGAGGATGGTCAGGCTAGAGGAGGGCTCTAGTGACTGAAGGACTATTATCGATCTCAATCTGAAATTGTA